>CAYMQV010000112.1:0-13659 GCA_964392395.1 uncultured Gemmatimonadaceae bacterium
GGAGCGTGAGATGGGCACCTGGCAGGTCCAGAGCGTGGCATTGGCCATCGGGCTCGCGCTCGGGCTCGCGCTGGTCCCCCGCTGGCGGACTGCGGTCGCTGCGCGAGCGACGCGCGCGACTCAGCTCGCCGTGATCGTCGCACTCTTCGGGTGCGTGATGGCCTGGAGCCCGGCGTCATGGATCGCCGAACCTTCCGGCGCCTGGAGCGCCAGCTGGCGGCAACTCGTCCCGATGATGTCACTCTTCCAGCGGCAGGACCTGTCGAGCGTCTTCCTGGTGCTGCAGAAGGCGGGGCTGGGCGCCGCGCTCGGGGCGTGTTTGGCCGCGCGGACGCGGATGGGACAGCCGCGTCCGGGCGTGCGAGCCGCGGTCGCCTACGCGGGCCTTCTGGAGTTGGGACAGTGCGCCGTGCCCGGGCGCTACCCCGACGTGACGGACGTGCTGATCACGGCCGCCGCCGCCGCGCTGGTTGCCGTTCTGGTGGAACGTGGCGACCGAGGCGACCGCGATCTCGCGACGACCTCGGACACGCCCTTGAATGGACGGCCTGATGCCGGTAGGTTCTAAGGCTCTGCCATATGGACACACTGCCGCTGGCGCCTGGCGCCAAGATCATTTCGGGGACCGCCAATCCGGCGCTGGCCGACGAAGTCGCACGCCACCTCGGCGTCGACCTTGCCAAGACCACGTCGACCCGCTTCAGCGACGGCGAGATCTTCGTCCGCATCGATGAGAACATCCGGGGATCGGATCTGTTCATCATCCAGTCGACGAACCCGCCGGCGGACAACATTCTGGAAATGCTGCTGCTCATCGACGCGGCCCGTCGTGCGAGCGCACATCGTATCACCTGTGTCATGCCGTACTTCGGCTACGCGCGCCAGGACCGCAAGGACCAGCCGCGCGTCGCGATCGCGGCCAAGCTGATGGCGAACATGATCCAGACTGCGGGCGCGGATCGTGTGCTCGGTCTCGATTTTCATCAGCATCAGCTGCAAGGATTTTTCGATGTGCCGGTGGATCACCTCTACGCGGCGCCGGTGCTCACGGCGCACTACCGCAAGAAGGAGCTGAAGGATCTGGTGGTGGTGGCACCCGATGTCGGTGCCGCGAAGATGGCCCGTGGGTTTGCCAAGCGGCTCGACGCCTCGCTCGCGATCGTCGACAAGCGGCGTCCGCGAGCCAATGTGGCCGAAGTGGTGAACGTGGTCGGTGACGTCGAGGGGCGCGACTGCCTCATCGCCGACGACATGATCGACACGGGCGGTACGGTGACGGAAGCCGCGCGAGCGCTGCGGGCGCTCGGCGCCGCCGACATCTACGTCTGCGCGACCCATGCATTGTTGAGCGGCCCGGCGAAGCAGCGCTTCGACGACGCGCCAATCAAGGAAGTGACGGTGACCGACTCGGTCGCCATCCCCGAGTCCCGTCGCCCGCACCAGCTGAACGTGCTGTCGGTCGGCGAGTTGCTGTCGAAGGCCATTCGATTCACCCACAGCGAGCAGTCCGTCAGCTCACTGTTTGACTGACGCCACGCGCGTCTCCTGAGGAGTATTCACGATGTCCACTGCTACGCTCTCCGCAACCCTTCGTTCTGAATCCGGCAAGGGCGCCGCGCGCGCACTGCGCCGCGCCGGCTCGGTGCCCGCCGTCATTTACGGCCACAAGCGCGCACCGATGTCCCTCTCGGTGCTGACGCGTGATCTGGAACGCCTCCTCGAGCGCGTCTCCGCCGAAACGACCGTGGTGGAGCTGAGCATCGATGGCAAGGTGTCGCGGACGCTCATTCGCGAGATCCAGAAGCACCCGTTCAAGAAGCAGCTCGTGCATGTCGACTTCCAGGAGCTCGTGGCCGGTGAGATGATCACCGTCAACGTCCCGCTCATCCTCGTCGGCGTCTCGATCGGCGTGCGTTCGTTCGCCGGCATCCTCGACCAGACCATGCGTGAACTGGAAGTCGAAGTCGATCCGTCCGCGATCCCGAACCACATCGACGTCGACGTCACGGCGTTGAATGTCGGTGACTCGGTGCACGTCCGCGATCTGAAGTTGCCGGCCGGTGTCAAGGTGCTGACCGACGCCGACGCCTCGGTGGTCGTGGTGGCGGCGCCGAAGGTGAATGCGACGGATGCGGCGGCGGATGCCGCAGCGGCGGCCGCTGAACCCGAAGTGCTCCGCGCCAAGAAGCTCGCGGACGACGCGAAGTAAACCGGACGCCGTCGGTCGCGGGGCGCGGTGCGACTCGTCGCGCCGCGCCCCGCGTGCATTCCGGACGCCCCCTCCACGGAGCAACGCCAGCCGCGCATGCTCTGCCCTGATCCGTTTGCCCCGCAATGAAAGTCTTTCTCGGCCTCGGCAATCCCGGCAAGGAGTACGAGCGCACCAGGCACAACATCGGCTGGTGGGTGCTCGATCACCTCGCCCGCCGGTGGAGCGTCGACGGCTGGAAGAAGGATGGTAAGGCCATGGTGGCGACCGCGCGTGTCGGTGCGGAGGTGGTGAAGCTGGTGAAGCCGCAGACGTACATGAATCTCAGCGGGGAAGTGCTGAAACCGTTTCTCAACCGGCCCGGCTGGGATCCTGCCCAGGATCTGCTGGTGATCGTGGATGAGGTGGCACTCCCCTGTGCCTCGATGCGCACCCGTCCGAGCGGCAGCGCCGGCGGGCACAACGGACTCAAGTCGGTGCAGGCGCATGTCGGATCGACGGGCTACCCGCGGCTCCGAATCGGGATCGCCCCACTGCACCCGCGCGCGTCCGTCGGCGACCTGTCCGGCTACGTGCTCGGCCCGTTCGGACGCGAGGAAACGGAGTTCATGGAAGCCGCGATGCCAAGGATCAGTGACGCCTGTGAATGCTGGGTCGGTGAAGGAATCAACGTGATGATGAATAGGTTCAATCCACCGCCCGCGTGACACGCGTCGCGGCAGCCTTCTCCCTTTTCCGATCCATCCTGTGCTGAAGCTCGGCATCGTCGGTCTCCCGAACGTCGGCAAGTCCACGCTGTTCAACGCGCTCACGGCGGCCAAGGCCGAAGCGGCCAACTACCCGTTCTGCACCGTCGAGCCGAATGTCGGCATGGTCGAAGTGCCGGACTCGCGCCTCGACGCACTGGCGGCCGTGGTACAGCCGAAGCGAACCGTGCCAGCCGTCGTGCAGTTCGTCGATATCGCCGGACTGGTCAAAGGGGCTGCGCAGGGCGAAGGGTTGGGGAACAAGTTCCTCGCGAACATTCGCGAGACCGACGCCATCGTGCATGTCATCCGATGCTTCGACGATGACGATATCACGCACGTCATGGGCAGTGTCGATCCGGTGCGCGATCGTGACGTGATTGACTTCGAACTCTGCTTCGCCGACATCGGCAGCGTCGAGAAGCGGCTCGACAAGCAGGCGCGGATTGCCAGGAGCGGCGACAAGGAAGCCATCGCTGAGCTCCCGGCACTGCAGAAAGCATTGGCATCACTGCAGAATGGAAATCCGGTTCGGCGTGCTGGACTGAGCAAGGAGGAACTCTTCCTGCTCGAGCCGCTGATGCTGCTCACGGTGAAGCCGGTCCTCTATGCCGCCAACGTCACCGATGACGAACTGGCCACCGGACATGGCAAGTACGTCGACGCCCTCCGCGTTGCGATTGCGGCCACGGATGAAGTGGCAGACGTGGTGCCGTTCTCGGCGCGGATCGAAGCCGAACTGGCCGAACTGGCCGCCGAGGAAAAGAAGGAATTCCTCAGCTCACTCGGTCTCGAGAGCGCCGGACTCGATCGATTGATTCACGCTGGCTATCACCTCCTCGGGCTGCACACGTACTTCACTGCCGGTGAACAGGAAGTGCGCGCATGGACCATTCATCGTGGCGACACCGCCCCGAAGGCCGCGGCGGTCATCCACACGGATTTCGAGAAGGGCTTCATCCGTGCGGAGACGGCAGGCTTCGACGACTTCGTGCGGCTGAAGGGGTGGAAGGGCGCGAAGGAAGCCGGTGCGGTGCGTTCGGAAGGCAAGGAGTACATCGTGCACGACGGTGATGTGTTGCTGTTCCGCTTCAACGTCTGATCAGTCGTCGCTCAACACCATTCTGTTCAGGGAAACTCATGACGCTTTTCGCCATGCTGCAGGATGCCGCCGCTTCCGTCCCCGCGGCGCTGCCGTTCTTCCGCACCCAGCTCTTCTACAAGACGCTGCACATCTTCGGCCTCTTCATGGCGATGACCTCGCTCGGCGGCATCGCGATTCACGCCGCGAATGGCGGCACCAAGGCCACCAGCAGGACGCGAGCGCTCACCGCCAGCCTGTTCGGCCTGGGGATGCTGCTCGCGCTGGCCGGCGGGTTCGGGCAGGCCGCGCGGCTCGGCCTCAGCGACACGGCGCTGTTTCCGGGATGGCTCTGGTCGAAGGTGGGTATCTGGGTGATCATGGCGGTGCTCTCCATTCTGCCCTATCGCATTCCAGCGCTGGCAAAGCCGATCTACGTGCTCGTGCCACTGCTCGGCGGGGTGGCAACCTACCTCGCCATCTTCCACAGCTTCTGACGGTCGTGATCATGGTCAGGCAGACTCTGCTTCCACTGTTCGTCGCTGGCGCACTCGGCGCCCAGCCGATACGCATTCCGAATGGGCACCCCGCCATTGCGCAGGCGCTGGCAACGATCCGAGCCGACAATGCGTGGACGCTCGACCAGCAGGCATCGATCTGCGAGATCGCCGCACCGCCGTTCAAGGAGGCCGAGCGCGCGGCTGAATTCAAGCGCCGGCTCGAGGCGCTCGGGATCACGAACGTGCACATCGATGCCACCGGCAACGTGATCGGTGAACGCGCCGGTACCGGCGTCGGACCCACGGTGGTGCTCTCGGCGCATCTCGATACCGTCTTCCCCGAAGGAACGAACGTGAAGGTCCGGCGCGACAGCACGGCCGCGGGCGGCGCACGACTCACGGCCCCTGGCATCGGTGATGACTGTCGCGGCCTGGCCGCCGTGCTGGCGGTGGCGCGCGCGATGCGCTCGGCCGATGTACGCACCCTGGGACGGGTGTACTTCGTTGGCACCGTCGGAGAGGAAGGCCCAGGCAACCTGCGCGGCGTGCGCGCGCTGTTCACCGGTGAGCTCAAGGGCCGGATCGACTACTTCATCTCCGTCGATGGCACAGGCTTTGGCGCAGTCAGCGGAGCCGTCGGCAGCAATCGCTACCGCGTGTCCTACAAGGGGCCGGGCGGCCACAGCTATGGCGCGTTCGGCATGCCGAACCCGATCCATGCCATGGGACGTGCCATCGCAAAAATGTCTGACTTCACCGTTCCGGCATCGCCGCGCACGACGTTCAGTGCCAGTGTCGTCAGCGGTGGAACGTCTGTGAATTCCATTCCCTACGAAGGGATCGTCGAAGTCGACATGCGCTCGGAAAGTGCCGCCTCCCTCGCGACGCTCGACGCGAAGTTTCAGGCGGCGGTGCGCGACGCATTACGCGAGGAACTCGCGCGCTGGCCCGACAGCAGGATTCCGCTGACGATGGTCATCGATACGATTGGTATCCGTCCCGCCGGCTCGCAGCCAGACACCGCCCGGATCGTTCGCGTTGCCGTCGAAGCGGGCAAGGTGCTCGGATTTCCCGTGACGCCTCATGCATCGAGCACCGATTCGAACGTACCGATCGGACTTGGCATTCCCGCCATCACCCTCGATGCGGGCGGCCGCAGCGCGACCGCGCACTCGCTCACGGAGTCATACGACGACGGCCCGAACGGGTATGTCGGGCCGCAATACGTGATGCTCGTGCTCGCAGCGCTGGCGGGCGTCAGGTAACGCCCGCCAACAGTCAGCGGGTGATGCCCAGGTCTTCGAATCGCTGGTTCCCGATGCGGTACAGGCGCCAGTCCTTGTAGTCGAAGTGCCACCATTCGGCACTGTAGACGTTGAAACCTTCTGCCTCCATGGCGCGTCGCAGCACGCCGCGCAACGCGCGCTGGCGGCTGGTGCCGCCCGGGTACTCGGGATATGACCGGTCGGACATCTCGTCATACCCACCGGTCATCATGACGGGCTCGCCAGTCCGCAGGTCGTACAGCGTCAGGTCCACCGCGCCACCCCGATTGTGTCGCGAGCCCTGGCTCGGGTCCGCCACGAAGTCGTGCTTGTCGGATGGCGTTCCATCCCAGAACATCTTCGTCACGTACCACGGCCGGTAGCCGTCGTGGATCAGAAGTCCGTAGCCCTGCGCCGCCAGTTTCCGGTGCGCGCGGACCAGAGCCTCGGCCGCAGGGCGCTGGAGGAATGCCCGTGCCTGCGTGTACACCGGCGTACTGAGGAAATTGCGGTCGGAGGCATACCGGATATCCAGCTTGATGGTGGAATCCAGCTGGATCAGTTCCCGGAGCTCGGCGTCGCGGAACTGTCCCGACTCCACGGGTGGCTGAGCCGCCAGCGCCGTCGCACGGAGTGTTTCCACTGGCTGCAAGGGCGTGATGCGAAACACTCCGCCATCCTCGCCAATGATTGCCCGGCGAATGAACGGAACGCCGGCCGCGCGCGCCTGCCTCGCGCGCCCACCGACATCCCTCGTGAATTCGATGCGTTCGCCAGCGTAGAGGCCCGTTGCCGGAAAGGCGTAGACGCCGTCGCTGATCTCGGTCAGCGGATACTCGAAGAACCATTCGATCAGCGCATGCAAGCGCCCTTCACGCTCGAGGATGACGAGGATGTTGTGATCCCATCCATACTCACCCACCAGTCCGCGGAGCCGTGGCGAGGGGTCGATCGGCAACGCGTCGGTGACGGCGGCGGCTGGCTCGTACCGCCGGCCGCCGTACACGACGGCGCTGCCGTCGCGCCAGAGCTTGTCGCCGAAGGACATCCCGTCATCTGCGATCACCGTATCGCCCGCCCAGTGTCGCATCGTCTGTCGATGATCGCGGCCATCCGCCGCGACGATCACGGTCGAGTCCTGCACCTCGACCCGCATCGCCTCGCTTCCATTCCGGTATGTGCCCGCCAGCCGTTGCGCGTCCAGCAACGATACCGGCGATGAGACGGCGATCGTCGGCAGCGCCGCACGTTTCCGCAGCGCCAGCATCAACCGCAACGCCTCGTTCGCAATTCGGGTGGTCAGTCCGTTCATCCCGTCTTTCGCCGCGCTGACCGCCACACCGAGCTGGTCATCCGGCAGCGCGGCGAGCTGCGTGGCAAATCCGTAGATCGCTCCGCCGTGCGCCACCATTCGCCGCCCATCGAGTGTGCCGACACCAAAACCGAGACCGGATCCGCGCGTGGCGCCGGCGGGGGCGAACTGGGGTCGCCACATCTCGGCCAGCGAGCTCGCACGCAGCACAGGGCCATTGACACCCTGGCCCCGGTCGAAGAGCATGCTGATGAACAGTCCGAGATCCGGCATGGTGCTGTACATGCTGCCGGCGGGCGCCATGCCGAGTGGAAACGTCGGTGCAGGAAAGTGGCGGCCGTGATACGACCACATCACCGCCTCCGGTACGCGCGCGAGCATCGTCGGAGACGGGTCGAACGAACTGGATATCATCCCGGTCGGCTGCAGCACCGCACGCTGCAGAAACTCGGCGAATGGCATCCGACTCTTCTGTTCGAGCACGTAGCCGACCGTGGCGATCGCGGCGTTCGAGTATTTCTGCAGGGTTCCCGGGGCATACACCAGCGATGTCTGACTGAGACTGGCGACCGTTTCGGCGAGCGACGGCCGGCTATCGTCGAAATAGTGCCCGACCGGCGGCTCGCGCACCAGACCGGAATGGTGCGACATGAGCTGCCGCAGCGTCACTGGTGTGCCGGACGTGTTCCGCGGCGTGAATGCTGGCAGGTACTGTTGCACCGGTGCGTCGAGGTTCACCTGTCCCCGCTCGACCAGCTGCATGATGCCGATGTCGGTGAACATCTTGGAGACTGATCCGACACGGTACACGGTGTTCGCCGTTGCCGGCTTCCCGGTCGCGGCATTCTCCACCCCGAAGCCGCGCGACCACACCACCCGGTGACGGTCGACCAGCGCAATCGACAGGGCGGGAATTCCCTTGTCGCGTATCTCGCGCTCGATGAACACGCTCAGCGCCTGGGTCACAGCCGCGTATCGCGGCAGCGGCCCGATCACCTCCCGCCCCTGCGCGCACAGCGACGGGGCCGCGAGACACGCAGACATGGCAAGCGGTCTCAGTCGACGAAACCGGACCCGGGACGGAGCGCCGAGTGCGGCGCCCATCAGTGTGCTCGTCGTCACCTGTCTGCTCGCCGTTACCATTGTCCACGCTCGCCAACGTTGGTGATCACCTGACCCAGCCGCGCCGCCGCGTTTCGCCAGTTGGTTTGCACCGCGCGCTGCGCGGCATCCGGATCCGCACTGCGGATCGCACGAATGATCGCCGCATGTTCCTGCACCGATGGGGCGAGCCCGCGGGACAGCAGGCTCACATACAAGCGCTCGTAGCGTTCGGCCTGCGGCTTGACCGCGTCGTGCAGCGCGCGTAGTCGGGGCCCGGCGGCGAGTTCCACGTACCGACGGTGGAATTGCTCGTCGAGCTCATAGAGCAGATCGTGTTTCGGCACCTTCGCACGCGAGGCCCGCGCGAAACGTGCGTTGATCGTCGTCAGTTCGTCGAGTAGCGCGTCACGCTTCCCGACCGGAAGCACCGTCGCGTATCGCGCCGCCAGGCCTTCGATCTCGGCCACGATCGAAAACAGCTCCATCGCATCGTCGCGCGTCAGCGGCGCGACAGTCGGTCTCGACTGCTGCAGTGACGGGGAGTCGATGAGGTACCCCTCGTGTGCGAGCCGCTGCAGCGCGCCCCGCACCGGCGTGCGGCTGACTCGCAGCTTGCTGGCGACCTCGGTCTCCACGATGCGCGAGCCGGGCGCAAGCTGCCCACGCACGATCAACGCGCGCAACGCGTGGTAGACGACCATCGGTCGAGCGCCCCGGACGCTCGCCAGCGCTGGTGTAGTGCTCTTCATGGTGCCACCCGGCGGCCAGTCCATCCCGGACCACGCACGATCCGGCCCGGCTTCGCCCCGGTGTGTTTTCCCTCTTCCCAGACACGCACACCGTTCACGATCACGGTCTCGATGCCCACCGAATTCTGATGTGGCGCCGTGAACGTCGCCTTGTCGATCACCGTCGCGGGATCGAAGATCACCACGTCGGCGAAGAAACCCTCGCGCAACTGGCCACGATCATGAATCGACAGGCGATTCGCCACCGCCGACGTCATCTTGCGCACCGCCTCCTCGAGCGTCAGCACGCCGCGCTCGCGCACATAGTGACCGAGGATTCTCGTATAGGTGCCGTAGGCGCGGGGATGCGTGAGGCCCTTCGCCGAGTCGGGGTCCGAGCCGTCGGCATCGGTCCCGAACTTCATCCAGGGCTGGCGCATCTGCATCTCGACATTCGGCTCCGACATCATGAAGACCAGCATCCCGACGCGCCCCTCGGACGCGAGGAGCAGATCCACGATCGTGTTCGACCAGCTCTTGCCCATACCAGCTGCAATCTCGGCAATCCGCTTGCCTTCGTATTGCCTGAGGGCCGGTTGCTCGTAGCCGACCGTCATGATGCCGGCGGGCGTCGCCAACGCGCAGAGATTTTCCCAGCTGTTTCTCGCGGCCTGCATCTCCACGATGATCCGGGCGCGAGTCGTCGGGTCGCGCAGCCGATCGAGCAGCTTGTCACCTTCCGTGGCCCACGGTGGTGTGCACGCAGACAGTGACGTCCCCCCCGCGACGTAGGGATACATGTCGGCGGCCACATCCTGCCCCGCCGCCCGCGCCGAATCGATCTTCGCCACGGCCTGCGTCGCCTTGGGCCAGTTGCGGACGCCACCCGCCTTGAGGTGATAGATCTCGACCGGCACGCCGCCCTCGCGCCCGATGCGCATCGCTTCGTCGATCGCTTCCAGGTACTGATCGGCCTCCGATCGCATGTGCGTGATGTACACACCGCCAAGCGGCGACATCGCCTTGGCGATTGCCACCAGTTCCGGCGTCGCGGCGAAGTTTCCGGGCGGATAGATCAGCGCGCTGGCCACACCAAACGCGCCGTCCTGCATCGCGTTGCGTGTCACGGCACGCATCGTGTCGAGTTCCGCAGGCGTTGGTGCCCCTTCCGCGAAACCCTTTGCATACACGCGGATCGTACCGGCACCCAGAAACGAACCGACGTTGACCGACGTACCATGCAGTTCCATCGCCGTCAACCACGTCGCGAAGCCGCGCGGTCCTGTAAACGTACTGACTGCCTTTGCCTGCACCGAGTCATCATGAGTGCGCACCTGCGAGGCCATCAGGGCCGCAATCGCAGTGTTCACCGGTGCCGGTGTACTGCCTTCGCCCAGGATTTCCGTCGTCACGCCCTGCGACACCTTGCCTACCACGCGCCCATCGCCGGTGGTGAACTGCACGACCGATTGCCCCTGAATGTCGATGAAGCCGGGCGCCACCACCCGTCCGGCGGCATCGATACGTGTCGTGGCGGCCGCCTTGGCGAGGTGCCCCGGAGGAACGATCGTTGCGATGCGGTCACCCCGGATGCCGACGTCGGCGGCATACCAGGCATTGCCGGTGCCGTCGACAACCCGGCCATTGGCGATCACGATGTCGTACGCGCCCGCAGCAGTGGCGGGCGACGGCGCGCCAGCGACCGGCACGGCCGCGCGGCACGCACCGAGCAGCCACAGGGCCTGACAGCTGACGAAGCGGAGCGGCCATCGGCCGGCGATCGACGACTTGCGTCCTGCGGAATCGACGGGCATGCTTGACCCAGAAAAAAATTGTATACAGTTCTGTGCGCATCTATCGCTATCATCAGGTGTTCCGCACCGCAAGCCCGCACCTCGCCCTGACGACGCCATGACCACGCACGACGTCCCGCCGATCACGATCCGTGAGCTGTCCTCGCTGGCCGACTACGACGCCTGCATCGCGCTGCAGGACGACACTTGGGGACACGGGTTCTCGGAGCGGGTCCCGGGCGCGATTCTGCGTGTGTCGCAGAAGATCGGCGGGGTGGCGGCCGGCGCCTTTGATTCCAATGACCGGATGCTGGGCTTTGTCTTCGGCATGACGGGCCTCCAGCATGGGCGCCCTGTCCACTGGTCAGACATGCTCGCCGTCCGACCTGAAGCCCGAGGTCTCGGCCTTGGCGAGGCGCTCAAGGCACACCAGCGTGACGTGGTCGTGCCGCTCGGCGTGCACCGCATGTTGTGGACAGCCGATCCGCTGGTGGCCCGCAACGCACATTTCAACATCAATCATCTCGGTGCGTTCCCGGCAGAGTACGTCGAGAACATGTACGGTGAAAACACTGGCAGCATCCTGCACGGTGCCATGCCGACGGATCGCGTCGTGTACCACTGGGAGCTCACGGCTACCGGCGCGGCGCCCGTGCGCAGCGGTGCAGCTGACGCCGGAGACAGCACCCTGCCACAGGCGATTGCCGCGCAACCAGACGGAACGCCGGTCGCGGTTCCGACCGTCGACGCCGCGGCAGTCCGCATCACGATCCCTCACGACCTGTCTGCCGTGCAGGCCGTCAACCTCGACCTGGCACGCGCCTGGCGCATCGCGGCCCGTGCCGCCTTCACGGCCCGTTTTGCGCAGGGCCTCCTCGTGACGCGCTTCGTACGCGGACACGACGACCGTCTGCCATACTACGTCCTGTCCGCGACACGCTGACATCCGCCGACCGCACTTCAACTCGACTCCACATGCTCGAACTCACCAGCATCACGCTTCGCGAAATCCGGCTCCCACTGCGCGAACCCTTCCGCATCTCGTCCGGGACGATGACCGAGCGCCGGATCGCGCTGCTCGAGTTGCACGACGCGAGCGGCGCCAGCGCGTGGAGTGAGTGCGTCGCTGATGACATGCCGAACTATACGGCGGAGACGGTCGACACCGCCTGGCTCGCCATCGAGCGCTGGATCGCGCCACGCGTGCTCGGCCGCACCTTCGGCGCGGCGGGCGATGTCTTCGCAGTCCTCGAGGAGGACTTTCGCGGTCACCTGATGGCGAAAGCGGCGGTCGAGATGGGAATGTGGGGCGTGGACGCCACACGCCTTGGCGTATCGCTGGCGCGGCTCATCGGCGGCACGCGACCGACAATCCCGGTCGGCATCTCGATCGGCATCCAAAGCTCACCCGAGGCCCTGGTCGAAAAGGTGCGCAGCGCACTGGCCGAGGGCTATCGGAAAATCAAGCTCAAGATCATGCCGGGCCGGGACGTCGCATACGTTCGGGCAGTACGCGAGGCATTTCCCGATGCCCCGCTGATGGCAGATGCGAACAATGCGTATACACTCGATGACGCCGACGCACTGATCGCGATGGACAGCCTGAACCTGATGATGTTCGAGCAGCCGCTGGCGTGGGAGGACATCGTCCGGCACGCCTCGCTGCAGCGCATGCTGAAGACGCCGATCTGTCTCGACGAGTCGATCACCTCGCTCGACCGGGCGCAGGACATGGTCACACTCGGTGCCGGCCGCATGATCAACATCAAGCCCGGACGCGTGGGTGGCTTTGCGGAATCACTCGCGATCCACGACTACTGTGAAGTGACTGGCATACCCGTGTGGTGCGGCGGGATGCTCGAGAGCGGGATCGGTCGTGCCTACAACGTGGCCCTCGCATCGCTGAGCAACTTTCAGAAGCCGGGCGACCTGAGTCCGAGCGCACGATACTGGGCGCAGGATGTCGTGACTCCGGAATGGACCATGAGCGCCGACGGCATGGTCACGGTACCGTTCGACGTGCCGGGAATCGGCGTGGCGGTGAACGTCGACCGGATTGATGACCTGACCGTGCGTTCCCTGACGCTGTCGCGCTAGTCGATGCACCCGCTCACTGCCCCACCAGGCACGCTGCCGCATCGAGACACGCTGGACGTCGGTCGCGGCGCCTCCGAACGCTTCTCGGACGCGCAGGTCAGCGAGCTGCTCACGCTGCGTCGCACACTGCATCACTTTCCCGAACTGTCGAATCAGGAGTACCGAACTGCCGCGCATCTCGACGCCGTCCTCGCGTCACTTGGCATTGCCGCGATTCAGCGTGTGGCGGGGACCGGGATCGTGGCGCGGATTCCTGGATTGCACGCTGACGCGCCGGTGGTGGCGATCCGTGGCGACATCGACGCGCTCCCCATCGATGAACAGACCGGATTGGCGTTCGCGTCGTCGACACCGGGGGTCATGCACGCGTGCGGCCATGACGTGCACGCCACCTGGGCAATTGGCGCCGCGATGGACCTCCTTCGCGCTCGGGCGGAAGGTGACGTCCTGATCGTGCTGCAGCCCGCCGAAGAGATTGGAGCGGGCGCGACCGCGATTCTGGCGAGTGGAGTGCTCGATGGTGTCCAGGCAATCTTTGGCGGGCACGTCGACCGCCGATTCATCGTCGGGCAGGTGATCGCCGAACCAGGGCCCCTCGCCGCCTCGGCGGACACCTTCACGATTCGGCTGCGCGGCAAGGGGGCGCATGGCGCACGACCACACGAGGCCGCCGATCCGATCGTCGCAGCGGCGGCCGTGATCATGGCGCTGCAGACAGTGGTTGCGCGGCGCGTCGATCCTGCGCGCCCCGCCGTCTGTACGGTCGGCAGCGTCAACGCCGGCATCGCATCGAACGTGATCCCCGAAACGGCAACCCTCACCGG
>CAYMQV010000112.1:13669-14341 GCA_964392395.1 uncultured Gemmatimonadaceae bacterium
CACCGGAACGCTGCGGGCCATGGATGCGCCGACGCGCGCCACGCTGGTCACCGAACTGACCCGAATCGCCACCGCCGTCGCCGCCGCATATGGCGTGACTGCGGAGGTCGACGTCGAACACGGGACGCCACCCATCGTGAACCCGGCGCGTGAGGCGCAGTGGGCACGCACCGCAGCCATTGCGGTACTGGGGACCGACGCCGTCGTGCCGTTCGGGATCACGAACATGGGAGGGGAGGATTTCTCCTGTTACCTCGAACGCATTCCCGGCTGCTTCCTGCGCTTCGGGGCCCGGGCCGCGGGCGAGGCGGCAACGGCCGCCCATTCGTCGCGGTTCGACGTGGCCGAGGGGGCGATTCTGGTGGGCGCGGCGGTCCTTGCGGAGTGCGCCAGGACCGCCAGCCGCGAACTGCGCGCACTCGCGGCCTCGGGCTGACGAACCAGCGGCTCAAGCTTTACAGCGGACGCACCGATCCTTTGAGAAAACTCATGTTCATCGGACCGAGACAATGTTCTTCAGAAAAAAGGAGCCGGACGCTCGCGCGGTATCGCCGCGCCAGACTGCCACCGGCGCCGCGGCTGGCACCGACTCGCCGGCGCGTCGCGCGACTGGCGCTGGCCAGGCAGAGAACGAACACGCGAGCACCATGGTGTTGGATGCCCTGGGCGGTG
>CAYMQV010000113.1:0-14179 GCA_964392395.1 uncultured Gemmatimonadaceae bacterium
CTTCCTCCCTTCGAAACCCGGAGTTCGCAGCGTCGCCGAATGATGGTGGCTGCAGTGAAATGATGATACGCGTCTGAAGGCAGGCGGCATGATGTTTCATGTCGATCCCTTGCCATTTCCACTACCAGCCGAGCAGACTATGTCCATGCCGGTTACTCGCCAGTGGACCACTGCTGCCGTTCGAGAACTCACGCGTGAGGATTGCGCGTGGCCGCGGTACGAGCTCATCGACGGTGAGTTGCTCGTGACACCGGCGCCGCGGTGGCTGCACCAGCTCGTGGTGGGCGAGTTCCACGCACTCTTGTTCCGGTATCTCGAGTCCGAACGCGTTGGGATCGTCGTCATGTCACCATCCGATCTGGAGCTGCGCGACGGGACCATCACCCAGCCCGATGTCTTCGTCACGCCGCTGGGGATCACGCTGGCCGGCAAGCTGATGGAGTGGCCTGACGTGAAATCGCTGCTGCTCGCGATCGAAGTGCTCTCCGCCAGCTCGTTGCGGACGGACCGTGTGACGAAACGGGATTTTTATCTGGAGAACGGCGTCGAGGAGTACTGGATCGTCGACGCAGACGCGCGCGTGCTGGAGCGGTGGCGACCGCTGCAGGAAACTCCGGTCCTGCACCGCGACACCGTGGCGTGGGCTCCCCGTGGTCGGAGCGCACTGGTGATCGATCTGCCGGCGCTGTTCGACTGCGCGCTCGAGAAGTTACGAGCGATCGGTGGTGCGTAGGCGTGACATCACGGACCCATGCCTTCGTGTACCAGTGCGTCGCTACCCAGCCGCGTCCAGCACTTCGCGCAACCGCGCCACCCCGATGTTCTGCCCGCACGAGATCGCGACCCGCGTGGCGCCGGCGAACCGCGCATCAGCGGCTGCATGCTTGAGCAGTGCGGCGAACGCCACGCCAGCCGACCCCTCCACCAACTGATGCAGATCGTTGATGTGGTCATACATGGCGTGCGCGATTTCCTGCTCGCTGACCAGCAGCCATTCATCCACCAGCGTCTGGCAGTGGGCAAAGGTGATGGTGTCCGCATCAACGCCGCCGGCCGTTCCGTCGGAGAACGTCGGCAGTGATTCGAGATCGAGCATCCGTCCGGCGCGCACCGATTCGTGCATGACGCACGAGTTGGCAGCGGAGCATGCAACGATGTGGATGTCGGGCCTGACCGACTTCAGTGCGGCGGCGATCCCGGAGATCAGTCCGCCTCCGCCAACGCTGATGTAGACGACGTCGATCCGGTCCAACTGGCGCAGCAGTTCGAGGCCGATGGTACCCTGACCGGCAATCACATCGGGGTCGTTGTACGGCGACAGATAGTGCCAGCCCTCGAGCGTCGCGACGCGCTGCGCTTCCTTCTCGGTGTCGTTGCTGTCGGTTCCGACCAATTCGACGCGCACACCAGTCCGTCGTACCGCGTCGAGCTTCGCCGGGGCCACACTCTCCGGAAGAAACACCACGCCGTTCTGCCCCGCCGCGCGCAGTGCATGTGACACGCCAAGCCCGTGATTGCCCGAACTGGCGGTCGCGATGGTCTTGCCCATCGGAATCGCCCGCATCACTGCGTTGGTCGCGCCCCGCAGCTTGAACGATCCGGTACGCTGCAAGTGTTCGGCCTTCACGAACACCGGTCCGTCCACGCGTTCCGCGTATTGTGGCCATGCCACGACCGGCGTCTCGAGCACGGTGGGTCGAATGTCTTGGTCGGCGCGACGAATGGCGGCGATGAGCGCGGGGTCGACTGGCGAGTGTTTCATGGACCGTTCAGGGAGAAAGGTGCGACGCGGGGGGCGAAGCACACGACATGTGCAGGCACCGGCACGCTACACCAGTGCCTGCGCGACTGCCGTCGCAATGGCGATGTCCTGCACGGCGACTCCGGTCAGATCGGCAATCACGATCTGTGCGTCACTGGTGCGGCCGCGCCTGCGATCCGCGATCACGTGGCCCAGTTCGACGACGGATTCGGCACTGCGCGTGCCGGCGGAAATCGCGTGGTGCAACTCGCCGCGTATGAGGCATTGCGAGACGCTGTCGGCGACGTACACGTCCGCGCGACCGACCAACGCCGAGGTCAATTCTCGCTTCTCTGGCGTGTCTGATCCCATCGCGATGATGAGCGCGCCCGCGGCCACCTGATGCACGTCGAGCAACGAGCTGGTACTCGGCGTCGTCATCACGATGATCTGCGCCTCGCGCGCCGCGTCCCCGGCATCGAGCGTCGTCACGACGGCAAAGCCTGCGGCCTCCATGTCGGATCGGTAGGCGTCGAGCGCCGCCTCGCGCCGTCCCCAGACCGTGATGGCGCGGCAGCCCACGGCTTTCCCGATCGCCTCGACCTGCATGCGCGCCTGAACGCCGGTGCCGAAGACCGCGATCCGATCGACCCGTGCGGGCGCCAGATAGGTCGCCGCAACCGCGCCGGCGATCGCGGTGCGCACATTCGTCAGATGACCGCCGTCCAGCAGGACGGTTTCGATCATGCCAGTCCGCGCGCTGAACACCAGCATCACTCCCGAGTAACTCGGCAAGCCGTGTATTGAATTCTCTTGGAATCCCGTGGCGACCTTGATCACGAAGGTGTCGCCGCCGTGCAGGTAGCCGTACTTGATGTGCGCGTCGCCCGGTGGCGTGGCGAAGAGCAGTTCACCGACCGGCGGGACCGTGGCGCGGCCCTGCGAATAGGCGACGAACGCCGCCTCGATCGCAGGCTGCAGGTCGATCGTGGGCAGCACGGCGAGCATCTGCTCGAGGGTGATGACGCGCGCGGCGGGTGCGGAAGTGCGTGCGGAAGTGAGTGCGGACATATCGAAGCGTACGGAACGGCGCGGTGCAATGCCAGCCCGATGGTGTTTTCGAACGGCGGAGTCGTAAGACCGGCAGCATCGCCGCAGGTCGGCAAGTTCTCCTGGCACGGTGGGGGCGGGACTGGCGGTCGACGCTGACGAAGCATCATCTTCGATCCATGCCAACCTTCGACGTCATTGTACACGCCAGCGTTCGGACGATCGTCACCGCTGCGCTCTGCGCCGTGCCGGTGGTCAGCCAGCCGCCGGCGCATCGTGTTGCCGCGATGCGGACAAATGTTCGTGAAAGCTTCCATCCTGCGTTGACCTCCGAGGGGCCGGCCGTGATGACATCCCTGATGCCCGCCAGCCAAACCCACGGTGCGCCGTTGCGTATCGGCGTGGTTGGACTGACCCACGACCACGTGCACTGGCTGCTCGGGCGCAAGCGCGACGGCGACATCGAGATCGTCGGTATCGTCGAACCGAACCGGGAACTCGCCCAGCGTTACGCCACGCAATACGGCTTCAGCATGGACGTCGTGTTCGACTCGATTCCTGAGATGCTCAGCGAGACCAGACCGGCAGCCGTGGCGGCGTTCGGCAGCATTTTCGATCACCTCGCCGTGGTCGAAGCGGCGGCACCGCGCGGCATTCACGTGATGGTGGAGAAGCCGCTGGCGGTGAGCCTGGATCACGCACGCCGAATGAAGGCGCTCGCCGACAGGCACCACATCACGCTGATGGTCAACTATGAGACCACCTGGTATCCGTCACTGTACGAGGCCAACGACATCCTTCGGGCCGGCCGGATCGGTGAGCTGCGCAAGGTCGTCATACACGATGGGCACAAGGGACCGACGAAGATCGGCGTCAGCCCGGAGTTTCTGGGGTGGCTTCGCGATCCGGTGAAGAACGGCGGCGGTGCGGTCATCGATTTTGGCTGCTACGGCGCCAACCTGATGACCTACCTGATGCAGGGACAGCGGCCGACGTCAGTGACGGCGGTGCTCCAGCATCTCCAGCCGAACGACTATCCGAACGTTGACGACGAAGCCACCATCATCCTGACCTACGCGGGCGCGCAGGCCATCATCCAGGCGTCGTGGAACTGGCCGATCGGCCGCAAGGACATGGAGATCTACGGCGTTCAGGGAACGCTGGTGGCGGAGAACCGAAACACATTGAGGACGCGCCTGTCAGAAACGGCCGCAGAGACGAGCCGGACGCTGCCCGAGCGTGCCGCCCCGGAGAACGACGCGTTTCCGTACTTCAAGGCGCTGATCGAAGGGAGGCTTTCGCCAGGCAAGTACGATCCATCATCGATCGACAACAACATGCTCGTGATGGAGATTCTCGACGCCGCGATCCGCAGTGCCAGACAAGGCAGGACAGTGCAGCTCGAGCCGAAGTAGCAGCGAGCGCGGACACACGGCCGGCGAAGTACCGGTCGGCGTGGGCCAATGACCGAGTGCCGCCATCAGATGGGCGGCGAGCGCCGTCAGTGCCGAGCCGAGAGCGGTGACCCCGCGAACCGATCAAGGAAATCGCGCTACTGATACTGGATGTAGCTCAGGGATGGGCGCAACCGAAGCAACTCCGCTGGCAGCAGCAACGCATCACCCTTCTTGGTGTCGTTGTGATAAAAGAGCTTGAAGCCGGTGAACTGCACCGGGTGGTTCACGATGTAATCACGGAATGAATCGAACTTGAGCCACGGCGGGCCCCATCCGTCCATGTGCATCACCACCTGCACGTTCCGCGTTGGCCGGATGCCCTCGGCATCAGGCACCATCCTCCGGGTGAAGCGGTGCACGACGAGCACCTTTGGCGGCAGTTTCTTTTCCGTCACCAGCTGGTCGAGCGTGCGGATGACGTAGTTGATGTCGCTCGCCATCATCGTGCCGATCCTGCTGCTGGGTCGCGCGCCCTCCTTGTCGTGGTGCATGTAGAACTCGGGATCCACTCCGAGGTGCACGTCGGGGCGCTCGAGGTACGTCAGGAGCGCTGGAAGTTCCTGCTGCAGCGTGCTGTGCGACGCCTGAATGTCGAGAAAGAGGATGCCGTTCCGGCTCTTCGCCCAGGCGTACGTCTTCTCGATCATCGACGCATCCTCACGTCGGCGCCACATGCCGTCGGCACCGGGTGCACCCTGTGCCACGACGGTCACGAGGTGAATTGCCGGCACGACCGGTGTCGCGGGATCGGCCCGGTTCCACTCTTGCACGGTACGGTCGAACATCGCCAGCATTTCAGTCTCGGGATACTCGCCGATCACACCCATCTTCTTCGAATGCGGGTTGCCGTAGTAGGCGATGATCCGCTTGCCTGGCAGCAGTGCGCCCGGCGCGGCATCGATCTGCGGCCACCTGGCGCGACTGGCATCACCAGCGCGGATGGCGGCGGCGTATGATCGCTGATCCATGCCTGTGCGTCCGTCGCGCAGTGTACCGGGTGCGAGCGGCGCAGTGTCGAGAGATGTGGCTTTCGGAACGCCAGCGGTGGCAACGGCGGCGGTCGAAGTGTCGCTGGCGACTTTCTTCTCGCCGCTGCTGCAGGCGGACACGGACGCCGTCAGCACGATGCTGACGAGAACGCGGAATGGTGATCGAGCAAACTTCGGCTGCATGTGAAGGTCGGGAATTCGTGAGATGAGCGACCGGCGCGAGCGGTGCCGTGGGGCATCGCCGGCGCTGAACGCGGGTGCGTGAAATCTAGCCACCCGCTGGATGACCGTCGGTCTCGTCTGTGACGTGCCCCGCCTGCCCCAACTCTACGGCGCGATGGTCACCGCCACGAGGTCATTCGCTCCGGCACTCCCGGTCACGCGCAGAATCCCGAACCGCGCCGTCGTGCCATTGGTGAACGAGATCGTCGCCGTCGCGCCGGCGACGCCCGCAACCGCGCGTTGAATGACCACGCCGGCAGTGGTCCGCAATTCAATCTCGACCGGGAAGCTGGATGCGGCGGCCGTGATCCTCACCACCTGACGCGCGGCGATCACCGGCAGGATCCGGATGTCGCGCGACGGACAGGTCGGCGTGATCGCGGTGTTGAACGCCACATCTGTCGACACATCGGTCGTCACGCAGGTGGTGCGAGGGTCCGGATTCAGCTCGGTGGTGACGGTGTAGGTCCCTGGCGTCTGCGCCGGCGCGGTGACCAGAATCCCGAAGGTGCCGGCGCGGATCACACCGAGCGCGCGCACTGCCGTGTCGGCCACGGGCAGCCCGTACAGCGCGCTGTTCACCACCAGTGGGACAAGCGCTGTCGGAACCGTCGACGTGAGCCGAATGGCGTAGTAGGTCTGCGCGGCTGCCGTCAGCGAGTACTGGTTCGCCACTCGATAGCCGAGGAAGTTCTCGCAGGTCGATGCGTCGATGCGGCCAGTGAACGTGGTGCCGAGCTGAATCGGTCGGACGAGACTGCAGGCGGTCACGATCAGGATGCGCACCGTGTCGCGCAGTGAATCGGCGCCGACGCGCGGCGTGGACGCCTGGATACTTGCCGTTCCGGTAGCAATCGCGTTCACCGTGCCCGTGACGCTGACCGTCGCGAGATTCGGGGTCAGTGACCGCCAGACGACTGGAGCTGACGTGATGATGACGTTGCGCTGATCGCGCACCGAGGCTGTCAGCGCTCGGGTACCGAGCGGCGACAGCGTATCGACATCCGGTCGTGCGTCGAGTGTCGTCGCGACCCGCGGCCGGACTGTCACCGGAATCGACACGCGCGCCTTGTCGTCGAACGCCGTCGCGGTCACCGTCGCACTGCCACCGCTTATCGCCGTCACTTTGCCTGTCGCATCGACGGTGGCGACTTGCGCGTCACTGGTGGTCCATTGCACCGCGCGGCTGTCGCTGGAGCAGCCGCCCGAGAGACTCGCTGCAACCTGCCCGTCGGCACCGACATCGAGGGTCAGTGACGTTGGCGATGGCGTCAGCACGCGGACCGGCTCGATGATGCCGCCGCAGCTGTTCTCGTCGCCGCCCGAGCAGCCGGCAATGGTCGCGGCAGCGAGCAGCAGGCTGGCAAGCAGCGTGCGCTGCCAGCGTCGCTGCGGTGCAGGCTGGAACATGGTCCGGATACTCATCGCGTGAATCCCATGCTGATGCCAATTTTTGCCGTATAGGTCGTGAACGGCCGGAAGGTAAGCGCGCCAATTGTTCCGAACTGCTGGCGAACCAGCTGCACACCGGCGTCGAGATTGGTTCGCCGCGTCAACTTGACGGCGAGGCCGCCGCCCGCGCCGAAGGCGCTGCCCCAGGTGCTGCCACCTTCGGCAAACTGAAAGACGCCGGTCAGGCGTTGTATGGCCAGTCGCGCCGAGAGGTATGGAAAGAGTGTGCTCGAGGCAGTGGCGGGAACCCAGCGTGGTTCGGCGAACAATCCCGCAATCTTCAACCGGTCGCGGACCTTGGCGTGCACGGAGTACTGCGCGCCGATCCCCAGCGAGAGTGCACCGAAGGTCTCCGTCGCATAAAGGCGACTGTATCGCGGCTGCAATTCGACGCCGGCGCCTGAGACGCTCGTGTTCCCCGCCGTGATCGTGGTGAACAGCGCCGACACTTGCACGGCATACGGTTGCGCCGATTGGGCCTGGCCCGGCTGCGAGAGGCTCGACAGCAGTCCGAGGACACCGCACCATCGTGCTGTGAGAGCGACCGCGTGCGACCGCGGCGAAACATTCACACCCATGAGTTCAGCCTGACAGAGGAAGATCGATCGGCGTCGATCATTGCCTGCGGAGCGCACCGATGCTGACGGCGGACGACGTCACCGCGCTATCCCGCTTGTCGACGGTCAACGACACCGGGACCCGGCGAGCCACCGGACGACCACCGCCATCGAACTTGGTGAGCCGGAGCTCGAACGAGACTCGCAGCGTGTTGTTGCCGGCACTGCTCGAGGCTGGGGCGTCGACCATCGCGACGCGATGACCGTCGCCGTCGGCCAGAAACTCCATGATCTGCGCATTCCCGGCGCCGCTCCTCCGCACGTCGGCAATGACCCGATCGACCACGGAACGGATCTCCGCATCGGTCGGCATCTCGTTGCGTCGTGCGTCGCGCGGGGGCGTGAGCGCGGCGGTCGCTGGTGGCGTGACGACGGGTGCCGACACGGGCGGTGGGGCGATCACCGACGTCGAGCGCGCCGCTTCGGTGCGAGCCTGCACGGTCTCCGCCACTGCCACCGCCACTGCCGCCGGCGCAGGTGGTCGCACCGTCAATGCGACGGCGGTTTCGCCGCCAGCACCGGCATCGACGATGATGCGAACGCGACCCGGCTTCCGCGCGGTGACGATTCCGGTGCGGCGGTCCACCGACGCAACACTGGCATCAGTGCTGGTGAACTCCATGTCGGCCTTGACGGCGCGTCCGGTCGCGCGATCATCCACACTCCACCGCAGCTGGAGCAGCTCGCCCGGCCGCAGCGAATCGGAGACCAGCGGTGTCAGTCTGAGCACGGGTGCGGAAACGCGTGCGGGCAAGGGGGGGCGTGCAGTGGCGACCACGGATCGCGGCGGCGCGGCAGGCGCGGCGCGGGCGGCAAGCCCGGCTGGCGCGACCACGACTGCCCGGATTCTCTCGAGCGCCGGTTCGACGGGGACGTCGATAGCGGTCGAGGCCGCTGCCGCCGTCGACACTGGCGCGCTCGTGGGTGTGGGTGTGGCTGCGGGTGCGCCTGCCGGCAGTGTCACCAGCGCGGTGGGAGCGCTGTCGGCAAGCGCAGCGGCGGGACCTGTCGTCCCGGTGGCGTAGAGCAGTGGCTGGTCATCCGGCTCACTGGCCGACGTCAGATACAGCGCACCGACCAGTGCCGCAACGCCAACCACGGTCACGCTGACAATTCGAAATGGCGAGATCCGACGACGGACCTCGTCTTCGCTGAGCGCAGGGTTGCCGGGAAGGATCAGCGGTGTCCGACCCACGCCGGGCCAGACACTGACGTCGGCACCGCACTGAAGGCAGGCGCGATCCGCGTCGCTGATGTTGGCCTTGCACGTCGGGCAGATGGCAGAGAACGCAGGATGCATGTCGAACGGTATGGAGTCAGAGTGGCAGACCGTCGGGCGGAAATCGAACGCGTTTTGATCTGACGCCGCAAACTATCAGGGATTCCCCTGCGGGGATCGTGCCGCGGACGCTGGAACGAGTGAATCAGCCTGATCTGGTCGCGGAAACGTCGTGCCGGAAGCGGCGAAGGCGTGAGATTCCGGTCTTCGCGGGTGCGGCGGATGGGGGACCATTGCCTCTTTCCAATCGCCAGGTCGACGGCACGACGGGTCTCCGGCTGTTCCGAGCGATGGATCTCTACTGTCGAGCTCGTAGTGTGCGGCGCTGCAGCACTGCAGCGTGCAATGCCGCGACCGCCACTTCGCAAGGCAGCATTGCCATCTGAGCGCTGAGTCGTTGTCCGACTGCGAGCGAGTGCATTCCGATCTCAGGCGTACCGCGGCACATTTGACTGGATTCGCGCCCGACTCCCACTGCTCACCGATCCATGTTCTGCCGCACCCGGCTCCACCGCTCCCTCCCCCTGCTCCTCGTCGGCGCCACTTTGCTCGCGTCGTGCGACCGGGCCACGCCGACCCCGTCGGTCGACTGGCCCGTCTATGGGGGGAATTCCGACCATACCCACTTCACGACGCTCGGTCAGATCACGCCGGCCAATGTGCAGTCGCTGAAGGTGGCATGGACCTACGAAACCCACGACGAGTTCAAGGGATCGGAGATGCAGGCGAATCCGATCGTGCTCGATGGGGTGATGTATGCCACCACGCCGAAGCTCCATGTCTTCGCGCTGGATGCGGCGACGGGCAGGGAACTGTGGCGTTTCGACCCCAACAACGGCCAGCCCCCGTCGTCACGCATCCGGCACCGCGGTGTCGTCGTCACCGGCGACAAGGTGATCTTCAACTATCGCTTCCGGCTGTTTGCGCTCGATCGCCGCACCGGCAGGAAAATTCCAGGGTGGGGAAACGACAGTGGGTGGGTCGACCTGCGGGAGGGGCTCGGTCGTCCGGCAAAAGAGATTTCGGTCAGCGCCAGTACGCCGGGCGTGGTCTTCGAGGACCTGCTGATCGTCGGCAGCACCGTGCCGGAACAGTTGCCGAGTGCGCCGGGCGACATCCGCGCCTACGAACTGGCCACCGGCAAGCTGCGCTGGAGCTTTCATACCATTCCGCATCCCGGCGAACCAGGGTACGAGACCTGGCCTCCGGATGCGTGGAAGGTGGCGGGCGGTGCGAATGCGTGGTCCGGCGTGACCATCGACACGAAGCGTGCGATGCTCTTCGCCGCGACGGGTTCTGCGTCATACGACTTCTACGGCGCCAATCGCCTGGGCGACAACCTGTACGCCAACAGCGTCATCGCGCTCGATGCACGCACCGGTAAGTACATCTGGCACTATCAGACCATCAGGCATGACATCTGGGATCGCGATCTTCCGGCGGCGCCGATGCTGGTCACGGTGCAACGCGACGGGAAGCCGGTCGACGCGGTCGCACAGATCACCAAGACCGGCCACGTCTGGCTGTTCGAGCGCGAGAAGGGTGCGCCGATGTTTCCGGTGGAGGAGCGTCGCATGCCGTCGCTGGCCCTCGATGGCGAACGCCCCGCGGAATCGCAGCGCTTTCCGACACTGCCGTTGCCGTTTGCACGTCAGCAACTGACGAAGGATGATCTCACGCAGCGCACCCCCGAAGCGCATGCCGCGGCGCTGCGCACCTTCACCGCGTACAACCCGACCGATCCGTATGAGGCGCCCAACGTGACGAAGGGCACGATCATCTTCCCGGGTGTCGATGGCGGCGGCGAGTGGGGTGGCCCGGCGTACGATCCGACGACGGGCCTGCTGTACGTGAACTCCAACGAGATGGCCTGGCTGCTCAAGCTCGTGCCGCGCAACGACAAGTCGCTCTATGCCGCCAACTGCGCCGGCTGTCACGGCGACAATCGGCAGGGTGGGGCGGGTGGCCCGTCGCTGGTGGACATTGCGCAGCGGCGTACGTCGGAGCAGGTCACGCAGATGATCAACGAAGGCAATGGTCGCATGCCGGCCTTCGGCGGTGCCATGGACGGCTCGGCGGTGAAGGAGATCGTCGAGTACCTGATGACGGGCAAGGTCGAATCGGTGCGTGATGTGCAGAAGAGTCCGTACTTCCTCAAGTACCGCACCGCCTTCTTCGACATCTTCCTCGATCACGAAGGGTACCCGGGCATCAAGCCACCGTGGGGCACGCTCAACGCGATCAACCTGAACACCGGCAAGCTCGCCTGGTCGATTCCATTCGGTGAGTATCCAAAGCTTGTCGCGCAGGGCATGACCAACACCGGCACCGACAGCTATGGTGGCGCGATCGTGACGGAGAATGGCTTGCTGATGATCGCCGCCACGACCTACGACAACAAGTTCAGGATCTACGACAAGGCGACCGGCCGGCTGCTGTGGGAGACCGTGTTGCCGGCCGCTGGCAATGCAACGCCGTCGACGTACATGGTCAATGGCCGGCAGTACATCGTGATTGCGTGCGGCGGTGGGAAGAATGGGGCGCCAAGTGGCGGCACGTACGTGGCGTTTGCGCTGCAGTAGTGCCCGTCATGTCGGGTCAACTCGACGGCGAACTCGCGGACAGGCGGATCGCCCAACTGCGGGAGGATCTCGACGGCTGTGCTCGCTGCGCGCGCTTCGGCGGCGCGAGTGGCAGAGGCGACGGACAAATAGCTGAGTCTGGAACGGGGTGAGAGCGTCACCGGCCTGGTCGCGTCGTTGGCTGTGTACCTGTTTCTGCACCTGACAGACTCCATCGCCCGCGCCTCTCACATGTCGAGTCGACCATGGAATACCTGAGTCACGACGTCAATCGCCGCGTCTTCGTCAAGGGGATCGGCTTCATCACCGTCGGCCTGCTGATGGGCACCCTCGGTGGGTGTGAGGAGCTGGCGGCTGCGATACGCAACCGGCCCACGCGCCGCCGGCTTCGCACGGGATCGGCTGCTGTAGACGCAGATATTGCGACCTATCGGCAGGCGGTCCAACTGATGAAGGCGCTGCCTGGAAGTGATCCGCGCAGCTGGACCGCACAGGCAGCCATTCACGGGTCCGGCGCTGGATTCAACTTCTGCCAGCATGGCACACAACACTTCTTCGACTGGCATCGCGCCTACCTCTTCTACTTCGAAAAGATCTGCCAGAAGCTGACGGGCAACGCCAGTTTCGGATTGCCCTACTGGAACTGGAATCAGAACGCCGCGATCAATCCGGCGTTTCTCGATGCGACCAGCGCGTTGTTTCTGGCGCGTACTCGAATCACCATGGCCGGCAACAACGCGGTAAGCACGGCCACGCTCGATGGCATGTTGTCAGACACGAACTTCTTCACCTTCCAGCAGCAGGTGGAAGGCACGCCTCACAACTCCGTGCATGGTTTCATCGGCGCGACCATGGGTACCGGCGCATCTGCGCTCGATCCCGTGTTCTGGACGCACCATTGCATGGTGGACTACATGTGGGCAAAATGGAACATCGACCTTGAGAATGACAACACCAGCGATCCCACGTGGGCCAACACGCCCAATCAACACTTCGTCGACGCCAACGGCACCGTGGCCGAGATGACAGCCGGGATCACGACCATCCTGCCGTTGCTCAGCTATCAGTACGAAAGCAGCGCCGTCGGCAGTTCACCGGCGACGCTGACCATCGTGAAGAAGCGTGAATTTCAGCAGCTCGAGACACGGATCCGCAAGGGCGCCGACATTCGCTTCGACATCCGGCAACGAGTCCGGATCGCCGAGAAGGCCGCCGTCAGCATCGCACGGCCGATCACGCGCGAGACGACGTTGTCGGCGGCCGACTTCGCTGCGATCATCAAGGGCAACGCGGCGGCACGGCGAGTGTTTCTCACCATCGGATTCGCCAGGCTGCCGGTCGCGAGCGACTACGCGGTGCGGGTATTCATCCATCTGCCGGGCGCCAGCCGCTCAACGGCGATCGACGATCCACACTACGCTGGCAGCTTCGCCTTCTTTGGCACGTCGGCCGCCGAGGGTTCAGCGGCGGCGGTGGGTGAACACACGCATCAGCCGCGATTCCTCGTCAGCATCACCGAGACGCTGCGGCGCCTGACGAGCCGGGACGAACTGAAGGAAACGGCACCGTTCAGCGTGCAGCTGGTTGCGGTACCCTTTGGTGACAACTTCGAGGCGCCGGAGACGCAGCTGCTGCTCGAAGACATCGACATCATCACGACCCCGGTGATCGTACGATCAGCGAAGTAGATTCAAGGCATGGAGACCGGAGTGGTGCCGCATCGGAAATCGAACCGCGGACGACGTGGCGGCGTGGCGCTGCTCCTGTCGCTCTCTGCGGCATGTGGCGCGGGCACGCCCGCACCGGTCGACTCACCGAGCGGGCGCAGCCTGATGCCAACAGACAGCCTGTATCAGCTCAGCCTGCGCGAGCCGATGGTCCGTCAGGTGCTGGACTCGGTGCTCGGGGGCCGTCCGCGACCTCGCTTCGTGCGAATCGACGTGACGGCGGTGACGAACCCCGCGCGCGTCGCACTGTCGCTCGAACTCCGATACCGCGACGCCGAGCGGGAGACGGTGCTCGGGAGCGTGAGCCTCTTTCCGGCCGACAATCCCGGGCGCTTCATCGTCCCGACGCTCGACCGGATCGGCGCGTCGGGCCAGCTCACGCTGACACTGGTCAGCCCTGATTCGGGTGCTGGCCGCGCGGATGTTCGGGTCACGGTTCGCGGATTGGTCTTCGTGGACGAGTGATTCCGCGTTAACGTCCGGTGTGACGGCGGACGAGCGGCGTGTCGGTCGCCCGGCTCCGTCGGCTGCTCTCTGCGCCCCCGAACCGGACCACTGTGACCACTGATAGCCGCGACGACGACGCACCGCACGTCGATCAGGAGAACCTCGGATTTGGCCGTGTGGTGGCGCAGGAAGTCCGGGGTCGCTTTCTCTCCCGTGACGGCTCGCCGAACAGTCGCAAGTACGGTCTTGGGCCACAGCGGCTCGAACGCATGTACCTCGGCGCACTCAACGCGACCTGGCTGGCCTTTCTCAGCTGGTCACTCGGCGGCATCATGCTGCTCAACGGCTGCTTCACACTGGCGTACATCGCACTCGGACAGGCTGCGATTGCGGGGCAGGCGCAGGCCGGCATGACGGACCCATTTCTCTCGGCCTTCAGTTTCAGCCTGGCCGTCTTCACGACCTCTGATACCACGCCGATGTTCGCGGTGGGCGCGACGGCGCACTGGCTGGTCATCTTCGAGTCACTGCTCGGGCCGTTGACGGTGGTCGTCGTGGCGGGGCTTCTGATTGCACGACTGATCCGGTCGCACATGCAACTGCGCTACAGCGAATC
>CAYMQV010000114.1:0-8153 GCA_964392395.1 uncultured Gemmatimonadaceae bacterium
CGTGCGCCGTCGCGATCGTGATGCCGCGCGCCTTCTCTTCCGGCGCCTTGTCGATCTGGTCGAACGCCATCGCACTCGCCAACCCCTTCTTCGCCTGAATCGCCGTGATCGCCGCCGTCAACGTCGTCTTGCCGTGGTCGACGTGCCCAATCGTGCCCACGTTCAGATGCGGCTTGTTCCGCTCGAACTTTGCCTTGCCCATGACAGCGCAATCCTGGAAAAGAGGTGGTGAATGACCCGTGCAATCGTCAACGCTCGCCACGGACTGTCCCGGGGCTAGCGCAAGCGGCGGGTCCGCTCGTGCCGCGTGGCACGGGTCGAATCCGCCGAGTGGTACAACCCAACAGAGCTCGCAATCGGGATCGAACCGATGACCTCATCCTTACCAAGGATGTGCTCTACCGACTGAGCTATGCGAGCGTGCCCGACGCAGGCGCGGCGCGGGGCAAGTCCGTGAAGCTAAGCGGGGGAGGGGCGGGACTCAAGGGTGCCGGCGTTGCCAGCTGAGCGGGTTCGGCGTCCGAGAGGCACTGCCCGCCGAGCTCGACGGCGGCCGGCGGCTCTCCAATTGCCAGCAGCTGAACGCGAACCGGGTCGACCGCGAACCCGGTCGAGCAGAGCCGGCTCAACGTTGCCGACCTCATCTATGCCTTTGGCCCTTCCAGAGTCATCTCTCTGAGCAAAGGACAGCGAGCCCGAGATGCGCACACGCCCCGGAGTGCATGCGCCGGGGCGTGTGGACGGTCAACCGAGGGTCGCGCGCACCGGCCTACGGGCACACTCAAGCTGCGCACGCTGGTTCGCGCGGTGGTGATGTCGACCCGTACCGTATCCGATCCCGGGGGGCCGAAACCATGGCCGAACCCGCCACGTCGACCCGGAGCAAACGTGGTCGTGCCGGTGACACTGCGTGACGTCTCGATGCGATCGGTGGTGGCGGTGTCTCGCGCGCGCTGCGCGACGCCGACGGCCGTGCTGAACCTGAAGGTGCGGTTGATCACGAGGCTATCGCGCACGAGTGGCGTGCAGGTGACGACACCCGTTGCCGCACTGAAGCTGGCACAGGTGAAGAGCGAGAAATTCTCGCCGAACGGGCCGCGACCAACGCCCGGGCCCATGCCGACACCTCCGCTGAACTCGACGCGCACACCGCCGCCCATCATGTCGTTGCGCCCGAGGCCAGCCCCACGATCGCGCGGCGGGCCGCCACGATGCCGCCGTCCGAAGACACCGGTGTTGCCACCCGCGCTGTAGCTGCTCGACAGTGAGTCATAACCAGGCGCCGCCGTCATGAATGCCGCCGCGACGAGCGACGTCTCGGCCGAATCGGGCTGCGTTGTACCGTCAGCGCATGCGACGACGACGAGCAGCAGTGCGGCGCCGGTGGTGCATGCTTTCAGAGCGGTCATCCTGGTGCATCTCCGATGTGGAAAGGGGCGGATCAGTGTCAGGCGGTGAAATCCGTCCACCGATGATCCGTCGCTGCTTCAGGCACCGGATGCGACTCGCCCCCCATGCGATCACGCGGTGTCCGGATCCGGCAGCCATGCTGCCAACGCACCGCGCAGTATCCGCAATGCCTTGCCCATCTGGTTCTCGACCGTCTTGGGCGCGATGTCGAGCGCGTCGGCGATCTGCGCGTAACTCATGTGATGCCGTCGGGAGAGCTCGAAGACTTCGCGACACCGAGGGGGAAGTGTGGCGACGGCCTGCGCGATGGCGACTTCGAGTTCCGCGGCGTCGAGGAGCGCCGGCGCCGCAGCCGCGTGCGACTCTTCCGGCGTATCGCGTGCGGCGGCACGTGCGGCCACCTGCTGGTGACGTACATGATTCAGCGCACGATTGCGGGTCGCGCGCATCAGGTACCGCCGCGGTTCCTGTTCCAGCGCCAGCGTCTCGCGCCGCCGCCACACCTCGAGCAGCACATCCTGCACCACCTCTTCGGCGATGCCCGGATCGTGCAGGAGATAGGTGGCAACCCGGACGAGTGGCGCATACCAGGTGCGGAAGATCGTGTCGAAGGCACCCTCGTCTCCGGCGGCGAGACGCGAGAAGAGGGCACGCTGCACATCCTCGGGCGGGAAACCCGTCTCGAGGCTGGAGGGAGCGTTGATCGACACGCCGGTGAGCGTCCTTGACCAGGGGAAGAAAGCACGCCCGTGTTGGGGCGTCAGCTGCGAGGTAGGGGTGGTGGACCCCATCTGTGTCTACAAGGTATATGAGCGATGAAACTACCGGCCCGGTGCCGGACGAGGAGCTCCCGGTGACCGAAGCCGCGCTCGACACCTTGCTGGCGCAGTGGGTCACGACGTCGCCGGACACGGTGGACGTCGAGGCGGCGCTCGCGCGCGTGACGGCACGCCGGCTCGCCGAGGGAGCATCTGTGCCCGATGATCTCGCGGGGCGACGCGCCACACGAAAGGTCATCACGCCGACTCCACCATTCTGGCAGCGCGGCGGTGTCAGGATTGCCGCAGCGCTGGTGCTGGTGCTCGGAGCGACGGCGATCTGGCAAGGCACTCGATCGCCAACCGCCGCCGAGTACCGGACCGGCATCGGTGCCTCGCAAGCGATCACGCTGCGTGACGGGACCGAGGTGCGCCTTGGGCCGGCCAGTTCGCTCGCGCTCGACGCCGGCTTCGGCCGGGACCATCGCCATCTCACCCTGCATGGCGAGGCGTGGTTCCGGGTCACGCACAATGAGAAGATGCCCTTCGCGATCCGGGTCGGGACGACGACGGTGGAAGACGTGGGAACCGCATTCCTGGTGCGGGAGTCGTCGCAGCGCGAGGTCAGTGTCCGCGTCGCGGAAGGGGTGGTGCGGTTGACCACGACGGCAGCCGCGCACGACTCGACGGTGTTGCTGCAGGCAGGCGACGGTGCGGTGGCGACGGCGCTCGGTATCACGGTTGCGCCGGGCGTCGTGACATCCACCGAGGGCGTGGCGTTGGCGGCCGGCCGGCTCACGTTCAACGACGCATCGCTGGCGGAAGTGCAGGATGCATTGCGTCGGTGGTACGGCGTGTCACTGATCATCGCCGACAGCGCCCTCGCATCGCGACATGTGACCGCAGACTTCACCGGGGAACCGATGTCGCGGGTGGCTGCGGTGCTCGGCCTGACACTCGGCGTCAACGCAGAAGCGCACGGCGATACCATCGAACTGCACGCTGCCTCAGGAGTGCCTTCACGGCCATGACCGGCTGTAGACGACCCGCGACACATCTGCTGCTGCTGGCAGCGGCAAGCGTGTTCGCCTGCGGCTCGATCGCAGCGCAGGCGGTTCCCTGCCCGGGGCCCGCGCGCGACAGCGCGCGCAGCTGGTCGCCCCCCCTCGATCGCCTCGTGACGCTGAACTCGAGTGGTGCATCGCTCCGGACGGCACTCGATCTGGTTGCGGCGCGCGCCGGTGTGCGCCTCTCCTATTCGAGCGACGCGCTTCCGCTGGACCGCGAGGCGTGCGTGCCGCAGGGCCGCATGCCACTGGGTGCGGCGCTGACGGCACTCCTGCATGGCCTGGCGATCACGCCGACCGCGAGCGGCGGTGCGCAGGTGGTGCTTGCGCCGTCGCGCGAGACAACCGACGAATCGGCGGCGGCACGCACGGCGACGCTCGATCGCGTGGTCGTCACCGGCAGTGCCAGCGGTGCGGCGCAGCGTAGCCTGCCATTTGCCGTTGATGTCGTGCAGGGCCGTGACCTGCGAGGCGCTGCCGCTCCGTCACTGGCCACTGCGCTCAACGGATCGATTCCAGGGCTCTGGATCTGGGCCGATGCCCCAACCGCGCTGCTGACGCGTTTTGGCAGCATGCGCGGCGCCAGTTCCTTTGGCGGCAGCGCGCCGAAGGTGTTCGTGGACGGTATCGAACTCGCGAATCCGCTGTTGCTCACTCGCATCTCGGCTGATGCCGTGGATCGCATCGAAGTGATCCGCGGACCGCAGGGCGCGGCCCTCTATGGCGCCGATGCCATCAACGGGGTGGTGAACGTTCAACTCCGTCACGATGGCGCAAAGAACGGCCGCGGCGACGCGAGTTTTCGGTCGAGTGCGGGCGCGGCGCAGTCCGATTATACGTCAGCCGGCGCATTCACGCAGGAACACACCGTGTCGTTGCGTGCCGGAAGTGCTGACCGTTCGGCTGGCGCCGTGCTCGCACTGAACACGACCGGCGCGGTCGTGCCCGGAGGCAACACGGTGCAGTTCAGCGCCGATCTGGGCGCGCGACGGGTGTTGGCACGCACGATTCTCTCCAGCACGGCGCGGCTCTGGGTGGCGCAGGCCGACTCGCCGGTGAACCCGATTCTGGCTTCGATCGGATCGTCCATCCCAGGTCTGCCATCCCTGCTCCCGACCGCCCAGCAACGCGTGTCGCAGTACACCTTCGGCGGGACGGTCACACACGCCCCGGACGCGGCGTGGACACACACCGTGACCGCTGGCGTCGATGGATATCGGCTGGCCGACCTCGCCGTCGATTTTGTTCCGATTCCGTCGCCGCTGGACTCGGCCCTGCGCTCGACACAGGGTGGTGCCGACAAGGGCACGCTGCGGGCCACCAGTGTAAGGCGGGTTGGTTTTGGGGCGGCGACCAGCGGCACGTTCACGCTCGGGACCGATCTCGCCCTGCTGCGCGACGGCACATCGTCCGCGGTCAGATGGCCGAGCAGCGGACGGGGTGGCACTTCGCGACCGAGTGTGCTCAGCGAAGAGGCGCGGTGGCTGAGCACGGCCGGCATCAGTGCACAGGCCGCGGTTGATTTCCGTGAGACCGTCTTTCTCACCGCTGGCGTGCGCGGCGAACGAAATGATGGTTTTTCCGACGCCAGCCGGTTTGCCGTGCTGCCGGCACTCGGCGCGAGTGTGGTGCGGCACGCAGGCGATGTCACGTGGAAGGCACGGGTGGCGTATGGCGGGGGTGTGCGCCCGGCCCGAAATCCGATGCGCGAGACGGCGTGGCGCGGGATCGGCGTGGGTGGGGTGGACCGCAACCTGATGCCCGAAAAGCAGATCGGTGTCGAAGCCGGCATCGACATGTTCTGGCGCCGCAACCTGTCGATTCAGGTGACGCGATTCGACCAGCGCGCCTCGTCGCTCATTCAGCAGGTGCCACTGGCGTACACACCGAAACCCGGTGAGCCGGAGATTGACCGCAGCGGCTATGTGCGCCCGCCACAGTACGGGTACGCACTGGAGAACCTCGGCGCCATCACGAATCGTGGATGGGAGCTGGCGGTTCGCCACGACGTCGGCGCATTGAGCGTCGCGGGCACAGTGTCGCTGGTGCAGAGCCGGGTGGACAACGTCGCGCCCGGGTACCTGGGGGATCTGCGCGACGGCGATCGGATGCTGGCCGTTCCAGCGCGGACCAGCGGCCTGATTGTCACCTGGGCACCAGCGCGCTGGCAGTTTCAGGTCGGGGGCTCGCAGGTCAGCGACTGGATCAACTATGACCGGCTGGCCCTCTCGTCCACCTATCTCCGGGGTGGTACACCGGCGCGCGAGCTCAGCGGCGCGGCTCTCCGGCGCTACTGGATCCGATACGGCGAGGTGACGCGCCTCCGCGCCTCGGTGGTCCATGATCTGACCCGGACGCTGACCGTGCGGCTGATCGGCGACAATCTGCTCGACCGTCAGCGGGGCGAGCCAGACAACGTGACCATCGTACCGGGACGCACGTTGTCCGTCGGGCTGGGTGCCAGATTCTGAGTCGCACCGGCCGAACGGCTGCGGCGTCATGGGGCAAGGTAGGCAGATTCGGCAGATCGGGGCCGATACTCAGCGGGGTCGCCCGACACGGCCACTCCTCCAGCTCCCGTCTCGCCCCACATGCCCTACGCGCTACTCTACGCAAAATTGCTCGCGCTGTTGCTGGAGGAGGTGCAGTCCGCGGCCGACTTGACGATGGTGCGCAGCGGCTTGTTGCGCGTCCGTCGGTTTTCCCGATCGCATGGCGTGACCATCGCACTCGCCGACGGGCGGCTGATCGTCGACGACATGAAGCTGACGCGGCCGGTTCCAGGGCTGCAGCGCCTGCAGCTGGCGATGTCGGCACATCGCGTGGCGCAGATCAACATCAGTTCCGGTGCGTTGCCACGTGAACTCCTGAAGCTCGCGATGCTGCTGGTGCGGCCCCGTCCGTCCGAAAGCGACACGCCGAGCATCTTCGAAGAACTTCGTGACGCCGGGCTCTGGTCGGTGCAGTGTTACCCCGTCGCACGCCCATCGACGCCCGAGAACATGGATACGCATGCCGCCGATGTCGGGCTCGACTCGCGCACCGCAATCACTGCACGAGGTGAAGAGCTGGCGCATTCGGTGGCGGCGGCACTGCGCTCGAACGACATCGGGACACTCGCGTCGGTGCTCGGATCGATCGTGGCGATCGAATCCGTCGTCACGCATTCCGAGCTCCGTCCCGCCTGGTCGGCAGTGTTCGAGACTGCCGCCACGCGCGAGGCATTGGGTGCACTGGTTGGGGCGCTGCCCAGCTGCGGCGACGCCATCGTGTCGGCCATCGTCGTCCTGAAGCGTTCAGGCGATCTCGGCGCCGAGCTGCTGCTGGACGAACTGCTCACTGGTGCATCGCTGGACGGGCGTCGGGCGTGTTTTGACGCGCTGATCGAGATCGGGCGAGGGACCACCAAGTTGCTCGGGATGCTGGAGCACGAGCAATGGTTCATCGTGCGCAACGCGGCGTGTCTGCTGGGCGCGTTCCGTTCCCGATCGTCAGAGCCAGAGCTGACGAACACCCTTCGGCATGAGGATGAACGCGTCCGCGCCGCCGTCGTCTCGGCGCTGCTGCAGCTCGACACCGCGTCGTCACGCGCCACCGTCCGCGGTGCGATCCGCGACAGCTCAGCCGAGGTTCGCAGGCGTGCAGTGCGCGGCTTCCTGGCCGAGGCTGGAACGCCAACCAGCGTCGAGAAGCTGTTGGTGGCGCTGGAAGGCGAGACGGAGCTGGATGTGCAGCTCGAGTTTCTGTACGCCCTCGGTACGCTGGCGACGCCGGAGGCCGTGCAGAAGCTGATCCGCCTCTGTTCCATCGAAGGGCGCTATCGGCCACCCGAATTCCGGATTGCGGTCGCCGAGGCGCTGGCGTCGGCGCGGCTCAACGCGGCAATTCCGCTCCTCAAGGCGATGTTGAAGGATCCGGATCAGCACGCACGAGCCGCGGCGCGGCATCTCATCAAGGCCGTGAGCTGAACGTCAGAAGATCAGGCCGAAGGTGACCGGAAAGGCCTGAATTGATTTCGTGTTGATGAAGCCTTCCTTGGTATAGACGTTCTGGATTCGCGTCTCGACAAAACCGGTGATGCGACCGAGTCGGAACGCGATTCCGCCGCCGCCGTCGAGTCCGAAATCAGTCGTGCTGATCGCACTGCCGCCGGCCAGGCTTCCCCGCACCTCGATCTCATCACGAATGCTGAAGGCACCGAGGCCGGCGAGCAGGTAGGGGCGGACCGGCCCCTGTGAAAGTTCGAATCGCACCGACATGATGCCGCCGAACTGCGAGCGCGTGGTGCCGTAGATGGAACCGGTTGCGCCGGCGACGGGATCACCGAACGTCATTCGCGAGTAGTCGGCGCCGATTCTGAGCGCCGGCAATCCCGGTGCGAAGCGCACCAACAGGAATGCCTGGCCCGTGGCGCCGGTGAGCACTTCCTGGAACCGGGCCCTGGTCCGCGGGACGATGGCACCGCCGCCGATGCCGAACTGCACTCGGCTCGCGCCTTCATAGTCTGAGGCACCCATGCCCTGGCCCTGCAGCACGGCGGTCGCGCACAGCGCGACGAAGCCCCCCCTCGCAACACATCGAAGCATGCCAGCGCTCCTGAAGTCGATGGTCAGCACTGCGGTGAGAGCAGACAGTATTTGGTGGTGCGTTCGAAAACGCCAATCGTGACTGACGAGCTCGAGCGCGGACACGAACCGGAGCACCAGCATCAGAAGAAGTACCGCCTCCACCCGGTGACGTTCGTCCGGCGCATGCGCCAGAAGATCGCCAGTCCGGAGATGGTCAACAGCATCAGTGAGAGCGCCCAGAACATCGCGACCACCAGTCCACCATCACCGAAGGCCTCGCCGCTGTGCAGGCGATTGATGAACGGCTTGTCGACGTAGAATTCGGTCCGCAGCAATGCACCGGTATTGGC
>CAYMQV010000114.1:8253-14161 GCA_964392395.1 uncultured Gemmatimonadaceae bacterium
CCGGCGAGCAACATGCCGGTGCTGGACGCGAAGAGCAGAAAGATCGCGGCGGGTACGCCGATCCAGCGATGCCAGCGACGCCAGAATGCGGGAGTCATGGAGGAACGTTGGGAGAGAGAAGTCGGAGAGCCGTTCTGGCCGCGTATCGCGGCAGCTGCTACGCTACGAGTGCGCCGTGCGCGCTACGGCGTCGGCAATGATCCTTCCAGCCGTCGGCGTGCTGCCGCGAAATGGGCCAGCAGCCTGGGGTGATCGGCATTCGCGTATCCGATCTCGAGTGCCTGATCGGCGACATCGAGTGCGCGCAGCAGATCACGCGCTGCCGTCATCCTCGCGCCAGGTTCCGTGCTGCCGACACGAGCGATCCAGACCGGCGCCGTGTGCGCGAAGGCGTACGAATCCATCGCCGGCCAGCTACGCGTCGGCGGGCCCGACGCGCGAGCCCCGATCCACCCACCAACGGGCAACTGTATCGTGCCTGAGTACGACTTCGATCCTGGCGCGGCGAAACCAGCCAGCCGCTCGACGACCGCGCCGTTGACGACGATTTCGACGGTATCGACCGGCACCGCCGAGTGGACGCTCAAGGTCCATGCTTGAGTCCCGCTGCCACGCGGCACCACCTGCCCTGGCCCGGCTCGGCCAACGTGGAAATCGAGCATCGGCCCGGTGGACACAAAACTGCGGCCGGCCTTCAGCGCGGCGAAATAGCTCGCCAGCGCCGACGGACGATCCGGCTGCACATAGACCCGCGTCGTCCCAATCGCCATGGTGCGATAGAGATTGTTCATCGCATCGGTTCCCGCCGTCAGCACCATCGGCACGCCGAAGTTGAGCACGCGATACCAGAGGTCCGTCGTGCCACGTTCGTCGCTCCAGAGGCAGGCGAGCTCGATGGCGTTGATGCGCCCCTGCACCGCGTCGGCAATGAAGCCGAGGGGGATGGAGCGAAGCCCGGCCGGCGTCGCGAACGGCCCGGCACTGCTCACCGGGTGTACGTAGGTATTGATGCCGCCCTGTGAAGAGGCGTAGTCGAGCGCGTCGGCATTAGGACGATCATCGCGCGCATGAACGTCGTAGCCCGGCCCCCAGATCCACGGCCAGAACAGTCCTCGGCTGTTGATCAGCCCCACGTGTCCGAAGAAGTGGGCGCGCACTTCCTGCGCCCACGTGATCCACGGTTTCGAATCGGTGTGGCGATACGTGAAGAGTGCCTGATCCTCGAATCGTTGCGCGTGATTGGCCAGCATCGGCGTCAGGACGTCGAGATCTTCCGCCTTGCCCATCTGCAGCAGCGCGCCGGGCTCGAGTCGGTACGGGCCACCATAGTTGAGGTGAAAGTGATGCTCACCGCTCAGCCATCCATTCGCGCGCGCGTCCCATACCGGCGTCACGGAGACCGTCACCGTGCGCCTCTCGCCGGGCGCCAACCGCACCCGTTGCGACGCAACTGGTGTGGCCAGTCCTTGTACCGCTACGATGTCGACCTCGCCGGCCGGCACCGTCACCTCTGCAACGCCCGAACTGTAGAAGAACGCGATGCCGTTCTGGCCATCGAAGCGCGTCTGGCCACTGTCAGGCAGGATTGGATGTCCGTCGCTCGTCACAAGAGCAACGCGGGCGCTGACGGGCGAGCTTCCATCGGCGCGCCGGGTGATCACTCGTAACCGAGCCGTCGGCGTTCCCCAGTTCCACTGCTTGACCTGCACGTCCTGCGCAGCACCGCCATGTGTTGCAACGCGGGCCAACTGCATGCGCTGCTTAGCATCAGCATGGGAGAACCAGATCGTCTGCCCGTCGCGGCTGAAGCTGGGTGTCAGCGGCACGGTACGCGGATCTCGCATGACTTGCACGACGGCACCCGGCTGCTCCGTTCCCGCCAATCGCAGCTCGTACCCTTCCTGCGATGGCCAGGTGAGGGCGAGTGTCCGACCATCGGGGCTGACGGCGCCGCGCATCATCGACAGAATGCTGCCCGAAGCGAGTTGCCGCTCTTCTCCGCTTGCAATGACGCGGCGCCGCACCTGGTCGGCGCCGCCGCGTGTCTTCGCCAGATAGATGACCGCCAACCCATCCGGCGTAGGCATCGGCTGCAACTCGCCGGTGCCAACGCTGCTCGTGACGCGCGTGGTTGCCCGTGTGACAAGATCGATCCGCCAGAGATCGAGGTCGCCGCCGATCCCGGAGCTGTACCAGAGCGACTTGCCATCGGGAGCGAATGCGGGGTCGAGCACGATCGCCTTGTCGGATACGACCGGTGTCTCGTTCCCGGTGGCAACATCCAACAGCACGATCCACAGCGCACTCCCGTTGTCGCGCACGAATGCGATGCTCCGTCCGTCGGGGCTCCAGGCCGGACGTGCATCGACGTTGGCCCCTTTGGTCAGGCGCGTCGCCGCACCGGTGCCTGGATCGAACAGCCAGAGCCACCCACGCGACGCGAATACCAGCCGCTTGCCATCTGGCGATTCGGCCCCATCGATCGGACCGGTGGTGAGCAGCGGCAGCTCATACCCTTCGAGATAGATCTGGTGACCGTAGCCGGCGAGGCGCGGGTACCGGTTCGTCCACTGCGCACCAACCAGCGTGGACGCGGCCATCGCTGCGGCAAACAGAACGCCGGCCTTCATGGAACCTTCACCACCAGCGATGACCCGGCGTATCGCTCCGGTGTCACGTTGCGTGCGCGTGTCACCCAGCGCCGCCCGCGCGACGGCCATGTCACTTCGACATCCACCTTTTGCATGGTCGCCATACCAAAGTGCACCGGCATCTCGTTCTGCGAGTTGTAGCCGGAGCCGGTATCCACCAGCCGGGTGCCGAGCAGCTTCCGCGTGCCGGCGGTGTAGAGCCGGACCTCGGCACCGGCGCGCGTGGCATGGCCCTTCGCATCGACCACACGCACCGCCAGCGAACGACGCGCCGCCGTTGCGTCGAGATCGTTTCGCATCACCAGATGCATACCGGCCGGCTGCGCTCCGGTGAGGGCGAGATCCAGATCGCCGTCACGGTCGATGTCGAACCAGAGCACACCATGGTCCGCCTCGAGGATACGCACGTTCTCCGGCGTTACATCGAGGAAGCCAGTGCCGGTATTCCGGAAGAGATAGTCGGGGTGGCTGATACCGCCGGTGACGGTGCCATTCACATACAGATCCTCCGCCCCATCGTGATCGAAGTCCGCGAATGCGCAGGCATCGTATCGGCCATCGATACTCACACCCCACGCGGCCGACGCCTCGACGAACACACCGTCACGCTTCAGGTACAGCCCATTCGGGCCGTAATTGGCAAAGAACAGGTCGAACCGGCCATCCCCGTTGGCGTCCGCAGCGCATGGGCGAACGGTCCCATTCGTCGCCAGCTTCGGCGTGCGGCCACCCCACGCAGCACCCATCGCCTCGGCCACATCGGCGAAGTGTCCGGCATCGTTGCGGAACAAGGCGTTGGCGTCGCCGTCCTGATTGGCGACGACCAGATCGAGATCGCCATCCTCGTCGGCATCGACGAACAGTGCGCCGACACTCTTTCTGGCATCGGCGAGCCCCATGCTGGCCGATTCCTCGGTGAACACACCACGGGCGTTGCGGAACATCATGTTTGCCCGATCGCGAAAGGCCACGAACAGATCGAGATCTCCATCGCCGTCAATATCGACGAAGCTGAACTGCCGAACACCGCCCGTCGGAACCCCGACACCAGCGGCCCCGGTCACGTCAGTGAACCGCCCGCCGTCGTTGCGGAACAGCGTCAGCACCGACGCCGGCCCCGGAGCGTAGCCCACCAGCAAATCAGGATCACCATCGCCGTCGTAGTCGGCCCAGGCTGCCGAGCGCGTCGCACGTGCGGTGGCAACGCCCGCCGCGGCACCAACCTCCGTCAGCGTTCCGCCGTCGTTGCGATACAAGCGATTCGCCACGCCACCAAACCCCACGAACAGGTCGAGGTCACCGTCGTTATCGTAGTCGGCGACGGCGTTGGTGAAGCTGGTTCCCATGCCGAGGACGTCGCGTTGCAGGGGCGTGAACACCGGCGGCACCAGGTTCAGCGAGGCGGGCAGGAAGTACAGTGGGGCGATGACTGCGAAGCGCCGTGACATGGAGGTTGGCTGGAGGAGTCTGGAACCCGAGGCTCTACTGGCGCATGGTCTGCGCGCTGGCCGCTGCCACGCGCTCCACCGCCTCCATCACGCGCAACAGATTGCCGCCCCAGATCTTGCCGATCTGCTCTTCGGTGTACCCGCGACGCACCAATTCGAGCGTGACGTTGCCCGTCTCGGTTGCATTCCGCCATCCATCCACGCCACCACCGCCATCGAAATCGGATGAGATGCCAACGTGGTCGATCCCGATCAGCTTCACCACATAGTCGATGTGGTTGACGTAGTCGCGAACGGTGGCCGGCGTATCGCCGAGGGTCCGACGTGAGATGATCTCTTCCTGCTGCGCGAGGTAGGCGTTCTTCCGCTCCGTTGGCAGCGCATCGATCTGCGTGCGCACCTCGGATTGTGCGGTGGCAGTGATGCCGAATTCCGTTCGCAGCGCAGCCAGTGCGTCAGCGCGAATCCGGTTGCGTTCCGCATCCTTTGCCGGATCGCACTTGACGTAGCCGTTGAACGCCACCAGCTGAATCACTCCACCGTTCCGGCCCATGGCGCGGATCTGTTCGTCGTCCATGTTGCGACTGTGATTGCAGATCGCGCGGACGCCAGAGTGCGACGCGATGATCGGTGCTTTGGTCAGCTCGATGGTCTGCATCATGGACACCTTCGATGGATGCGACACATCGATCATGATGCCAAGCCGGTTCATCTCGGTGATGACCTGTCGGCCGAGCGGCGAGAGCCCGTTCCAGCGCCAGACGCCATCTCGCTCGCCGGTATTCGAATCGGAGAGCTGGCTGTGCCCATTGTGCGCCAGTGACATGTAGCGGCCACCCATCTCGTAGAACTTCCGCACGTTGGTGATGTCGGACCCGATCGGAAATCCGTTCTCGATGCCGATGAACACCACCTTGCGACCGCTGGCGTAGATGGCGCGCGCCTCAGCGGCGGTGGTAGCCAGACCGACGCGCTTCGGGGCAATCTCCTCCGCCAGCCGATGGACGGCGGCGAACTTGGTCATTGCCTCGGCGTTGGCACGGGCGAACGCCGCGTTGTCGAGTTCCGGCGTCTGGCCGACGTAGACGATCAGGAACGCCGCGTCCAGGCCGCCCTCTTCCATCTTGGTCAGGTCGACCTGCGTGCGTGGGAGCTTCGCGGCGTAGTTCAGCGTATCGCCGCGGAAGTTGGCCGGGTTGATGTCGACGTGGGTGTCGATGGTCAGCACGCGCTCGTGGATACCACGGGCGGTGGCGATCATGGCGGCATCAGGTTCCGGCATGGCGGGGCGGGCGTGCGCGCAGCCGGTGAGCAGCATGGCGAGGGCGAACGAAGGACGTCGGCGCATGGGGTCCGGGACGGGGGACGGATGGTGTGTGAGCTCAATCTGTCCCGATCCCCGCGTGTGGGAATGCGGCAGGCCGACGCTCGCAGTTCCCCATCTACGCAACGCAGGGCCTGGCCGCTGCCTGGCAACGCCCCCCACCCTTCGTGCTGATGTCCCATCTGTACGCCCAATGCCTCACCGAAGCGACGCTGCAGGTGTTCGTCCTGAGCCACCCCGCACCGGCCGCGCGCTAACTTCAGCTTGTCTCATGGAACGGCCACCCTGTGCCGACGGCCGAGCTGGCTCCCTGGCCATCCGCGACGACGGCTTGCCTTCTCGTCGCCGTCACCACCTCGAACACCGCCCGACGTGCCGACCCTCGAAGTTCCCCTCGACTCGCTACAGTCCGTGATCCTCGCGGCACCTTTCGCCGACCGCCTCGAACTCTGCGATGATCTGCCGAGTGAAGGTTGGACACCGAC
>CAYMQV010000115.1:0-14149 GCA_964392395.1 uncultured Gemmatimonadaceae bacterium
TGCTGAAACAGTTGCCGACGGCGCTGCCGGACTGAGGGCGGCGACGCGATACTAGAACTTCCAGTTGTATCCCACGCGAATCACCTGCGTCTCGAGGAAATCCTTGCTCACGATGCGAAAATCGGTGCCGCGGATCGTCCGCTGGGCCTGATTGGTGTTCAGGAGATCGGTGGCATTCACGACAATCTCGCCTTTGCCTTTCTGGACGCTCTTCTTCATGCCGACATCCAGCGAATAGCGGCTCCCGATGCGGCCTTGCGGCAGCAGGTCAGGAGCGAGGTAGACGTTGGATATCTGCGTCTGCCACTCGCGGGGAATCGTGATGACCGCATTCACCTTGACGGTGCCAGACGTGAGCTGTTCCCGCGCGGCGGAGTACCGCACCGGGACAGGATACTGATTGACGACCGAAAATGCGTCGACGGTCTTGTGAAATACGTTCGCGTTGGCGCTCAGTGAGAGCCGCGGAGAGACGGTCTGCTGCCACACGAGTTCGGAACCCGTGCTCCAGCTGCGTCCACCATTCTGGAAGACGTTGTAGAGCAGCACGCTGCCCGGCACCTGCGTGGCGATGCGCGTGATGGTGCCGTCAACGACCCGGTGATAGGCGGCAGCGTAAAGGCTCCCCGTCGACCAGCTGGTCTTGTATCCCAGTTCGGCCGAGGTGGCGTACTGCGGCTGCAACGCCGGATTACCGACCTTGATCAGTTCCGGTTCGTCGTACTTGGGAAAGATACGGATATCGACTTCGTTCGGGCGGTCGACGCGCCGATTGAAGAAGAGTGACAACTTGTTGAATTCGTCGAACTTGTAGGCGGCCCGGACATTCGGAAACGGCTGGAGGTACCGGTATCCGTCGCTCCTGTAGGTGTTGTGGTCGGGATTGACGTCGTAGTCCACCTGCACGCCCTCGAGCCGCACGCCACCTTCCAGTTCGATGCGCTGGTTCTCGAACACATAGTTGCCGTAGAGGGCCGGAATCGTTTCGCGATAGGTTGCCCAGCCGCCAGCGCCGGTATCGATCGGAGAATTTACGCCGGCGAAGAACTGCATGTTGACGGGAATCGAGCGGTACCGCCCCTTGAAGCCGGCTTCGATGCGGCCCTGCCTGAGCGGTTTGGTATAGTCCGCGTTCAAATCCACCACGTGTTCGTCCGACAGCAGCTTGAACGCATCCGTTCCCACGAACGCGGGAAGCGTGTTGGTGAAGAAGTACTTCTCGTCTTCGCGGTGGAAGGAGTAGTTCCCCGTGAACACCAGCGTGTGCCCCGGTTGCGTGAACCGGTGGGTGAAAACCGCGGTACCAAAGGCGGTGTACTTGACTTCGTCCTCCAGAAACTGCCACAGCCGATAGCGGTTCTGCAGTGTGCCGCTGAAGTAGGGATTGTCTCCGTTGTCGAGGATCTTCTCCCGGTTGAACAGGCCGGAGACGCTGATGCTGTTGCGATCATCGAACGCGTGATCGACGCCAGCGTTCAGCGTGGCGTAATCGGTGCGCCGGTTGCGCTTCACCTGCTGCAGAATGACGGTGCCGTCATCGTACGTTCGCGTCGAGAACTCGTTCCGGTTGAGCGTCGGCGAATAGAGCCAGTCGCCTTGTACGAAGGTATTGGTGGCGCCTTTCCGGTAGTTGACGGCGAGGGACGGATTGAATTTCGGAGTGCCCTGAAACTGTGGGCGGATCGTCGGCAGGTTCTCCCGCTTCACCCACAAGGCGCCCGCGCCGCCCATCACGCCGAGCCGTCCGTTGAACCCTTCCTGCTCCTGCTTCTTGAACACGAGGTTGATGATGCCGGCGCTGGCGTTGGCGTCGAACCTCGCCGAGGGGTTGTTGATGATCTCGATGCGCTCCAGTGCGGACGCGGGGAGGTTGTCGAGGCCGTTCTGCGAGCCGTAGCCCGTCAGCGCGGTCTGCTTGCCATCGATCAGCACCACCACCTTGTCACTGCCACGCACTTGCACCTTGCCGTCCTGGCCGACCGTCACACCCGGGAGGGTGGACATCGCCTGAAGGACCGACCCGCCCGATTGGCTGATGTTGTCAGCGACGGTGAAGGTCTTCCTGTCCATCGTCCCCGACACCGCATCCGCCGTGCCGGTGACCACGACTTCGCCAAGCGTTCGTGCCTCACGGATCATCAGCAGAGCGCCGAGGTCGAGGAACGCACTCAGTTCGCCGACCAGGACCCGTTGGCGGATGGGCTGATAGCCGATCGACCTGACGATCAGCACGTAGACACCCTTTTTCAGTCCGGTGAAGGTGAACGCGCCAGCCTCGTTGGTGAGCCGCCCTCCAACGAACGTGCCGTCCTTCTCGGTCTGCAGCTGAAGCGACAGATACGGGAGGGCGGCTCTGGTCTGTGCCTCCTGCACCTTGCCGAACAGCGTGACACTGTTGGCAGGAGTCTGCGCCAGCGCGAACGATGCGACGCACAGCGAGAGCAGCAGCCAGCGGAAGAAATGAGATGTCACGATTCGTGTTTGGGAGGTGCGGTGCAGTTGGTGCTACTCACGCGCTGATCATTGACCAGCAGGCGGTTGCCAGAGTTCGACCTCGTTGCCTTCCGGATCGAAGACCCAGGCAAACTTCCCAAACTCGGAATCGTCGATCTTCTCGAGAACGTTACACCTTTCGTCGCGCAGGGACTTCACCAGAGCGTGGAGATCCTCGACCCGGTAGTTGACCATGAACGCGGCCGTGCTGGGCGCAAACTGGTCGCCCTGCGCCGGAAATACCGACCAGGCGGTGGTTCCGGCAACCGGCCGACCGTCAGCGTCGATCCAGTCGAACGCGGCGCCGCCCCATGCCTGGACATCGATTCCGAGGTGTCGCTGGTACCACGCCTGCAGTGCTGGAGCATCGGTGGCCTTGAAGAAGATGCCGCCGATGCCGGTGACTCGCTTCATGGAATCTCCACGGTGGGGTGGTGACAGAGGGGTGTTGTCGGCGGCCGATCGTGCGCGCATAGCCGCAGACGCGCATCGCAAGATACAGTCAGCGCGGTGCTACCCGTTCCTGGTCGGGCCAGGTGGCGCCGCACACCAATGACCTCACCACGGCGGTTCCAGAGCCACGCTCCGGGCGATTTACCAACGAGCCGAAGCGCATAGATGAATATCTCGCGCGGCTGCCCGAAGCAGCCGTTCACTTTCCCTCGTACCAGCGATGCTGATCGCTGGTACGGCGTCGCGATGCTGGCGGTCAGGTTACCGCTGTTGTTCTCATCGAAAGCGACGCCATCCCTGGTGCTGCCGAGCATCGTGGAATTGGTGATCGTCGTGACGAGACTGCCTCTACATCTTCGCGTACGCTGATGCCGCCGATCACATTGTTCGACAATTCAACGCCGGTCACGTTCGCGGAGAGATTACCGCTACTCGTCTTGCGAATCTTGAGGCCGGCATCACCGCCGTCCATGCCATTACCGTTCGCCTTCACCTCGATGAGCGTGGTCATCAGGTCACCGCCGCCGGCAACGTCGTCATCGTCTCTCGAAATCGATCCCGTCCTCGCGATTGCCGCTCGCCTCGACGAAGCTCATGTCGCCGCGCAAGTCGCCGGCACTGTTCTCGTTGAAGTCGACGCCTGTCTCGGGATTGCTGTCGGCCGACGAGAGGGTGGCCGTGCCGATGATGCTGCCGGCGTCGTACTCGTCGATGTCGAAGCCGTCGTCGAGATCCTCGGGGTCGAAAGTCCCGTTCCGCGTGAACTGCGCCTGCGTCGCGTTGATCTTCACCTCACCGTCGGCGCGCTCGTCGATCTCGACGCCCTCCGCGGCGTTGTCCACAGCCGGTGACAGCGTGAAGTTGAGCGTCAGGTCGCTCGGTGCACCTTCGGCGACGCGCGGCGGTCCCCGCAGCGCGTCGCCGAAGGCCCCCTCCTGCCAGGTCGGCGGCGGACCCCGCCCTATCTGCGACCGACCCCGATTGACATTCCTGCCCCGACATCGCCGTCCAACGCTCGCCGTCTTTCTCGTCGACACCTGTATGGCATCGTGGCGCGGCGATCGGCGGGTCAGCGGGTGCGCTCCTCCACGAACGCATAGAGGGCGCGGCTCGTGACGGCCGAGTCGAAGCGAGTTTCCGCCACGCTGCGCGCCCGTGCACCCATTCGGAGACGGAGCGACTCGTCGGCGAGCAGCGCTTCGATGGCATCCCCCAATTCGGCAACGTTCGCTTTGGGAACGAGGTATCCGGTGTCGCCGGAGTCGACAATGTCCGGCAGGCCCCCGACATCCGTGAGGACGACCGGCAGCCCCGATGCCATGGCCTCGAGTCCGACGAGTGAATGACAATCGCCATGCGTCGGAAGCGCGAAGACATCCGCACTCGCGTACAACGCAAGAATTTCCGGTGAGTTCGCACGTAGACCGACGTGAACCTCGATCCCCGGTTCGGCCGGCGGCGCCTCGGCCGGTGATGTCGCGATCACGAGAGTGCCTTTGCCGCGCAGGCGATTCCGAAACACCTCGATGAGCAGATCACCACCCTTGCGGCGCAGGTCGCCCCCGACAAAGAGCACGCGCGGCAAACGGTCCATCCGCTTGATGCCAGGCGTGTACAGCGTGGTATCGACACCGGGCGGTATTACCGCGACGTCCTCTGGACGGCAGCCGTAATCTTCGACGAATGATGCTTTGGCCCACTGCGAAAAGGCAACAAACCCGCGGGCCGGCGCGAAAGCGGCGCGATACACCAGACTTTTTGCGGCCGCCTTGCCACGACTCTCGGGTCGCGCGTTATACCAATCGCGCATCTCTCGCTTGTTGGCCGCGGTGCCGTCGGTCGAGATGATAGTGGGCCGCCGCCGGAACAGGTCCGGAGAGAGGAGGCCGATGGTGGTCGTATGGATGAACGCGCCCGAAACATCTCCGAGGCACTGCGACAGCGCGGTTCGCGCGAGCCAGCTTCCGCGAATGGCCCATGGCACCCGCCCGTCAGAGAAGGGAATGGGAAGCCACTCTGGCGTGAAGCCTGAGACGATCGATTCCCGCTGGCGCAAGTTCAAATAGTGCGTGACATTACCCAGTGTTTGCTCCATCACGAACGCAACGCGTCTCATCGGAACGTCGCTGCTCCGCATCGGCCTGCATCAGTGGACGGATGACTGCGCCGAGCAGCCGCGCCGTGCGATGTACCGCGCGGGCACATCAGGAGCGCTGCGGCAAACAGCGACCAACCCGCGTCAGCGATAATCGGAGCCAAGAAGTAGAGCCAGCTCTGCGAATCGGCCAATTCTGCCAACAGCAGGCAAACGACGAAGCTGGTCGCAGCCGCCGCCACTCCCTGCTGCTTCGCGTTCGATTTGTCTCTCGGAGAGCCCGTCATTCAGCCGCTGGCATCTCGTGTAACTGGAAAATTGTCGCGCGAAAACAATTCGATCGTGCCGACGACGAGAGCCGTCCAACCAAACAAGTTCTGCTGTAAAGCGAACTCCCGAGAGTACTGCCGCTCACGACACACCGGTCGCTCTGCCAGCTGCAACTGGCGTAAGCGCGCGCAGAGAACTCGTAAACCACCGCGGTCGTTCTTCCGTCGACCGACCGCCCTCATCCGTGAATATAGTCGGGGGTCTATCTCAGGTCTACCTGGAATTCAGGTGGTGTCTCCATACTCCAGCGTTGATCCGGCCAGGGATTTCCGCTCCACTACCGGCCCGCCCCTGCGAAGTGTACGATCGACACCAAAGACACGCCAGTCGGCGAGTACGCCGAGATCACCCGTGCCGATCCCGGTGGACGGAGGGCGCGGTGACACTGGCCATGCTTCACTCCTTGATCGCTCCAGGGCATTGCGCTGATGCCGCTGTTCTTCTGTGAAATCGTGTCTGCCGACCGGCCACCGTTCCAGTGGCTCGATGCAGCAGGGATTCGAGTGATCAGTGTGTACTCGTGCACCATCGACCTCGGCCACTACAACGCCACCACCCCACGTGTGTGAGGGGAGCCAAGGCAGGCCGTCGTTGCCACCCACGCATCGATCACAGCCAGACAAGGAGAAACACGGAACCGAGGACAATCGCAAGCTGCTGTTGGAGGAGGGCCACCCAGCCCCGGGCGGCCTCAGCCGGCGCGGGGATCACGGCCGACGGCGCACCGGCTGCGACGGGCTCCTCAGTGGCCACTTGCCCCGTGGGCGATTGACATTCCAGCCGTGGTACCGCTTGGTCACGTGCCCATCGTCCGGGATGTGTACCACGACCGGCGCCAGGGTACTCCGATCCACCGTTTCGGTGCCCGCCGCAGGGCCCTCGATTCGTCGGAGTGGTAAGCCAGCGCCCTGGGCTTCCTGCCGTAGATGAGCCGCTCCAGTTCGACAGGACTCCGAGCACAGTGCCGCAGGAGTCGGGTGGCAAAGGTCCACTCACCCTTCCGGCACCCGGACTGCGGTCTGCACGTGAAACGTCGAATGCGGCCAGAGAAGCATGCCGGCGGCTCGACCTGACCCACGCGATGCGAACTGGTCTGGGAGACCTCCAGTCTCAGTAACAAAGTGCCGAATCTAGAAGCTACCTCGTGGCCATCAGGACTCTCAGTCCTATTGGCCTCTCCACGGACTTTCGCAGTCGTCGGACGAGCACACAGCGACGCATGCCGCTCCCGCGATCGCTTCTGCCGACCGGCGTCAACCGAATCACCCTCTCAGGGAAGGACTGTGCTCGTGCAGTGGTTCAACAATCTGCGTGTGCAGAACAAGATGCTGGCTACGACCAGTCTCGTCCTCCTCGGTACCGCTGCCATCGGCGCGTTCGCGATCGAGAGGCTCGGGAGCGTCAAGTCGCGCGTCGAGGAGATCACGACGAACTGGGTACCGAGTATCGAGCTGGTCGGCGCCGTGAAGGCAAGGGCCACCTATTTGCGGGTAGTACAGAACACGCGTTTCGCTGCCGCTGATGCGGCTGAGATTCTCGCCGTCGAGCAGCGGACTGCCGCGCAGCAGGCGAAACTGGACGAGGAGCGCGCCACCTACTCGAGACGCATCATTTCGCCGACCGAGCGCGCGCTGTACGACCGCTTTACAGGCGCCTGGAATGAGTACGCAAGCACGGTCGAGCGCGTCAATTCGCTTGTCCGCTCAGACAGCAAAGCGGAAGCTGGAAGGCTCATGATCGGTGAATCTCGCCTGCATTTTCTGGCAGCGACCGCCCTGCTCGACTCGATCGTCACGTTCAATCACAACGGCGCCGCCGCGGCAGGCGCCGCAGTAGATCGCGCCAACGAGTTCGCTCGAAATGCCATCGTCGGCGCGGTGATCCTCTGCCTGCTGCTCGGAGTGGCCGCTTCCGTCTTCGCTGGTCGTGTGATCGGCCGCTCCGTGAACGTGGTGCTTGGCCGCGCCACATCGCTCCAGTCGCATTGTATCACCGGGCTTCGCGCTGGTATCGAAGCGATGCGCGTCGGCAATCTCGACAAGGCAGTGGTTCCCGTCACGAAGGTGATTCTCTCCCCCGACCGAGACGAGATCGGCGACATCGCCAGAGTGCTCGACAACATCATCACGGACACGCAGGCGACGGTGACCAGCTTCGTGGCGACCCAGACGAATCTGCGGAACGTGATCGCCGAGACGTACGTCGTCGTGGAAGCGGCCAAGGTGGGCCGCCTCAACGCCTCGGCGAACGCGACCAGCTTCAGTGGCGCATACGCACAGCTCGTCAAGGGCGTCAATGACACCATGGCCGCCGTGTCTGCACCGCTCGCCGAGGCACAGACGATTCTCGAGCGCGTCGCCAATCGCGATCTGACACAGCGCATGACTGGCGAATTCGAGGGCGACTACGGCCGCATGCGCGATGCAATCAATACCGCCATCGCGAACCTGGAATCGACCCTGACGCAGGTTGGTTCGGCCGCCACCCAGGTGGCCGCCGCGAGCGCCGAGATCACCGCTGGAAGCCAGTCGCTGGCCAGCAGTGCGAGTCAGCAGGCGGCGAGTCTGGAGGAGATCGGCGCCAGCACCGCGGAAGTTGCCTCGATGGCCCGCCAGAGCGCCAGTCACGCCAGAGAGGCGCAATCCCTCGCCGAGAGCGCCCGGACCCACGTCGCAGAAGGCGCGGAACGCATGAGCAAGCTCAGCGCTGCCGTGAACGAGATCAAACAGAGCAGTACCGAAACGGCAAAAATCATCAAAACGATCGAAGAGATCGCGTTCCAGACCAATCTGCTCGCGCTCAACGCGGCGGTGGAAGCAGCGCGGGCCGGCGATGCAGGTCGGGGGTTCGCCGTGGTCGCGGAAGAAGTTCGTGCCTTGGCACTTCGCTCGGCGGAGGCGGCCAAGACGACGGCGGCGCTGATTGACAGGAGCGTCGAGAGTGTTGGACGCGGTGTTCAGCTGAATACCGCGGTGATGACGAGCCTCGACGAGATCAGTGCGCAGGTGACCAAAGTGACTGACGTCATCACTGAAATCTCCGCTTCGGCCCAACAGCAGGCGCAGGGCGTCGATCAGATCAACAGCGCCGTCGAGGAGCTCAACGGCGTGACGCAGCAGGTCGCATCGAGTTCTGAAGAGTCAGCCAGCGCCGCCGAGGAGCTGTCGAGTCAGGCGCGCATGCTGGAAGACACCGTCGACACCTTCTCATTCGCCGGCAACGAAGCGGCGTCAGAAAGTGGGATCAGCATCGGCCGCGGACGGCCGCGCGCACGGCGTCCCGCTCCGCGGAAGCTGGCGGCGACTCACTGAATCGCCACGCAGGCTTGCCCCACCAGAGTCGAGTGCCGTCACGCGCCGCCCATGGCTCGCGTTCAACTGTCTGATTGACGGGGAAGCTTCCGCACGTGCGTTCGCGCTCTTCCGGAGCGCGCTGTCATGCGCCTCCGGTTACGTCGTCGTCCCCGCGCGCTTCCGGCTGGCTGCGCGGAATCCCGTCGCGCTGGAACCGCTGACCGACAACCCGAGGGTGACGGCGGTGACTTATCGCTCCGACGAGTCGGAGAGTCTCACCGCTGTGAACGAGACGGCTCACCCACCTCCGCACCCGCGCCAAGGGTGCGGAGGTGGTCAGCGTGCAGCGCCCACCGTGCTCGCCGCGCGCGCGCACGCCACATACGTCCCACACCCGAATTGAAACTCTTATTCAGCGCGAGCAGTCTGCGAAGCGTGGTGTGCATTCCGGGCCACCCCTGGGATCTCGACCAATAGCTTCAGCAATTCCGGCCACACGACTCTGCAACGAGGATTTCTGGCCGAGCAAGCGGTGATCGACCACCGGTTGGGCGAAAGAATCAGTTGCCGGCCGAATGCGTTTGTCCTGACGTCGTGGGAACGCGAGTCACGGCGGGCTGGGCGTGCACCTGACTTTGAGGGCGCTTTCCTCGCAGCGTTCGCCAACTTCGGAGGCAATCAAGGCGGGAAGAGCGCTTGGGTCGTCGATGTATCTGTTCGAGTCTGCCAAAGGCGGGGAGAACTGCTTGATATCCGCGCACGGAAGATCAAAAAATAAACCGGGCATAAGTGAGAGTCGGAAGACAGGGGGCAATTCTTACACACTTTTGTTGACGAATGGCTTGGTTCGAGCTAGTTTCTGAAGCATGGGTTATTCCTCTGTCCCCCTCGCGGGCTTCAAGGGCCTTCGCTACGACCTGCTGGTCGCTCTGCGCAAGGACCAGCCGCTGACGGCGAAAGAGTTGGGTGCGCGTTTTGGCCTCACGGCCAACGCATTCCGTCGCCATCTGAAGGAATTGGGCAATGCCGGGCTCGTGCGCTTCCGCCGCGAAGTGTGCGGCGTCGGCGGGCCGGAGTACGCGTACTCGCTCACCGAACTAGGCGAGCAGCTTTTCCCGAGCTCCTACGCAAGTCCGCTTGCCGACGCCCTCGAAGTCGTGCGCGCCGAGCAGGGGAGCGAAGGGGTCGTCCGAATCTTCCGCCGTCGGTGGGGGGCACTCGCCAATGCGGCCAATCCCGTGCTCGCCACGATGCCACTCGCCGACCGGGCCCGGGCCCTTGCTGCGATGCTCACCGATAATGGCTACATGGCGGAATCAGAGTCGACGTCGCCCCATGCGGTACTCATTCGTGCGCACAGTTGCGCGCTGCGCGAAATCGCGCAGCAGTTCCCCGAAGTGTGCAGCGCCGAGGTGGCGTTCATCGAGGACGTGCTCGGCTGCGTCGTCGAGCGGCGGTCACACATGATGCACGGCTGCACGTCGTGCGAGTATGTGGCGCACGAAGTCGCTCACGCCATCACGGGCACAGCATGAAGCGCCACGATCGAATCGGACACGATCACGCCGGTCGCATGGAACGTGTGTTCCACCGCGTGTCACACCCTGAACAACAGGCCGTCGTGCCTCATCGCAGAGCGCCTCAGGGCGCACTGCGTTGCCACCCTCACATGTCTCACGAGAGGAACGACCAGTGACGTATGTAATTACCCAGGCCTGCATTGACACCAAGGACAAGTCCTGCGTGGACGTGTGTCCGGTGGATTGCATCTACGAGGGGCCGGACATGCTGTACATCCACCCGGACGAGTGCATCGACTGTGGCGCGTGCGAGCCGGAGTGCCCGGTGACGGCGATTTTCCCGGATGCGGACGTGCCGGCGACTCAGAAACAGTACCTGAAAATCAACGAGGACGCTTTCAAGAGCGCGACGCCTCCTCATCGTCCGACACGCTGAGATGCGAACCGGCCAGCCTTTTCCGTGCGTCGACACCGTCAAAGGAACCTGAGACATGCAGAACGCCGATCCGCACCATGACCACGAGCCAAGCGCGTTCTCCCAGCCTTCCGTCGGTCATGAAAAACTGCCGGGAATCAGGCACGTCATCGCGGTGGCCAGCGGAAAGGGCGGCGTGGGAAAGTCCACCGTCAGCGTCAATCTCGCGCTCGCGCTTCAGCAACTCGGCGGTCGCGTGGGGCTGCTTGACGCGGACATCCTGGGTCCGAGCATCCCCGTCATGCTGGGACTTTCCACGGGCCAGCGGCCCGAGACGACCGCAGACCAGAAGATCGTCCCTGCGGAACGCCACGGCCTGAAGGCGATATCGATGGGGATGCTCACCGGGGACGACAACCCGGCCATCTTGCGCGGACCGATGGTGGGCAAGTACCTGAAAATGTTCATCGGCTCAGTGCAGTGGGGACAGCTGGACTATTTGATCATCGACTTCCCGCCCGGGACCGGCGACACGCAACTGACGTTGGCCCAGAGCGTTCCTCTGTCCGGCGCGGTCATCGTGACGACGCCGCAGGATGTGAGCCTCAAGATCGCCCGCCGCGGGCTGCGGGCGTTCGAGACCCTGAATGTCACCATCCTCGGCATCATCGAGAACATGAGCACCTTCACGTGCCCTCACTGTGGAGAGGACACCGACATCTTCCGCCGTGGCGGCGGCGAGCGGATGAGCCGGGAGCTCGGCATCCGATTCCTGGGTGCCATTCCGCTCGACGCCGACATCGTCACCGGTGGGGACGAGGGGCGTCCGATCGTGGCCGACAAGCCGAACTCCATCGCAGCCCGGGCCTATGTCGCGATCGCGACCGCGCTCACCAGTCGACTCGAGGCGCTGCCCACCATGGCGCTGAAAGCATTCGCCTGGAACTGGGAAACGAACGAGGGTGAGCCGGCCTGGATGGAAAGCGCAGTCCAGCCGATGGGCTCTCCAATCACCCCCGTCGGTTTCCGCCGCCGCGACGCGCGCACGTTGTCTGTGCTCTGGGAGGACGGGCGCCGTGACGATTTCGACGTCCGGGACCTTCGACTTGCATGTCCGTGTGCACTCTGCGTCGAGGAAATGAGCGGACGGCCGGTCCTCGATCCACGGAGCGTGCTGCCGGACGTGGCCCCCCAGGCGATCTCCAGCGCAGGAAATTACGCCATCATTTTCCGCTGGAACGACGGCCACAGCACTGGGATCTATTCAGTGAAGCACCTGCGGGCGCTCGCGGAGCGCTTCGCCGCCAGGGAGGTGGAGGATGTTTGATGTCGTGCCGCTTGACGAGACGATAACGATCCGCGCCGAGATTTCCGTCGCCGATCCCGGCACGTGCAAGTTCACCGTAAACCGGGCGGTGCATCCGGGCGGTCCCTTCTTCTTCCACGCCAAAGAGTTGGCCGCTCGTTCACCACTCGCCGAGCGGTTGTTCGCACTTTCGGGCGTCGCCCACGTACTCGTTGCCGAGAAGGTCGTGACGGTCGGGAAGGACTCAGGCGCCTCGTGGTCCGCACTGAAATCGGGGATCGGAACGGTCATCCGTACGCAGCTCGTTTCAGGGGTACCGGCCATCCTCGAGGCCCCTCGGAACACAGGTGTGTCGGGGCGCACCGACGCCGAGGTTCGCACGGTCGTTCAGGAACTCCTGGACCGGCAAGTCAACCGTGCCATCGCGGCTCACGGCGGGAAGATTTCGATTGTCGACGTGACGGATGGAAACCTCTTTGTCACCATGAGTGGCGGGTGCCAGGGATGTGCGGCCTCGCAACTGACTCTGCGACGCGGGTTCGAGGTCCAGGTGCGTCGGGTCGCGCCGGAGATCGTTGACATCGTCGACACGACGGACCACGCGGCGGGGAAGAAGCCATTCCATGAGCGAGGAGGAGCAGACAGACCTGGTGATTAGCGACCATGTCGTCCAGCCTGACGCGAGAGGAACGGCCGAGGGGTGACGGCGCGTGTCAGTCGAAACCGGTCGCGCGTGGTGATCGTCGATGCGGGCTTTGGTGGCCTCGACGCCGCGCGCCAACCGGGCCGCTCCGACGTCGATCTCACCATCTCAGATCATACCGATCATCATCTCTTTCAATCACTGCTGTACCAGGTCGCGACCGCGTCCCTGGTGCCGAGCGATACGACGGGTGCGGTCCGCCACATTCTCCGCCGTCCGCGCACACCACAGCGTTACTCGCCGCCGATGACGGTACCGACAGCATCCGCAGGCTCGCAGGCAGCGTCAGTTGCAGGAGTTCCGGCACGTGGATAGGCGCGGCACCGCCGTCCTTCTGCTCGTAGCGGGTGAGCGGATGGTGGCTTCGTTCCCAGGCAGGCTCATCGCGCAGGCTCGTCGCGCAGGCTGCGCGTGACCTCGCGAAGCTGGGCGTGGACGTCCCGACACGTTCCGCCGTAGCGCGCATCGCGCCGGACGCGGGCTACGTGGGCGACCATCGCATTTCCACTCGCACCGACTTCTGCGCGGCAGGGAATACCGCGTCGCCGCTCGGGCGGACCATCGGCGTGCCGCTGACGCAAAGCGGCCAGGTGATCGTCGAGCACGACCTCTCGATGCCAGGCTATCCAGAAGTCTTCGTGGATCGACGATCGGCGCGTGCCGAATCATTACAAGTATCACTCAAGGTGCGTATTTCGATGATGTCGATCACCGCAGCGAAACTGGGGCCGCTACTTTGCCAAGGGGCTTATGCTGCGTCTTCAACGCTCGCTTCTGCTGCCAGCGGACCGCCGGAGGCTTCCGCTCGAAGAGGAGGCTCGTCCGCTCGTCCGCAGCAAGCATCGTCAGAATCACCTGTACCAACTGCAGCCGGTCTACGATGAGCGCTTCGCCCGCGAGTACGGCCCGTGGCGGCCTCTGGTGGCGCAGGCGGCCGACAAGGTCGTCCTGTGCGTGGTCCTCGAGCACGGGTTAGCGCGCATCGCCCACCGCCGCCGGCGCCAGCCAGCTTCGCCTCGCTCGCCTCGCCTCGCTGGCCGTAACGGCACTTACTTCCCACACCCCGACTGAATTTCCTCACGCGAGTTTCCTATCCCGACCACGGTCACCATTGCGAGCATCGGCGGCGGCGAGAGCATCGACAGCATTTCGCGCGAGGGGTGGCTGGAAGTGGGCGTGCAGAGCCTCAGCGAGGCGGTGCTGCAGGACCTGCAGCGCACACTGCGTCACGCGGTGGCGCGAATCGAGAAGGGCGACAATGGACGCCGCGTTCCGGGCACCCCGCCGCTGCTCACGCCATCGAGCTGCTGGGCAACCGGCCCTGCAGCAGGCTGCCCGATCATGCCCGCTGCTGAGCATCGCTGCGTGGGTGACATGGGGGATTGGCGGCACCCCGCGCCTCGCCGCCGCGAGCACCGATGCCAGCGTCCCGATCGCGCTCGGTATCCCTGCGCTCGCGATCGGTGCCGGTGGTACTGCCGGTGGTACTGCCGGTGGTACTGCCGGTGGTAGAGGCGGTGGTACTGGCGGTGGTACTGGCG
>CAYMQV010000116.1:0-9814 GCA_964392395.1 uncultured Gemmatimonadaceae bacterium
CGATCATCAGCCATCTCGATCGCGACAAGCTGGTGACGATTCAGTCCAACGTCGCTGGTCGCGCCAACAACGACGTGCTCGCCGACATCAACAAGGTGATGGCGGCCGAGCCGATGCCGCCGGGCGTTCAGCTGAGTCAGGGTGGCGACACCGAGAATCAGCAGAAGGTGTTTTCCTCCATCTTCTCCGCACTCGGCATCGCGATCGTGCTGATGTACATGATCCTGGTGCTGCAGTTCGGAAGCTTCCTCGATCCGATCGCGATTCTGGTGTCGTTGCCGCTGTCGCTGGTGGGTGTGTTCGGTGCGCTCGCCATCACCGGCATGACGATCAACCTGATGTCGCTGATCGGCGTGATTCTGCTGGCGGGCATCGTGGCCAAGAACGCGATCCTGCTGATCGACTTCGCCAAGTGGCAGCGTGAGGAAGCGGGTGTGTCCCTCCGGACGGCGCTGATCGAAGCCGGTGCGATCCGACTCCGTCCGATTCTGATGACGACGTTCGCGCTGGTGGCTGGCATGCTGCCGATTGCACTCGGTTCTGGCGAAGGGGCCGACTTCCGCAAGCCGCTGGGCGTGGCGGTGATCGGCGGTGTGATCACGTCGACGATCCTGACGCTGATCGTGGTGCCGACGATCTACGAGATTCTCGATGGCGTGCGTGCCTTCGTCGGCAAGCGCCTTGGGTTCAGTACGCCGATGACTGGCGAGCACAAGATCCCGACCGGCGCCCTGCCGCAGCCGGTGATGGGTGACTGAGCTGGACCGCGAGTCGCGTTGGGAAAATCGGGGGCGAGCCAGTGCGGCTCGCCCCCGATTGCATTCCCTGCGTCTGGATGCCTGAGCGATGAGACGGGCTGGATGCCAGAGCAACGCGTTGTGAGGTCCGTCGGGGCGGCATGCCCGTTCTCCGGCGTTCACCTCTCGCACATCCGGCAGTAAGATTGTCGCAGCCGTTCCGACACCTCTGACCATGCGATATGCCCGTTCGCGCCGCCGTTCCCTGGGTTGCCCCGTTCGCGTTGTTCATGCTCCTGCTGGCGACCATACCGGCACTCGGCGTTACCCAGCCGTGGAATGCGCTGCTCTGGATCGTGGTACTGGCGGTGGCGCTGGTGGCCGTGAGCCGGGGCGTGATCGAGCTGGTACCGAGGCACCTGCTGATGTCGACGGCGATTGGGGTCGGCGTGTTCATGCTCTGGATTGCCCCCGATGCGCTCTGGCCTGGCTACCGGGCGCATTGGCTGTTCAACAACGGCATCGTCGGCACGGCGGCGAGTGGACTGGATGCTGCAGCCCAGCGAGACCCGTTGACCCTCTGGCTGCGTGCGGCCCGCGCGGTGTTGCTGGTGCCCATTCTCGAGGAACTGTTCTGGCGCGGATGGCTCCCACGTGCGGTCGACTCCTTCGATGATTTTCGCCTGCGCCCCCTCGGCAGCTTCACCACACTTTCCTTCTGGGCGACGGCGGTGCTGTTCGCCAGTGAGCACGGATCGTACTGGGACGTGGGCCTCGCGTGTGGCGTGATCTACAATCTGTGGATGGCACAGACGAAGTCGATCGCCGACCTGATCTGGACTCACGCTGTGACCAACGGTTGCTTGTCGGCGTATGTCGTGCTCGCCAACAAGTGGCAGTACTGGGCCTGATCGGTGCCGCGTCTTCTGCCGTGTCCCGGCGTTGTCGATCCTCGCAATACCTGTGGTATTGCTGCGGTCTCCGCCTTGGCGCGACAGAACTCGCGGCACTGGGGCTGCGCGGTGTACCTGCTGGTGACACCATCGCTCTTCTGTACGCCGTACTCACTCCTTCACGACGAGACTCTTGATGCGCAAGGCTGATGAAATCGACTATCGCCTGATCGGCGATGATCTGCAGGCAGTGATTGTGACGCTGGACCCGGGTGAGGCCGTGACAGCTGAAGCGGGCGCGATGATGTACATGGAGGACGGTATTCGTCCGATCACGACGCTCGATCCGAACAACGAGGGTGGTGGTCTGCTCGGCAAGCTGATGGGCGGTGCCAAGCGTGTGCTCTCGGGCGACAGTTTCATGATGACGGTGTTCATCAACGAGTCACATCAGCGCCGCGACGTGGCGTTCGCGAGCCCGTTCCCGGGCAAGATTCAGGCGGTCAACGTGCTCGACTGGGGCGGGACGATCATCGCACAGCGCGACGCGTTCCTCGCGGGTGCGCGTGGTCTGGACGTGAGCATCGCGCTGCAACGGAAGATCGGCGCCGGGTTCTTCGGCGGCGAAGGGTTCGTGCTGCAGAAGATCAGCGGCGATGGACTCGCCTTTCTGCATGCCAGCGGCACGCTGGTGCAGCGGGATCTGCTGCCGGGTGAAGTGCTGCGTGTCGACACGGGGTGTTTCGTGGCGATGCAGCCGAGTGTCGAGTACGACATCGAGATGGTGAAGGGCATCAAGACCGCACTGTTCGGCGGTGAAGGCCTCTTCTACGTACGGCTGCGCGGTCCTGGGCGCATCGTGCTCCAGACGCTGCCGTTCTCGCGTCTGGCCGACCGCATCATCTCCGCTGCCCGCTCCGGCCGGACCGGCGGCGGCTCCAGCGGGACACTCGGCTCACTTGGCCGGCTGATCGGCGACGAGTAGATCTGGCGCGGGCGGAACTGCAACACGCTGCAGTTCCGACCACGCCAGATCGACGTGCTCGCGCATCGTCAGGATGTTCCCGATCGCCAGTCGAAGCACGTAGCGACCGTGCAATCGTGTGTGCGACAGATATACGTGCCCTGCGGCGTTTAGTGCAGTGAGGATCTCCGCATTGCGTGCGTCCGCCTCGGCATCACTCATTCCGGCCGGGGCGTAGCGAAAGCAGACCAGTGAGAACGGCACTGGTGCGCTGAGTGTCCACGACGGATCCACGTCGACCCGGGCGGCGAAATCGCGCGCCAGCAGGCAGTGTTCCCGCAGCCGTGCCGCGAGCCCGTCGGTACCGAAGGCCCGCATCACCATCCACAGCTTGAGCGCGCGGAACCGTCGGCCAAGCTGCACGCCATAATCCATGTAGTTCACCACCTGCGAATCGCGCGCCGTCACCAGATACTCCGCCACCAGCGAAAAGGCACGCCGCAGCACGTCCTGATGCCTGGTCCAGAACGCACTGCAATCCATCGTGGTGAATAGCCACTTGTGGGGATTCGTCACCACGCTGTCGGCGCGATCGACGCCGTCCAGCACCCAGCGAAACTCCGGCGCGATGCCCATGACGCCAGCGTAGGCCGCGTCGACGTGCAGCCAGACCCTGTCACGCGCGCAGAGGTCGGCGATGGCCGGAACCGGGTCGATGCTCGACGTACTCGTTGCGCCGACGGTGGCGACGACGGCGAGTGGTCGCATGCCAGCCGCGCGATCGGCGGCCATCGCCGCTTCGAGTGCATCCACCCGCATGGCAAACGCATCATCGACGGGAATCTTGACGACGTTGTCGGTACCGATGCCGAGGGTGATGCAGGCCTTGTCGACTGACGAGTGCGTATGCTCGCTGCAATAGACGCGTAGGACGGGAACATCACTGCGCCCCGCCATGCCTTTGCGACGGATGTCGTATCCGGCCGCTTCGCGTGCGGCGGCAATGCCGAGCAACGTCGACATGGAGGCCGTGTCGGTGATGATGCCGAACCAGTCCTGGGCATTGGGCAATCCCATCGCGGTCCAGAGCCATTCCATGACGCGCTGCTCGAGTTCCGTGGCAGCCGGACTCGTCACCCAGAGCATCGCGTTGGCGTTCAGCCCCGATGTCACGAACTCACCAAGGAGAGACGGAACGCTGGATGAGTTCGCGAAGTAGGCGAAGAAGTTCGGGTGGTGCCACTGCGTGATGCCCGGGACGATGATCGATTCGATGTCGCCGAGAATCGTGCGCAGCGGTTCCGGCGCGGCGGGGGCCTGCAGGGCGATCTGCGAGGCGATCGTCCCGGGCGTGACCATGCTCAGCACCGGTGGAAGCGCGCCCTCGTCGTGCAGCCGGCGGAACAGGCCGAGGATCTGGTCGACGCCCGCCTCGAGCACGGCGTGGTCGAAATCACCGAGGGGCGGCGGCGGTGCGGAAAGCGGATCGGAGCTGAGGGGCATCATGTCGGGACAGTGTAGCCGGACGCCGCTCTCTCGCCGACCCCCCGTTTCGGCCGACGGGGCCATGGCGGGGACGAATTTGCTCGGAGTCACCCCTCCCATCCCGACCTGGGCCGTTATAGCTTTGTGGGCTACAAGTACCCCGCGAGGAGCATCATGGCCGCCAAGGGCAAGCGCATCAACATCAAGCTGCGCAGCACAGAATCGCCGTACACGTACCACAAGACCAAGAACGCCCGTCTGCATCCCGAGCGGATCGAGATGAAGAAGTACGATCCGGTCGTCAAGAAGCACGTGTTGTTCAAGGAAACCAAGTAACTCCGGTTCCGCGCCACGCGCGGAGCCCGGCACCTGCGCCTGTAGTTTCGGGCTGCGGTGCCGGGCTCCTTTGTGTTCGGGAAGTCCGAACCTGCGGCAAGCGGCATTGATGCCGGCCTCGTGTGGGGCAGACGGTCGCGCTGGCTGCCGTGCGTGCCATTGCGCCAAGGCGTCCAGACTGGTTGCGGACACCCGTGGCGTGCTGCATCCCTCGACTCCGTTCCGGCGAATCCGATTACGTCGTGTGCGCCGGCGTGGCCATTTTTGGTGCACATTGCGCCTCGCCGGCGGTTTGATCGCTCAAGGTCGCGTAGCCGCAGCACCACATCCGACGAGGACTTATGCGCATTCGCGCATTGCGCACTCTCACTGCGGCGGGGGGACTGCTCCTGACCGCCATGCACCGCGTCGACGCTCAGACTGGCGCCACCGGTCTGATTGACGGCCGCGTTCGCTCTGGTCCGACACAGCAGCCTATCGTCAATGCGACGGTTCGGGTTTCAGGCACGGAGCTGGTGGTGGTCAGCGGCGACGATGGGCGCTTCAGGCTGCGGGCACCGGCCGGAGTCGCTCGCCTCGAAGTGCGTGCGATCGGCTTCGCACCGATTGTGCGGAGCGATGTGGTGGTGAGCGCCGGCAAGCCGACGACGGTGATCATCGAGCTGCAGCCGCGCGTGGTCCAGCTCGCCGGCGTGAACGTCAAGCCAACCTACTTCGAGCCGACCCGCGAGGCACCGGTCAGCACACAGCGGTTCACGGCCGAAGAGATCCGTCGTACACCCGGCGTGCAGGAGGACGTCATCAGGGCCATCTCCGTGCTCCCTGGTGTCGGTGTCACGACGGCAGGTCGCAATGATCTCGTCGTGCGTGGCGGGGCCCCGTTCGAGAATCTCTTCGTCGTCGACAACATCGAAGTGCCGAACCTGAATCACTTCGGCACTCAAGGTTCGACCGGCGGACCGGTGTCGCTGATTCCGATCGAATTCGTGCAGGACGCGGCGCTCAGTGCCGGCGGTTTCGGCGTGCGCTTCGGCGACCGGACGTCGAGTGTGACGACGATCGCGCTCCGCGAAGGCAATCGGGAACGTTTCGCAACCACGCTCAACCTCTCGGCCCTCGGATTCGGCGCCATCGCTGAAGGCCCGCTGCCGAACGACGGATCGCTGCTCGTCAGCCTGCGCCGGAGCTATCTCGACTTCGTGTTCAATGCCGTCGGATTTCCGTTCATTCCGTCGTACACCGACGTGACGCTCAAGGCAGTGCAACGACCCACCGCCCGCGATGAGCTGTCGTTTCTGCTCGTCGGTGCACGCGACCGGATCACGGTCAGCAGTGAAACGGCCGATGATCGCTTTGACAATTCCACGCTGCTTGGATCATCGCAGGATCAGTACATCGCTGGCGCAACCTGGAAGCGCCTGCTGCCCAGCGGCGTGCTGACGACCACACTTGGCCGGACCTGGAGCCGCTTTGACGCGGCGCAGCGGGATTCGTCCAACCCGCCGCAGCAGATCTTTGGTGCCCAATCAACCGAGGGAGAGACGTCGCTGCGCAGTGATCTCACGCTGCAGTTGTCGCCGCGCGCTGAATTGTCTGCCGGGGTGATCGCGAAGTACGCGGGGGCGCTGCAGTACGACATTGCACTCCCGGGTGCCGTGCGCCTTGACCAGACCGGTGCGCCGCGCCCGCTCCGCGTCGACACGACGTTCTCGACCTACCGCCAGGCGGTGTATGTGCAGAACACGCTGCAACTGAACGATCGGGTGCGAATGACGCTCGGTGCGCGGGGTGACTGGTATCAGTTTCTTCGCAACACGCTCCGCATTGCCCCGCGTGCCACGCTGGCATGGAGTCCCGACGAGGCGAATACGTTCACGCTGGCGGGCGGGCGATACTATCAGGCTCCCCAGCCGATCTGGCTGGTGGGCGATGTGCAGAATCCGCGCGAGTTGAAGCCCCTCCGGGCCGACCAGGTCGTGGCCGGATGGCAGCGGCTGCTCCGTCCCGATCTCAAGCTGCAGATCGAAGCGTATGCCAAGACGTACGCGGACTATCCAGGGCGCGTGTTTCGTCCGCGTGCGGTGCTGCAGCCCAGCGGCTTCGATGACGTCAGCAACGACATTCCGTTCGGACTCGAGCCGCTGCTGGCACGGGCAACCGGGTCGGTACGTGGTACCGAAGTCTTTCTGCAGAAGCGACTGAGCGAGATTCCGATCTACGGGCTGATCAGCGCGAGCTATAATCGCACCCGATTCCGTGGTCTCGATGGCTCGCAATCCACAGGCGCATTCGATCAACCACTGGTCTTCAACGGACTGCTCGGCTGGCGCCCGAATGCACGATGGGAGTTCAGCGGTCGGGTGCGGTCGGCACAGGGGCTGCCCACCACACCGTTCACGTCGTCAGGCCGTCTCGACTTTGCACGATACAACGCCGGCGAACGGCTGCCGACCTTCTTTGCCGTCGATGTCCGAGTCGACCGGCGATTCGTCTTCCGGAAGTCACAGCTCGTAACCTACGTCGACATTCAGAATGCAACGGCGCGGAGGAATGTGTCGCAGATCGCCTGGGATGCGCGACTTCGGGCACCGAAGCCGAATGAGAGCATTGGCCTGCTGCCGAGCATCGGAGTGAACTGGGAGTTTTAGCAGGTTGATGAAGAAGCGCGGTATTCGAGAGGAAGGTGTCGCCAATGAAGGGGAATCGGGTTCACACGTCGCGGATGCCGATGGGAAGACGCCTTGCGCGCACGTGTTCGGCGGAGCTCCCATGCGCACTCATGTCGCGACTCCGACGCGGAGTGGCGTGCGGATGCCTAAAAATAGTAAGTCGCAGTGGCAAAGCGAAACACGGTTAATGTCAAGGTAGTTGTCGCATGAGTCATTATGCCGCGCGCCGCACCTGATCGAGGAGATCGTCCCGCGTGGGATTGAGTCGCACCGTCGTCACGGGCGTCCAGTTGCGCGTGTTCCCGCTCCAGCGTTCCGGATGTTTCCGTCGCGCGTGTTCGTACACCCGTGCCCGCTGTGTGGGGATCGTTGCTTCGCGGCCGGTATGGCGGTCCTCTGGTGTGACGAAGCGAATCGCGCGGTGCGGATGCTCGTGGTTGTACCACGCGACGAATCCCTCGACCCAGGTGGCCGCCGCGGCGAGATCCGTGAAGGGTCGGGACGGATACGCCGGACAGTATTTGAGCGTGCGGAAGAGAGCCTCCGAAAACGGGTTGTCATTCCTCACGCGCGGGCGACTACACGACGGCAGCACCCCCAAGCGCTCCAGCGTCGCGATCATCGTGCTCGCCTGCATCGGCCCGCCGTTGTCGGCGTGCAAGACCAAGCCACGCGGATCCAGTCGGGCGCGCTCGCAGGTGCGCTCGAAGAGCGCCGCCGCATGCGTCGCCAGCTCGGTGTCGTACACGTGTGCGCCGACGATCTTCCGACTCTACACGTCCAGGATCAGATAGAGACTCAGGAACACGCCACGTACGGGCGTCGACCGAGACGTGATGTCCCAGCTCCACACCTGATTCGGGCCGTGCGCGATCTGCGCGGTGACGTGCCGCACGGTTGGCGGCTTCGCGCGGCCCCGGTGGGTCAGCAGCGGTTCGGCACGGAGGACGCGATAGATCGTCGTTTCCGAGCCGATGTGCCGGCCCAGATCCGCGAGGCGGGGCACGATCTGATGCGGCGAGAGGTCACGGTACGCGAGCGCGTGATGCGGGCCGTGGCGCGCATCCACGGGGTGCGTCCCCCGCCAGCGCTCCTGCGTGCGCACACTGAGCCCCACCACGCTGCCGGCGGCGACGCGGGTCGCACCGCCGGCGACCGCGGCCTCGATCACCGCGACGATCATCTGGCTCTCGTCGAGGGCGTGGTATCGTCCTCGTCCCCCCAAGACGCCTCCACTTATTCTTGCAACACCAGCAGGGCCGCTGCTTCGGCCAACGCGTGCTCTTTGCGACGCAGCTCGCGCTCGACGGCCGCCAGGCGCGTCGTATCCGGATGCGGCACCGCCTTCTCGCGGCGGCGACTCGGATCCTCCAACGCCGTCTCGGCGACCCCACGCCACGCGTCCACTTGGGCGGCATGGAGCCCCTCGCGGCGGAGCAGCGCGCCGAGCTCCGTCTCGCTCAGACCGTGCGCGGCCAGTATCACGCGCAGCTTCTGCGCCTCCGTCCACTGCTTCGCTGATGTGCGCATGCGCGGAACGCTACGCGCCGCCGCCAACCATCGCGCGAGGGTCACCTGCGAGACCCCGACCTCACCCGCCAACCGGTACGCGCTGATTGCCCGCGGGCCGGTCAACCGCTGCAGGACCCTCGCCTTACTGAGGAGGCCGTGAAATAGTGCGTAACCCTGTCATGCGGCTTAGCTCACATGCTGTTCACGAATGTGGTTCTGGATGAAGCGGAACCTGACAACGATTTTGAGACGCTCGGTGGCTGACGTTTAGTGAGCGGCCCCCATCATCCCGAAGCCCCCAGCTTTGCCGGGGGACACTGAGTAGCCTGTCGCAGAGGTTCCCGAAGCAGTCGCCCGTCGGAGCATCCCGGCTGGTCTCCGTGAAGGTACTCACGATACCGCCGATTCCGGGCTCACGTGACCAGAACCGCGTCGCCAGCTTCCGGCAGGATGTAGGCAATGTCCAGGCGGGCGACCCGGTCACTGAATCGCGCCCTGAGCGCCGTCGGAATCGGGTGCGTGTCGGCGATCAGCACCTGACACTGCCCGAGCGCATGCAGTGTCGGCGCATCCATCGGAGTCTCCGCCAGTGCGCTGGCCTGCGCCAGCGTGAGCGTGAGCGTGTCAGGGTGATAACGACCGATGGCGCGCACGATCGTCGTGGACGATGGCGCAGGTTCGCTGGGCACGACCATCACCTGACGTGCCGCGATGCCCGGCAGCAGATCGAGCAGCACACCGACGGCCGACTGTGCGGGCGCGGCACAGTAGCGTACGCTCTGCTGCTTGATGCCGAGTCTGCGTCGAAGCGTGCTGCCGAGACGACCGATCGTTTGTGCGTTGACCGCGAAGGGTGCAACATCGCCGTTGCCATCCACCAGCAGACGGATCTGCGGGCCGGCCGGCTGCATCTGATCGCGGAGCTGCACCGAGAGTCGCATTGGCAGCGCGGCGGGCGGCTCATGCGGCATGGTCGCCGGGTTGCCTGCGCCCACGAGCGGATTCGGGCGCCAGACCAGTGATGCGCCTGAGTCGGAGACCAGCGGACCGCTGACGATCCTCCGAAAGTCATCGCATGGCCAGTACACGAAACCGCCAATGATCGCCGCGAGCGAGTCCACCACGCGACCAACGCCGACCGCATCACTCGCGAGAACGTCGCCGCGGCGCATTCCCGCACGTTGGAGCGCGCCGACACGGTGCCGCACCTGCTCGAGC
>CAYMQV010000116.1:9824-14142 GCA_964392395.1 uncultured Gemmatimonadaceae bacterium
GTTTTCACCACCGTCGTCACGACTCTGCGCCACGCAGACCGTCGGCGCGGGAGAGGACTGAAGAATGGCGGTCAGTCGACGCTGCAGTCCGGACGGATCGTTCGGGGAGAGGCGGTCGGCGGCACCGGGTAGCGACGGCTCAAACATGCTGCAACTGGGCTGGGGGACGGCGTGTGGAAGCAACCTGACTGTGAGTATCGGCCCACCGGGACCGACGCTTCACGCCGCTATCCGTTTGCTTCCCCGTCGTCTTTCGGGCTGGGAGGTGGAACCCGGCCGGTGGTGATCCCGTATGGGAAGACGTCGATCGCGCCAACTCTCGCACAGCCTATGCTACTTCCCGCGTTGTTCCTCCTGCTTCAGCAGCCTGCCCCAGCGACCACCGTTCCACCGCCGGATCCGGTGCGGCGCCGACCCGTCACAGCGGCGATGCTGGCCAACGCCTTCGCCGATTCCGCGACACGGGTACTCTTCACGCTGGCGCGACACGCACGCATGGCGCAGGATTCCGCGCTCCGCGGGTACGATGCGAAGACCCAGGCACGCATCACGGTCAACATGGGGACGTCGGCGCTGGTGCGGAACAAGCTGCTGTTCCGGACCGAGAATGCGTCCAACGTGAAGTGGCGGCGTGGCCAGGGCATGTGGATTGAACCGCTGGCGTCGCGGACCACCGTTCCGATGTCGAAGAACGTGAATGTGAATGGCGTCGCGGCGCAGATGATTCCGGTGCCGTACTTTCCGGGTCGCGATCAGCTGTGGATCCCCGGAACGGACATGGCAATGGTCCGGGGTGATGTCGACGAGTCCGAAGGGTTCGTCCATCCACTGGCTCTGGGCAGTGAAGCGTACTACCGCTATCAGATCGGCGACTCGATCCGGATTCGATTACCGAGTGGGTCGTCGCTGACGTTGCGCGAACTGAAGGTCATCGCGCGTCGGCCCGAGTGGCGCAACCTCGTCGGCAGCTTCTGGTTCGATGCCAGCAACGGATCACTCGTGCGCGCCGCCTACCGACTCTCGGCACCGATCGAGATCTGGAACGAGGCATTGGCCGATGTGAAGAAGGAGATCGAGGAAGCTGAGCGTGATACGACGCCGGGCCGCGCGGCGCGCGTCAAGGAAGCGAGGGCAGCTGCGCCGCCAGCGCTCGTCCGAGGCATCATGAATCCGATGCGCTTCGACATCACGCTGGTGACCGTGGAATACGCCCTCTACGAAGGCAAGTTCTGGTTGCCGCGCGTGAATCGTGCAGAAGGGGAAACGCAGGTGATGTTCATGCACATCCCGATTCGTGTGGAAGAGAGCTACCGGTACGATGACGTGGATGGCACGACGCCGCTGCCCGAATTGCCGGCGCTGGCGAGTGCGCAGCAGACGAGTGCCAGCATGCAGATCTGTGCTCCGATGTGCGAGGATGTCGAGAATGATGAGGATATCGATGCATTCGTGATCCGTCAGCGTCGGATTCAGCTCACGGATTCGCTGTTGAAGTCGATGGGGCTCAAGCCGGCGCTGGCCGCTGACACGTCGGCACTGGCCGTTCGGACGCGTTTTGTCGGTGACTCGCTGTTCCGCGCCTATCGCAAGGTGGTCGTGCAGGGGCAGCGCGACGCGCGGGCCGCCGTCCGTGACTCGCTCCTGCGCAGCGTGGGCCGCACGGTGCCGGCACAGACGGATTCAACGCGTGACGCCAGGAAGACCCGACGCTACGGCGACTCGTTGTATCGTGCCATGGTGCGGACCGATCGTCGACGGGTTCGCGACGCGGAGTGCAAGGCGTCTGGCGGCTACTACACGCGGACGGAAACGCGCTACGAAGGTGCGCTCCGATATGGACTCAAGCTCCCGTGTGACTCGACCGCGCTGGCGACATCCAAGGAGCTGCCGCCATCGCCGTATGACGCGAATGAGGACGTCTTCTCGCAGCGCGACGCCGAGGCACTGGCCAGTTCGCTCGGCCTTGGATTGCAGCCAGCGTTTGGTCCGCAGCCGCTGCAGTTCGACTACTCGATCAATCAGCAGCGCTACAATCGGATCGAAGGCTTGTCGGTCGGCGCAGAGGTGAAGTGGCCGCTTGGGGCCGGGTACACCGCGTCCGGTGCGGCGAGAATCGGGATTGCCGACTGGCAGCCCAATGCCGAGCTGCGCATTGCGCGGAGCAATGGCCGCAAGACGGTGCAGGCCACCGTGTTCCGGCGCTTGAGCTATACCAACGACTTCGGAAACCCGCTGTCGGTCGGGGCGTCGCTGGCTACACTGCTCTATGGCCGCGATGAAGGGTTCTACTATCGCAATCTGGGTGCGGAGCTGACCTGGGTGAAACAGACCAGCACCGGGCAGCTGACCTGGCGCGCGTTCGGCGAGCGCCACGACGCGGTCGAGAAACAGTGGAACTTCAACCTCGCGAATGCCTTCAAGGACACGCGCTTCATGCTTGACAACATCACCGCGCGGGAAGGCCAGGTGGGCGGTGGCGCGGGCGAATGGCACGCGAGCTACGGTCTCGATCCGCGAGGTTGGCGAGTAACCACCGACCTTCGCGCCGAAGCGGCTGGCGGCAGCTTCAACTATGCGCGCGGCCTGGCGGACATCACCGTGTCGCGCCCGCTCTTCTGGAAGCTGTCGTTCGGTCAGACGGTGAGCTCCGGCACGGCAACGGACAGCGTGCCGGTGCAGCGACAGTTCTACATGGGTGGGCTCCGCACGGTCCGTGGTCAGATCGCGGGAACGCGGGTCGGGAACACCTATTGGCTGTCGCGCTCGGAACTGGCCTTTGGTTCGGCGGCGGCGAAGCGGACGGTCTTTCTCGATCTCGGTTGGGCCGGTGATCGGAGCAACTATACGAAGCCCGGCCGGCCGATTTCCGGTTGGGGGCTGGGGTCGTCATTCGCGGACGGGCTGTTCCGCACCGATGTGAGCCGCGGCATCTATCCGCGGAAGGGCACGCGGGTCGATCTGTCGCTGGGGGCGCGCTTCTAGTGGTCGACGCTCCAGTAGCCTGATCGCGAAACACGGAGCCGATTGCGGCGCGGCGGCGGGCGTGTCATGCCCCTCGCCGCGTTAGTTTTTCTGCATGCAGCGAATCATGATCCGAGCCAGGATCCATCGCGCGACCGTCACTGACGCCGACCTGCACTACGAAGGGTCGCTCACCATCGATCGCGACCTGCTCGATGCCGCCGACCTCAAGGTGCATGAGAAGGTTGCGGTCGTGAACGTCGACAACGGGGCACACGTCGAGACGTATGCCATCGAAGGCGCACGGGGCAGCGGTGAGATCAAGCTCAATGGTGCCGCGGCGCGGATGGCGCGGATGGCGCGGATGGCCCAGGTCGGCGACCTGGTGATCATCATGGCATTCGGCGTTTTCGAGGCGCAGGAAATCACGGACGACTTCGAACCACGCAAGGTGTTCGTGGACGAAAAGAACCGGATCACGCAGGCCGCCGGCGGCCGGTAGCCGGATGCCGCCTCGGGCACCGCGTCGACGCACGACAGCGACACCCGCGTCCGACCGGCGCGACGGTGATCCGCAGCTCTTGCAGGTGAGCTACTCGCAGCCCGAGCGGGCCGACCCGGCGGGGTTTCCCTGGTCGGTACCAACGATTGCGTCGATGACGTCGCTCGATCTCGACGCACCGGTCGTGTGCTTCGTCGGAGAGAACGGATCGGGCAAGTCCACGTTGCTCGAGGCGATTGCGATTGCGGCGTCGCTGCCGTCAGCTGGTGCCGCTGGCCACGCGCAGGATGATCCGACGCTGGTCGATCAGCGCTGGCTGTCGCGCGCCCTGAAGCTGTCCTGGCGCACACGCAACAATCGCGGATTCTTTCTGCGGGCAGCAGATTTCTTCGGCTTCCAGCGTCTGCTCAAGCGTGAACGCGCAGAGTTCCAGTCGACGCTCGATCGCATGGAAGAGGAATATGCCGATCGCTCGGCGCACGCCAGAGGGCTGGCGATGGGACCGCTGAAGGCGAGCATCGCAGACATGGACCGACGTTACGGCGCCGATCCCGACGCAAAGTCGCATGGAGAAGCCTTCCTCAGTTTCTTTCAGCAGCGGCTCGTTCCCCGTGGCCTCTACCTCATGGACGAACCCGAGGCCGCACTCTCACCCCAGCGGCAGTTGGCGTTGCTGGCCATGATGTTCGATCTGGTGGCGGAGGGTGCACAGTTCATCATTGCCACTCACTCGCCGCTGCTGCTCTCGTTCCCCGGCGCGCGAATCTTCAGCTTTGATGAGACGCCGATTGCGCAGGTGCCATGGGACCAGACGGACCATGTCCGTCTGACGCGCGACTTTCTCGCGGATCCCGA
>CAYMQV010000117.1:0-13920 GCA_964392395.1 uncultured Gemmatimonadaceae bacterium
CGTGGGGACGGAGTTGCTGAGCTCATGGGGACAGAGTTGCTGAGTTCAGGAACTCCGTCCCCACGGGGCGTCAGGTCGCGTCCCCCTGAGGATGCTGACCGCCAAGCGATCTCGTCTGGAATGAAATAGTCATGGATATCCTCCCTTGCGTTTCCAGGGGGGTATCGTACTCTTGTCATAATATCCCTAAAAGATGGAGCGCACGCATGCGGATTCACCGGGTGATCGCGTGTGCCGCAACCGTGGGCGCGTTGGGTCTTTCGGCCATGCCGCTCATCGCGCAGGTGACACTGTCGCCGAATAATTCGGTGAACCTGGATCCAGTGGCGCGACCGGCGAACTCTTTTGGGCAGTCGACCACCTTCGCCGTCCAGTACTTCGCCGCCACGTCCGGGCTGGACCAGCGATTCACCTTCACCTGCACCGCCTTCGGCAACGTCGCGATCATCTCGTGCCCGGCGGCGCGAACGCTGACGTCGAATGATCCAGCGGTGAGCATCACGGTGTCGTTCAGCACCGGCGCCGCAGGCGCTGGTTGGATCACGGTGCGGGCCGACCAGACCTTGCCCACCGGGCCGCTCACGGCGACGGGGCGCAGGGATTTTACGATTGCCAGCCCCGCTGCAACACTCGTGGTGCAAGGGTCGGGCAGCGTGTTTCGTGGCGTTGGCGCGGCCGGAACCGAAACCTTCACACTCACCAATAGTGGCGCGCTGACGACGGCGTACGACATAGCCGACCCTGCGGCATCGTGCAGCGGCATTCTGTCTGGATGCGTCGTCGCGCCCACCACGACGTCGGCGATGGCGGCCGGCGCCACGCAGGCCGTCACCGCCTCGTACACCACGGCTGGTGCGGGCGTGAAGACTCTCACGCTCCAGGTCACCGCCGGTGCATCGGTGCTCGCAAGCGCCTCGACTACGGTGACCGTGCTGAGCGCGGCGGTGGCACCCGCCTCCGCATCACTCCCGGTCACAACCTCGGGTACGGCGCAACCCTACGGCGGCTTCACCCTCGTCAATGCCCCGAACAGTCCGGCGATGACGGTGCAGCTGACGGCGACCTGTTCCGGTGCGCTATCCTCCTGCTTCTTCGACACCGGCACCTCAAGCAAGTCGATCTCGCTCGGAGCCGGCGCGGCGCCTGCCATCCCTGTCACGTTCATCGCCGCCACCGCGGGCAGCGGCACGTTCACGATCGCCGCCAGTTCGAACGGCGTCTCGCTCGGCGGCGCGGCGCTGACCGTCACGGCACAGCCGCCGCCGGTGGTGGTCAGCCTCGAGCCGCCCAACCCGAGCGACACCAAGATCGCCGGCCCCGCCACGAACACATACACCGGATTCATCCTCACGAACGAAGCGGGAAGTCCGGCGAGCACGATCCAGCTGGACCTTACCTGTACGTTGCTCACGACCTGCCAGTTCACCAACGGCCTCGCAACGATCTCGATCCCGCTCGCGGTCAATCAGGCAGCGCCGTTCAACGTGACCTACGTCGCGCCGACGGCGGGTGCCGGCACGGCCCGGGTGGACGCTCGTGTCGCCGGCGGGCAGGTGTTGGCGACGCGCACGCTGAACGTGACCGTGCAGGGCCAACCGGTGGCCACGTTCACGCCGCTGGTTGCAAACCAGACTTTCACGGTTGGCCCAACGACACGGTCATTCAACGGGTTCACGCTGACGAACCAGCCCGGTTCTCCCGCAACGACGGTGGTCTTCACCGTGAGCTGCGCCATTGTCACAAGCTGTGTCTTCAGCACGAATGGGCTCCCGTCACTCTCCGTTCCGCTGGCCGTGAATCAGGCCTACAATGTGCCGCTCTCGTACGTCGCGTCGGCGGTGGGATCAGGCACCGTCTCAGTCCGCGCCGCCACGACCGCCAACGTCACGTTGAGCCAGGCCACGCTCAATGTCACCGTCGAACCGCCGGTCTCGGTGTCGATCGCCCCCTCGAGCGCCACCACGACCGTCACGGCGTCCAACGCGCAACGCAGTTACAGTGGCTTCGTGGTGACGAACGGTCCAGGCAGCCCGGCCACCACCATCCAGCTGACGCCCACCTGCAGCGGCGTGCTTTCGCTCTGCCAGTTCGGCACCGGGTCGCAGACGCAGTCGGTGTCGCTTGCGGCGAACGGTGGCACGGCCGATGTCGATCTGCGCTACACCGCTGCGACGGTGGGGACCGGCACATTGACGCTGAGTGCCGCGCTCGCTGGCGGCCCTACCCTGAGCACGGCATCTCTCACTGTCACCGCGCAGCCACCACCGGTCGTCATGGCGACACTCCTCCCGGCTACGCCGTCAGTGACGGTGACCACCGGCGGAAGTACTCAGCAGTACAACGGCTTCACGCTCACCAATGCGGCGAACAGTCCGGCCGCCACCTTCGATCTGACAGTGACGTGCAGCGTCGTCACGACCTGCCGCTTCTCGAACGGATTGCAGTCGATCCAGCACACACTGGTGGTCAACGGGACACAGGGTGTGCCGATCACGTTTGTCGCGCCCGTCAATGGTGCCGGCACGGTAACGGTGACCGTCGCGTCCGGTGGTTCAACACTCACCAGTGCCACGCTGAGTGTGACGGCACAGCCGCCTGCGATCGTGATGACACTCACTCCAGCCACCGCCAGCGTCCCCGTCAACGTCGGACCGGGCCCGCAGAACTTCACGGGCTTCACCCTCACCAACACACCCGGCAGTCCCTCGGCAAGCGTCGAGCTTTCGTTCACGGCTTGCTCCGGCGTCAGCGGATGTCTGTTGAACGGTCAGCCGACGCTTACAACCACCGTCGCAGCGAACGGATCGTTCTTCGTGCCGATCTCCTACGTTGCTGCCGCGCCTGGCACCGGCACAATCACCGTGCGTGCGGTCGCGAGCGGTGTCACGCTTGCCTCCGCCACGCTGACCGTCACCGTGCAGGCCACCGGCATCGCCATGGTGGTGAGAACACAGGGCCTCACCACCGACTCGCTGCTGTACCGCGACGAGTGTGTGGCGCTGTCGCTCGGTTCCGAGATCGCGTCCGAGTGCGGCGACCTGCGCGTGGTGCACGCATTACCGGCCGTGCGGACGCTCAACGTGACACGCGCGCCGGTGATGACGTACTCGAGCGCGCACGCGAGGTCGGTGACATCGGTGCCTGCGGAACTGACCCTGCCGGCCGGCGTGACACTCACGAGCACCGTCACGGCGTCCCTCAAGATCGACGGCGCGCAGTACGCCTCTGGCTTCTGGCTCGGTACAAGCTTCACGCCCGGCGTGCCACGCCGGGTGACGCTGAACGTCGACAACATCAACAACGGCACCCTAAGCGGCGTCTACCCCTATGTGCTGGAGGTGACGATTCAGTCGACCGCAGGGAGTTTCATCAGTCGTGACTCCGGCCAGTTGATCGTGGTGAATCGCTCGACGAGCGAGTTCGGCGCCGGGTGGTGGGTCTCGGGGCTGGAGCGGCTGAGTGTCGGTAACCCGGAACGCCTGGTGTGGTATGGCGGCGATGGGAGTGTCCGGGTCTACAACAGGCTCCCAACGAGTCCTACCGGGAACCGCGTCTGGGGCGCGGCAACGGCGTCGTATCCCGACAGCATCCGTGAAGGACCGGGCAATACATATGTGCGACAGTTGCCAGACAGCGTCTGGGTCACGTTCGGAACAACCGGGCTCCACCTCACGACGCGCAACTCGCTGGGCCACGTCACGACTTTCACGCGCAACGCGCAGGGGCGGCTGCAGGAGATCGCCGTGCCGCCGGGGCCAGTGTCGACGGCGTTGAAGTGGGTGTTCAACTACAGCGCGGGCGTCTTCCCGAAGCTGTTGTCCATCACCGCACCAGGCAATTCGAGCGCCCGCACGGTGACGTGGAACGTCAACCCGACCACCGGGCGTGTGGATTCGATCGCCGATCCAGGCACGCCATCGCGGACGGTTCGCTTCACGTACGGGGATCGCAACATCATGAACTCGCGCACAAACGGGCGCGGCGTGGTGACGCGCTTCCAGTACGACAGCTCGTTCCACGTCTCGCGGTCGAGCTTGATCATGCCCGCCGACAGTATTTCGCGCGCCATCACCAACTGGCAGGCGGTAGGACTCTCTGGCGTGGCGGGCGATCCTGCCGCAGTCAGCGTGACACTGTCAGGCCCACGGCTCGGACAGTCGACAAAGTTCCAGATCAACAAGTACGGCGCACCAACCCGCGTGGTCAGCATGGTGTCGGCCACCGATTCACTCGTCAACACCGTCTCGCGTCTGGATCCGCGGTTCCCGACGCTGGTCACGCGCAGCGTGTCGCCCACGGGGTATGAAGTCAACGCCACCTACGACGTGCGTGGTCGGCTGCTGACGCAATCGTCGCTGGCCACCTCTGGCGCGCTGGCTACGACACAGTACAAGTGGCACCCCACCTGGGACGCCGTCGAGGTCGTGCAGAATCCGGAGGGTGACGCGACGACATTCGGGATCGATCCGGCCTCCGGCAGGCGGCTGTGGCAGCAGGACGCGCGTGGACCGTCGACGCGGACCACGTTCACGTATGATCCCGTCACGCAACAACCCGATTCCGTCAGGGCGCCAGGACGCCCCCCACAGCGCTTCGGCTACGGCCCCCTCGGTAACCTCTCTTCTCGATTCGACGAAGCCAACCAGACGTGGTCGTGGCTTGGCAACGGCATCGGCCTCGACACTCTCGCACGTGCGCCGTACAGCACTGTCACCCCACTGAGTGCTGCGTTCGAAACCACGCGCTTCGTGTATTCCTCGCGGAACGAGCTCCTGACGAAAGGACACGGCGCGGGTACGATCAGCGATACGGTGCAGACCACCCTCGACGAAGAAGGCAATCCGCTCACCGTGCGCCGGACCTGGCGGCCCAATCCGCAGGGGATCGCGGACCAAACGACGACGTTCACCTACGACCGCGCCGATCGCCCGGTCAGAAAGTGTGAATCCACCGGCGGCTGTGATTCCACCGTCTTCGACAGCGCCGGGAATGCCGTGACCGCGATCACCCGACGCGCGCGGGTGATTTCCATGTCCTACGACCTGCTCGGGCGGCTCTCGGAGCGCAGCATCCCGAGTGACAACTCGTATACGTATCAGGCGACCGGCCTCGTTACGCCAGCCACCGGACCGGAATCGCTCCCCTTCACACTGCCTACACGCCCCGCCGAAATCCAGCGCTACACGTACCACGCGAGCGGCCAGATCGAAACGGCCACCGCCCTGGATGCGGACGTGACGCGCAGTTATCACCCCAGCGGCGCTCTCCTCGGCGAAACGCTCGGCATCCGCGATCGCACGCGCGCCAGCATCACGAACACGTACACGATGACGTATTCGTACGACCGCAACGGACGCCGGACCGCGCGAACCGTCGGGCCGAGTGCGCTCTTCGCCGGTGTGCCGATGCGATACGTGTACACCAACTGGGGCGCGGTGGATACCGTGACAGATGTTGCGTCGAACCGATTCTCGTTCGGCTACAACGTCAGAGGCGAACTGACGTCGACCACGTATCCGGGTAATGTGCAGCAGACCCGGACCTACGACGTTCTCGGCCGCGACTCCACCGATCGCATCGTCCGGACGGGTCCCACCGGCTGGCCGTTCTTTTCCAGCACGCTCATCCGCGACTTCCGGGTCACGGCCCGCAACGGTCGCGGGCAGATCATCACCGCCTCGGACGCATCCGCGTTGAGCGGCGCGGTGCCGTCGGTCCGCTACGACTCCGTGGGCCGCCTGATTCGCTCCCGGATCGTGCAGAGCGGATATCAGAACATCGCCGGTGCGACGACGTCGTACGTGGCGGGCGATACGATGACCTATGATGGGCTGGGCAACGTGCTGACGACGAAGAACGGCTGGAGCCTCGGGTCGACGACCAGCAGCGAGACGTCCACGTCGACGTACAACACGGCCACCGGTCGGCTCACGTCGCTTTCGACCGCCGGCTCCACCACACAACACACATACGACGCGGCCGGCAACACCCGGTTCGAGATGACGGTGCGCACTGATGGGACGCGTTCACTCGAGCGCGCCTCGTACTACGGCAGTGACGACCGGCTGCTGGCCACCGATCGCCGGACGCCAGGGAAGCAGTTGCTGGAGGAGTACCGCTACGACGCGCTGGGCCGGCGGGTGTGGGTCAGTACGCGCTGGCGCTGCGCGCCGTCAGCGGACACCCTCTGCATCGCGAACGCGGTGACACGCACGGTGTGGGACGGCGTGAGCGAGGTGGCCGAGCTGCGCGCGCGGTACGACACGACGACGGCGTCCACCGAGATCCTGGACAGCGGCGCGCCCTTGGTCCCGCCCGCGATCATTGGGGACGCGAATCCGTTCTACGGCCGCGTGGTCTACGGCCCCGGGCTGGCGCTGGATCAGCCGCTGAGCGTGACGCGCTACGAGTACCGGGACAACCCCTACGGCGGCGCGCCGGCGCAGGGGTGGCCGACGTTCACGCTGGTGCCGTTCTGGGATTACCGCGGGACACCGGCGTTCGGGCTCTACGCCGACGGGAAGACCTGGCTGCCGTTCGGAAGCGGCGGGACCGCCTGCGCGCCGCCGGGGACCGGGACGGCGACGCGGTGTGTGAACCTGACGTGGCCGTTTGCGGGGAGCGCGTACCACCAGGACCGGGGGCTGGTGCGGACGCTGAGCTGGCACGGCAGTCTGTTGTTGAAGAAGCGGGATGTGAGCGGGCTGACGTATCTGCGGAACCGGATGTACGATCCGGCGACGGGGCGGTTCACGCAGGAAGACCCGATCGGGTTGGCGGGCGGGCTGAATGCGTATGGGTTTGCGGGGGGGGATCCGGTCAATTTCTCGGATCCGTTTGGGTTGTGTCCGGGAATCAATGGTACGCTGAGTCTCCTGGACTGCCCTCGGGGCTACGTATCCCTCATTGGTGAAATGACCGGGGCTCTGATCGGAGGAGTCGTCGGAGGGACAGGTGGGGCGTCAGCTGGAGCCGCCCTCTGTGCTGCCACCGTCGTCGGAGCAGCGCCGTGTGCCGTCGCGGGGGGCGCAGCCGGCGCCGCAGCGGGGGCAAGGCGCGGCGCCGTGATTGGAGGCGCGGTAGGCGCGGCGTTAGATGTCGCGCTCGCGATGGCCAACGCCGGTAAGGGGCGGGGTAGCAACCAGAATCCAAACGACGAAGCGATCCGAGCAGCCAAGGACGCGGGGCTGAATCGCGCGGGACGGGGCGCACTTCACGACGAAATAACTGGGCAGGACCTCTCGGCCGAGGAGATTCGCGAAATTGCGTTTCGGCTGGCAGAACAGGCAAAGTATCTGCGAAATCCCCCAAAGTAGAGGAACGTGGCCAATGATCGACGCCGATCCGCGAGTGCTTCTGGCCGACGTTGTAGGTCAACGCTGCGAGCGTGCAACGAACCCGCACGGCTCGATTCTCAGTCTCGATTTCGGAGAACTCGGGCGCCGCAAGGGCGACGACGCGGCTTCGGTCCTGCACGGGTGGAGGCACCTGACGGTTTATTCTCCGTGGAGACTTCAATTGCCGCAGGAAATACTCTGCGATTGGAACTCTAGCAGTGGCTCTGCAGGGGTCATAATCGCGGTCGTCGCGCAGCTGCAAGGTCAATCGGTGGTGGCGGCAGCGACTGCAGCGCCTGCATGGGACCTTAAGATCACGTTCTCGAGCGGTATAGAGCTCGCGGTGTTCGGCGACAATACCGATGACCGAGAAGATGCGTGGTTCATCTTGGGAACAGACGGCGCGGAGTGCGGCGCGATACCAGTAATGCGTGGGCGAGACTGAGCCCCAATCGTTTATGGACAAGACTGCGGTGAACTGAATTACCCCGGCCTTTCCGGAGACCGCGCCTTTGGCGTGTTGGCCTTTCGGGTAACGCACAGGTCGCGCAATAGCCGAGTGGAAGCGCGAGTGGCGTCAATGGCGACTCGGCTGCTGGCGGGCCTGGCCGCGATGCGAAACGCACCACGTACCCCGCCCCAAATGATAGAGTCGTGCCATCAGGGCATTGTGGTCCTCGGTGACGCCGCTCAGCATTTGGCAGATGCCCCGCCCAACTTACCTTCCGTGTCACTTCGACAATCGGCCCGATGACAGCCACCGACTCCCAAGGCCACCGAGCGAAAGTGCTGAGGCTTGCCGCCTACCATGGCGCCACGGACGTCCGAGTTTTCAGGTCTGTCGCCCGCTGTGACGCCGACGAGTCGAGCGATATCGATCTGCTGGTCCGCATGATGCCGGGGCGCAGCGTTTTCGACATCTGCGGCCTGTTGATTGATCTCCATGATCTTCTCGGTCGGGTCGTTGACGTCGTCACCGAACGCGGGCTGCGACCGCGCATCCGCGAGCAAGTAATGCGCGAAGCCATCCCGGTCTGAGCACCCGGCCGCGTGCGAAGCGACCGCGCCTGCCAGCTGGATGCGCTCAATGCCGTCGCAGGTATCGACGAGCGAATGGCACAGTGCAAATGACTCAACACCACTACACCCTCCTTCGACGCGTCATGTTCGTCGTATCCTTCGCGTGCGCCACAGCGTTGTCGCTCCGCGTGAGTGACCGCGACATGCCAGTTGTCTGGCAGGTCCTGTTCGCGCCCGGCGTCATCGCGACTGTTCTCGCGGGCGGTCTGCACGGTGGCGCTTCGTCGAGTACGCTCGTGCTTGTGTGGAGTGTTGCGAACGGCCTCTTTTGGGCTGCCGTCGTTCAGGTCGTTCTGGTTGCCCGACGACGTAAGGTGTGACCGTAGCCAATGTCGTGAGCGCCCAACGGCATCGTGGCGGTTCGCATGCGGGAGAGTGCACGTATCGCGTCGGAGGACAAGTGCGGTCGCGCAAGCGGTGCTGACTTGAACGGCGAACGCTTAGCCCCATGTAGTCTCCATTTCGGCCTCGTCTTCAGAATCCGTCGCTGCAGCGTACGGTCTCGTTCCCGAAATTCAATCAGGTGACCTCGGTGCGCGAAACCAGTCAGTTGTGGATCGAAGCGGCGATCGTGTTGGCGCACGACACAACAGCCAGAATTCCGTGCCCGGAATGCGCCGCCGAGTTCCTTGTAGTGCTCGATGCGCCTCGTCCGAACGAGATCGGCTATGTGAACCGATACCTGCAATGCACGTCCTGCCAGGCTTTCCAGGTCCTCAGCCGTGTTCGAGCGTAGCGCTCCTCTGGCGCGAGGGGATGTTGCAACGAGTCAGATGTGTATTGCCCCACTCCGCAGGCGACTTTCGCCTGGTTACGTGCGACTTGTCCAACCGGCCACACCGGGTCTTCACCAGAGGAAACGCGCGTAACTTGTTCAGCCGTCGTCCTTTGCCTAACTTCCGCGTCTATGTTTGACGAGCTCAGCGAAAAAATCGGTGCCGCCTTCTCCAAACTCCGCGGCAAAGGCGTCCTCACCGAAGCCGACATCAAGGACGGGCTCCGTGAAGTGCGGCGCGTGCTCCTCGAAGCCGACGTCAGCTTCGGACTGACCCGCGAATTCCTCGAGCGGGTCGAGAAAAAGGCAGTCGGTCTGACGGCGCTCAAGACCATCCGCCCAGAGCAGCAGCTCGTCAAGATCGTGCACGAAGAGCTCACCGCCATGCTCGGCGAGCGGCGCGAAGGGCTCAAGCTCAGCACCGTGCCGCCGACCGTAGTGCTGATGGTCGGGCTCCAGGGGTCCGGCAAGACGACGACGACGGCCAAGCTCGCGCTCCGCATGCAGAAGGAGCAGCGCCAGGTGCGCCTCATCGCGGCCGACGTCTACCGGCCGGCCGCCATCGATCAGCTCGAAACGCTTGGCAAGCAGCTCAACGTCCCGGTCTTCGCCCGCCGCGATACGACCGATGTGGTGCAGATCGTGCGCGATGGCCTCGAAGTGGCGCGGCGTGAGCGCGATCGCATCGTGTTCATCGACACCGCGGGCCGGCTGCAGATCGACGAGAACCTGATGGACGAACTCCGGCGGGTGAAGGAAGTCGCCCGCCCGGACGAAATCCTGCTGGTCGCCGACGGCATGACGGGCCAGGACGCCGTGAAGATTGCCGAGGGCTTCAACAACGCCCTCGGTATCACGGGCATCATCCTCACCAAGATGGACGGCGACGCCCGCGGTGGCGCGGCGCTCTCGGTCTACGGCGCCACCAAGAAGCCGATCAAGTACATCGGCGTCGGCGAAAAGGTGGATGCCCTCGAGGAATTCCACCCGGACCGCATGGCCGGCCGGATTCTTCAGATGGGCGACGTCCTGTCGCTGGTGGAGAAGGCGCAGGAGTCGTTCGACGCCGACGAGGCCAAGAAGCTCGAAAAGAAGGTCCGCCGCGAAGGCATGGACCTGAACGACTTCCTTGGCGCGATGAAACAGATCGAAAAGCTGGGGCCGCTCGAGGGGATTTTGAAGATGATCCCCGGGGTCAACACCAAGGCCCTCAAGCAGGCCAAGATGGACCCCAGGCGGATGAAGCACGTCGAGGCGATCGTCCTCAGCATGACCATGGCCGAACGGAAGAAGCCGGACCTGATCAATGGGTCACGACGCCTCCGGATTGCCAAGGGGTCGGGCCGGACGGTGGCCGAGGTGAACCGGCTGCTGGACCAGTTCCGGGACATGCAGAAGATGATGAAGAAGGTCACCGCCAGCGGTGGCCGTAACCCTTTCGGCCGGGGTTAGCTTTCGCGGCTCGGTCAGAAATGGCCGGCTGGCTGGTCCCCCACCCCCGGGTGCACCCGACGAATTCTCGTCGGGCGCGAGGAGCCCGGGCCGACGGTGATCGAATCACGGTGTGATTCGCGCGCGCGTCGCGTACGACGATCGGTTGTCGGTCGGTCGTGCGACATCACGTCCCTCAGAGGATGCCCAGATGGTTCGTATTCGTCTCCGCCGCGTTGGTCGCAAGAAGGCCCCGGTCTATCGTATCGTCGTCGCCGACAGCAAGAGCCCGCGCGATGGCAAGTTCATCGAGATCATCGGCACCTATTCGCCGCGTCTGACTGAGGGTGCCGTGACGATCAAGATCGATCGCGCCAACCATTGGATCGACGTGGGCGCCCAGGCGTCGGACACCGTGCGCTCGCTGTTGCGCAAGGGTGGCGTGCTGAAGGCACGTCACGAAGCCCGCCTGGCGAAGAAGCTGACCGCTGCTGCGGTGCCGCTCTCCGAAGGCGCGAAGGCTGAGTAAGTGAGCGCGCCCGCGCTCATGATCGTCGGGCGCGTCCGCAAGGCACACGGCATCCGCGGCGAACTGCTGGTGGAGCCCATCACCGACGCGCCCGATACGGTCTTCGTATCGGGCCGTCGGCTCTTTGCGGGTACTGCCACCGGTGATCCGTCACCCGATGGTCAGGAATTGCATATCACGGCGGTGCGTCAGCACATGGACTCGGTGCGACTGACGCTGGCAGAAGTTCCGGATCGAACCGCGGCTGAATTGTGGCGCGGGCGGTTTCTGCTGGCGCCGCAGGATGAGTTGCCGCCGCCCGCCGACGATGAGGTGTATCTGCACGATCTGATCGGCATGCGCGTGGTGCATGCCGATGGGCGCGCGCTTGGGCAGGTGGTGGACACCTACGATTTGCCGCAGGGCCTGATGCTCGACGTCCGACCCGTGAACGGCGGGGCGACGTACTTCATTCCCTGGATGTCAGATGTGCTGGTGCTCGTGAATGAGTCGGAGCGCTGCATCACCGTCAATCCGCCGGAAGGGCTGCTCCCCGAAGGGCTGCTGCTGGCGGAAGGACACCCGTCGGACGAGGGGTGAGCATGGCGGGACACGATGCGGTCGCCGGCGCAGCTGATCTCGATCAGCCGCGCGCGCCGCTGACGATCAACATCGTCAGCATCTTTCCCGATTTCTTCGCGGTCCCGCTCTCGCTCAGCATTCCGTCGCGCGCGGCGGCGGCTGGCAGCGTGCGCTTCAACCTCGTGGATCTGCGCGACTTCACGCACGACAAGCACCGCACGGTGGACGATTATCCCTATGGTGGCGGGCCCGGGATGGTCATGAAGCCGACGCCGTTCTTCGAGGCGGTCGAGCATCTGGGTGCCCGCGCGCCGATCGTGCTCATGTCGGCACGAGGCAGGAAGTTCACGCAAGCCGACGCGCATCGCTTCGCGTGCGGCACCGAGCTCACGCTGCTGTGCGGGCATTTCAAGGACGTCGATCAACGCGTGGCCGAACATCTGGCGACCGAAGAAATGTCGATCGGTGACTTCGTCCTGAGCGGCGGAGAACCGGCCGCGCTGGTGATCGCTGACGCGGTGGCGCGACTGCTGCCCGGTGCGATGAGTGATCACGATTCGGCGGCGACCGACTCGTTCTACAACGGTGCCGGCGTCAGCGCGCCGAGTTATACGCGACCTGAGGAGTATCGCGGGCACCGTGTGCCCGACGTGTTGCTCTCGGGCCATCATGCGAAGATTGCCGAATGGCGGCGCGAGGAAGGGGCGCGTCGCAGCAGTGCGACGCAGCAGCGCGACGCGTGAATAGCGCCCGTCGCGTCATGGTCGCCGCAGCGATTGCGATGGTGGCGGCCAGTGTCGTCGCATCGTGCGGGACGCCGGAGCCGAGTGCGCGAGCGAGGACGAAGCCACCGGAACTGCAGCAGACGTCGTCGGCCTCGAGGGAGCCACGGGTGCCGATCGTGCTCGATACGTCGGACCCGTTGCTGAAGGAGTTCTGGCCGCTGGCGCTCGCGCCTGGAAAACAGCTGGACGCGACACGCCGGATCGTGGAGCACCTGGAGGCGGACCTCTCGATCGTCGATGGTTTCCGGAGCGCAGCGCTGCTTGCGAGCGGCGATGGCACCAGCCTCGTGCTGGTCGCCGCCTGGCGTGACGACGGGGCTGCCGATCGCGCGCACGCCGCGCTGGCCGGCTGGCTGGACGCCGAGACGGACACCGCGCTGGCGCGACGACGATTCGGGACGCTCACGCCACGCGTCTTTTTGCGTCGGACGGTCGGCACGCCGCCAATCCTCGATGAATCCGCGATGCTGCTCTTCACACGCTACGCCCTCAAGCCCGGACACTCGTTCGGTGCGCTGGCCGCGTTGTCCGACAGCAACCTCGCCATGCGCGTGCTGCAGGACACCGCGGCGCAGGGGGGCGCGATGCTGGTCGCGGCCGACAGCGGCGCGATTTACGTCGTGATGCGGGCACGGACTGCCACGGCGCTGGATGCGAGCCAGGCGACAAACGGGGGCGGGCTCCCATTCTGGGCGCCCTTCGCCCAGCGCGAGGAGCAGCTGCTGGCCGTGGTCGCCGTCGTGCAGCACCGGTAGCGCGGGGCGAGCTTCCGGTCGTCCGTCGCCGTCACCGACCGCCACCCCGTGGCCGGCTCCATCGGCAGCACTACCGTCCAGCCCATGCCGGGGTTAACCTTCGCGGCTCACCATGACAACCCCAGCCGGCGCCGTTTTCCGCAGGCGCCCCGCAGAGCGTGATATGCACCCGTTCATCGAGACACAAAAAGAGTGGATGCGCGACATTCCCCCGTTCCGCGCAGGAGACACGGTTCGTGTCAACGTGCGCGTGAAGGAAGGGGAAAAGGAGCGCCTCCAGGCCTTTGAAGGCACCGTCATCGCCCGCCGCGGCAGTGGCGTGAGTGCGACCTTCACGGTCCGCAAGATCTCGAACGGTGTTGGTGTGGAGCGCATCTTCCCGGACCACAGCCCGATGCTCGGCGAAATCATCGTCGTGCGCCGCGGCCGAGTGCGCCGCGCGAAGCTGTACTATCTGCGCGGCGTGACGGGCAAGGCTGCACGCATCAAGGAGCGCAAGGTTCGCGTGGCCGACAAGGCTGCCGGCTGATCCTGCGTCAGACGCCCCATGCCTGCACGGACGCAGAACTGGGGTACGCTCGAAGCGATCGCACGAGAGACCGGCCGCAAGCGAATTGTCGGCGTGGATGAAGTCGGACGGGGCCCCCTCGCGGGCCCCGTCGTCGCG
>CAYMQV010000118.1:0-13908 GCA_964392395.1 uncultured Gemmatimonadaceae bacterium
TCTCCCCTCAGCAGGCGCAGCAGCTTCTGCAGAATCGCCCCGACCTGCTCAGCCAGCTGCGACAACGGATCGGCGGCAGCGGGCTGAGCCCCGACCAGGTTCGAGCACGGTTGCGCGCGCAGGGGTATCCGGACAACCTGCTTGACTCGTACCTGCAGGGTGAAGGGCGTTCGGGAGCGGGCGCCACGAGCGGTGATCCCACGATGACGGGAGCGGCCGTTGGCGGGGTCAACGGTAACCCGACCCTGCCCAATTCGGACGTGTTTTCCGCACTGCGTGAACTTGGCATTGCCGACTCGAGCGATTTCGATTTCCCGGGTGATACCAACCGGACCAAGCGGCTGATCGGCGACTCGCTGGAGACTCCGTTCGATTCGACACTCGACAGTCGGATTCCAACCGACCTCCGTCGACGCGACGGCCGAAAGATGACGCCGTACGAGCAGTACCTGTACCTGCGCTCCGACTCCATCCAGCGCGATAGTGGTCTGAAGGTTTTTGGCATGGACCTGTTCGTGCAACGCAACGCATCCCAGTTCGATGCGAATCTTGCCGGCCCGGTCGATCCGAGCTATCGCCTGGGCGCCGGCGATCGACTGGTGCTGATTCTCACCGGGGACGTCGAACAGGCCTACACACTGGATGTGACGCGTGAAGGCTTCGTGGTGGTCCCGCAGGTGGGCCAGATCAGCGTGGCGAACCTGACGCTGGCACAACTCGACGATCTGCTCTTCACGCGACTCGGGCGCTCGTACTCGGGAATTCGTCGCGGCGCGGATGCGACCACGCGATTCAGCATCAGCGTGGCGCGACTCCGCTCGAATCAGATCTTCGTCGTCGGTGAAGTGTCGCGGCCGGGCAGCTATCGGGTGTCGGCCGCCGGCACGGCGCTGACGGCACTGTACGCGGCCGGTGGTCCGACGATGAACGGGTCACTCCGCGCCGTGCAGATCCGACGGAACGGTCGCACGGTAGGCACCATCGACTTGTACGATTATCTGCTCCGGGGCGATGCGTCGCGAGACGCGCGCCTGCTCAACGGCGATATCGTCTTTGTCCCGGTGCACACAGGCCGCGTGCGTGTCCTTGGTCAGGTCAATCGCCCCGGTACCTACGAAGTCGGCACGACCGGCTCGCTGGCGGAGGTCGTTCGTGCGGCAGGTGGGATGTTGCCCACGGCAGCCCGATCACGCATTCAGATCGAGCGCCTGACGCCGATGCGCGACCGAACGCGGCCGGGCAGCGACCGGGCAGTGCTCGACGTCACGGGCGACGATGGCGGCGAGGTCCCTGCACTGGCACTGGTTGACGGCGATGTCGTACGGATTCTCAAGGTCTCGGACCGCGTGCGGAATCGCGTCGTGCTGCGAGGCAACGTCTTCACGCCGGGCGCAGTCGGCCTCACCCCGGGCATGCGCCTGAGCGATGCCATCGCCAAGGCCGGCGGGCTCAAGCCGGATACGTACCTCGGCCAGGTCCTGATCACGCGACTCAACTCGGATTCAACGCGCTCGCAACTGCGCGCGGTGCTCGCTGATACGCTGGGCACGGTGGTCAATGACCCGACACTGCAGGAAGAGGACGAAGTGCAGATTTTCGGCCGGAGCGAATTCCGCCCGGTGCGATATGTGGCGATCACGGGGGCTGTGCGACGCAGCGGTCGATACCCATATCGCGAGGGCATGACCATGCGCGATCTGGTGCTGCTCTCCGGCGGTCTGCTCGAGAGCGCACTGCTGACCGAGGCGGAGATCGCGCGCATGCCGACCACCCGTGCGGACGGCGTCACGGCCTCGACGATGCGCGTCTCGATGGATTCGAGCTACCTCTTCGAGCGTGGCCGGGACGGCCGATATGCCGGCCCCCCCGGCGTGCCAGGCGCCGCTGGCGGCAGCAGCGACGTGGTGCTCCAATCCTATGACAACGTGCTCATCCTTCGTCAGCCCGACTGGGAATTGCAACGCACGGTGTATGTCGGTGGCGAAGTGAAGTTCCCGGGTTCCTACACCCTGGTGAAGAAGACCGAACGGCTGAGCGAGGTGATCCAGCGCGCCGGAGGTCTGACCACCGAGGCATACGCCGACGGCGTCAATTTCTCGCGACGTCGCAACCGCATCGGGCGCATTGGCGTCGACTTGCCCGCCGTGCTCAAGGACGCGAAAGGACAGAACAACATCATCCTGTTCGACGGCGACTCGATCACCATTCCGCGGTACGACGCCGTGGTGCGTGTCGATGGTGCAGTGAACTCGCCGACGGCCTTGCCGTATGTGAAGGGCAAGGACATGACGTACTACATCCGAGCGGCAGGTGGCGGTCGGCTCGACGCCGATCTTCCGCGCACATACGTCATACAGCCCAATGGGCGCGTCGATGCCGTCTCGCGACGATTCCTGTTGCCCGATGGTCAACCCACGCCGCGCCCAGGTGCCGTCGTGACGGTGCCGAAACTCGATCGGAGTGAGCGTCAGGACAATCTGGCGGCGCGCACCCAGATTGCGGCCATCATCGGTACGTTCGCTGCGCTGCTTGCGTCTCTCGCGACGATCATCATCCAGACGCGACCATAGGAGTACGGGCGCCGATGGCCGACCACCTCGAGACCGCAGCGGAGATGCCAGGCGCGCCCTCGCTGCTTCGAAGCGGTGCGCTGAGCCTGTTCACGTCTGTGGCACCGTTGGTGGTCGCGCTCATTGCGCTGCCACTGCTCACACGCCAACTCGGTGCGGAGCGGTTCGGCCTGCTCGCGCTGGCGTGGGCATGGCTCAGCTATGCCTCCCTGCTCGATTTCGGCCTCGGCCGCTCGCTGACACGGATTGTCGCCGCCGCAGACTCGGGCGAGGCACCCGAGGCACCGATCACCGCGTTCGTTGCGACAGCCCTCGCTCTGCTGACCGGCGTCGGGGGCGTGGTTGGACTCGCCGGTGCGTTGATTGCGCCCTGGTACGTCCTGAACGTGCTGCTCGTCTCGCCGGCGCTGCGAACCGATGCCGTTGTGAGCGCCGTCGTGTTCGCGTTGACCGTGCCAGCGATCACCGCCGCCAGTGTGCCTCGTGCCGTTCTCGAAGCGCGCCTGCGATTCCGCGAAGTGAACCTGGTGCGACTGCCCGTCAGCGTCGCCACATTCGGCGTTCCGCTGTTGCTGCTCCCCTTTACGGCGTCGCTGACCGTCATCGCCATCACGATCGCATGCGTGCGAGTGTGGGCGCTCTGGCGCTACCACCGACTGGCAGAGACGAGCCTGATGCAGGATCCGCAACACGCAGCTACGCGCGCGCACCTGCGGCCGTTGCTCCGCCTTGGAGCCTGGACGACGGTGAGCAACGTGCTCAGTCCGTTGATGACCGTCGCGGACCGATTTGTGATTGCATCGATGATCTCCGTCAGCGCGGTGGCGATGTACGCCGTTCCATGGGAAGCCGTCACCCGGCTGTTCATCGTGCCTGGCGCGCTGACGATGGTGCTGTTTCCAGCCATCACACGGGCGGCAACCGCGAGACCTGAGCATCTGGTCCCGCTGCACCGCGCCAGTGTCCGTCTCCTGACGCTGATCGTCGTTCCCGTCTGCGCCGTCGCCTGCCTTCTCGCTCCATGGCTCCTCGAGCTGGTCGGTGGCGCGCAGTATCGCGGCGACAGTGTGGCGGTCCTTCGGATTCTGGCGATCGGCGTTGCCGCAAACTGCATCGCAGCGGTGCCTTTTACCGTGCTGCAGGCAAGCGGACGCGCCCGATGGACCGCGACGCTCCATCTGATCGAGATTGTTCCATTCGGCTTTCTGCTCTGGTTCGCGATTCACCAGTGGGGCATTGTTGGTGCCGCCACTGCCTGGACCGCTCGGACCGTGATCGATGCCGGCTTGCTGGCGTGGCGTGCGCAGTTGGTCGCTCCGTTGCCAGTCTCGTCGCTGCTGATGAATCTGGCGGGGGTTGCGGTGGTCGCAGGTGCGGCCTGGCTTGGCGCCGTCACTCCTCCCGAGACGGACCGCGCGGTGGTGATTTTCGCCGTGGCGCTGGCGTGTGCGATACCGGTGCTCCTGTGGAGTCAACGCACGTCAGCGGAACGCCTGGTCCTCGAGCGTGTTGACGGGCGGGTGTAGCATCATGCTTGCAATCGTCATTCTTCAGTATGGCCGATGGCGCGATACGATCGCCTGCCTGCAAAGCCTTGCGCCCGCCGTCGCCGCAGGAGCGGCGCGTGTCATCGTCGTCGACAATGCGTCACCGGATGACAGCGTGCTGGAGCTTCACCGCTGGATGCAAGGCGCGCACGCCTCGGCGCCGCGACCGGTCCATGACACCGTCGCCGCGCGCTGGTGGCCTCTGGTCGGTGCCGACGCCACTTGGGATCTTCGGACGCCATCGCCGCATCCATCGCCGGCGCACGACGCGTGGACGCTGGTCGTGACTGGCGCGAATGATGGCTTCGGCGCTGGAATGAACCATGGGCTGCGTCTCGCCCTCAACACCGCTGGCGTCGACGCCGTCTGGCTCCTCAACAACGACACGGTGGTCGGTGACGGCACCGTCAGTGCGATCCGTGCAGCGCTCGACGACGCGCCGACGACCATCGGGCAATTCGGCACGACCGTCTGCTATTACGATCGCCCGACGATCATTCAGTCGGTTGGCTGGTGCCGATGGAACACCTGGCTGGCCACCAGCCATCGGGTGCACGACGGCGCCAGCGTGTTTCAACCACTATCGCGCGTCCCGCGCCAGCCGGGCTACGTTTATGGCGCCTCCTGGATCCTCCGTGCGTCGGCCCTGCGCGATGTCGGGCTTTTGTCCGAGGAGGGCTTCGTCTATGGCGAGGAGATCGACTGGTCCTGCCGCGCCGCCGACCGATGGGGGACCAGACTCATTCCCGATGCCGTCGTCTGGCACCGGGAAGGCGCCACCATTGGCGCCGGAGCGATGAACGCGACGAACCGAAGCGAGCTTGCGGATCTCAGCGGGATTTCGGCGCGCCTTCGCGTGACGCGCCGGTTTTTCCCGAATCGGTTGCCCGCCGTATATTCGAGTTTGCTTGGTGCGGCGCTCAATCGGCTCCGTCGCGGTGATCCCGGGCGCGCCGCTGCGGTGGCGCGTCTGATCGTCGGCGGCGGCCTGCCTGCTCCGAGACCGGTGCCGAGTTCCGATTCCCAATCGTCTTCCACCTCGTGACGCCTGAACTGACCAACGCGACGGCGAGCCAATCGCCCCTGCCCATCGAGGAGTTCTCGATCGTCGAGTTGCGGCGTGGCATCGTACGGCGCTGGAGCTGGCTGCTGCTGATACCGTTGCTGGCAGCCGGGCTCGGCGCTGGCGCTGCACTGGTCTGGCCCAAAACGTGGACCGCGACCACCACCTTCGTGCCCGAGCAGGCGCTCGGCTCGAACAACACGAGTATTCTCGGTGCAATCGGGGGACTTGGGTCGCTCCTCGGTGAGGCCGGCGGCGCGAGCGCTTTGGCGAGACTCAAGGATGGCCCCTCGACGGAGTTCTTCGCGGATGTCCTGACGAGTACGGAACTGCTCACGGAGACCCTCAAGACGCGGTTCCCTGATCCGGCAGCGCCGGGCGTCTCGACACCGCTGCTCGAGTTGATTGACGTCACCGGGCCGACACCGGAACGCCTGTTCGGCAACGGATTGCGGAAGTTCAAGCGGCGAGTGCTGGTGCTGGTCAGCCGCAAGAGCAGCATTGTGAACTTGAGCGTCACGTTGGGCGACCCGGCGCTCTCGGCGGCAGTCGCGAATCGAATGCTGGAACTCCTGAACCGATTCAATCTCGAGCGCCGCCAGCGCTCCTCGACCGAACAGCGGCGCTTTGCCGAACTGCGGCTCGGCACGGCCGCAGCCGAGCTCGACTTGGCCGAGCGCGGCAAACAGGCGTTCCTCGACGCGAACCGCAACTACTACGAAGCGCCACGGCTGATGGCGATGTTCGAGCAACTCGACCGAGTCGTGCGCGTCAAGGAAGGGATACTGATCGGCCTGACGAAAACATTTGAGGAGAGCCGCGTCGCCGAAGTGCGCGACACGCCACTGCTCACCGTCGTTGATGTCGCCACGCCCCCGGATCGTCCGCTCCAGCGTCCAGTGCTCTGGGGCGGCATCGCGTGTGCCGCGGGGCTCATCCTTGGATTCTTCACTGTCGTCCTTGTGGCGATGTCGGATCGACGCGAGGCAACGCCAGGCCCGCGAATCGCGGCGCCTGACGCAGCGATTCGCGTCGTGTCCTGAAGGGAGCTGTGCAAGCCACGCGGCTCTCGCCGGCGAAGCGGGATACCGGCACGATGTCGGTCCGTCACTGTGCAACACTGGTGGTGGTCGGAACGCTGCCATTGACATATGCCATGACCTTGCGCGTCGTGTTCCCGCTCAAGATTTATGAGCTGGTGCTATGCCTCTGTGCGGCAGCGATGTGCTGGGAGGGGCGAATGGTGCTGGTCCCGGGCATCACCCGCTTCGCACGTCCGATCTTCGCCTTCCTGACGTGGGCGGCACTCGTCCTTTGCGTCCGACTCGCCTTCCCCCTCGACTCATTCACGACAGAAGGTTTCGAGGCACGGCTCGGGCCGATTGGTGATGGGGTGATCAAAATTGGCTACTGGCTGCTCGCACTCCTCGCGTTTGCGCTGGTTGCCACGGCCGCCTACGAAGATGGTCGGCGCGTTGGTCGGTGGTGGTGCACCGGTGCGATTGGCGCAGCCGCCTACGGATGGCTGCTCCTCCTCTCATCAGTGTTCGAGCTCCCGGCACCGTTGCTGCCTGGGATGGTGAGCCCGCAGATCATCAACATTGCCGGGCGCGAACTGTTCCGCGGCGGAACATTCGAGGAAGGCAACTACTTCGCGATGTACCTGCTGACATCTATTGCCGTTGCGCTCTGGATGCGCTGGCGTTGGACGGCGGCGTTCCTCGCGATCACGGTGTTCATCACCTTCTCGACAGCGAATGTTGTCGCACTCGCCCTCTTCGGATGCGTCTTCTCGCTGGGTACTGGCGGGCAGGACCGCGATCCGCGCCGCAAGTTCTACGCTTTCGCTGTCTTCGTGGCGTTGACTGCGCTCGTCGTCAGCGTGCTCGCTGCCACCGGGTACATTTCCGAGTTCTTCATCGCCAAGCTCTCGACGGAAGAATTCGGCTCGAAGCTCGACCGCGTCGATCTCGCGGTGGCAGGGCTCCGCATGTCAGCAGAACATCCGATGATGGGTGTCGGGTTGTCGCACTATGGCTACAACTACCGACCCTACCAGCTCACCGACTTCTTCGATCGCTTCCGACCGGTGAAACCGATCGCGAACAGCCCGTGGATCGAGCTCGTGGCCGAGACCGGGGTCCTCGGTGCGGTGTTCGTGCTCACGTTCGCAAAACGGGTCTGGGCGAAGGCGTCGGGCGTGAACGGATTGGCGTTCCGCGCCGGACTGGCCGGCGTTGCACTTGGACTGTTCACGTTCCCGAGCATCACGGTCCTCTTCATCTGGGCATTCTGCGGCCTCGTGGTGGGTGTTCGAGTGCGCGAAGAACACGACGTCCATTCCGGATCCAGTGGGCCCAAGGCCATCACGTCGGCCTAGCTGCGCCTCCGTCGCAGGGCATCACGCGCACCGGCGGCGCACACCAGATTCACCGCAGACGCACGCGTTGCCATGGATGCGCGTTCCCTGACGCAGTAGTTTTCCTGAATGGTCAGGCCACACCGAGCTCATCTTTGTGACGGAACCACCGCGCGCCTGAGTGCGCGGTGTTCATGAGCCGTCCGCAGTTGGTCGAAATTCTGGGTCGCCAGTACCTGCTCCCCACCTGGTACCCAGCGCCGCTCGTGACGGGCCTGGCACTGGTTGATCAGGGTCGTCGCCTGGTGAGCACGCCGGCCGGCCGGCGTTCGCTGCCAGATCTCACCACCGCGACAATCGTCATCGCGAAGCCTGATCACTTTGGCGACCTGATTCAGGCGACGGCACTCTTCCGCGCACTGCGAGATCGGTTGCCGTCAGCACGACTGGTGCTCGTGCACGGTTCCTGGGCTCGCGATGTCGCCGCGTGGCTGATTGAACATGACTATGTGCACGATGTGGTGACGTACGACGCAGCGTGGCTGCAGTCGTCGGCGTCATCATGGCCACAGCGTTTCCGCGTCGAGCACGCGACTCGTTCGTCGGCAGGAGCCACGCTTCGCGCCATGACCCCCGCGGTGTATCTCGATGTCCGGTGCACGTCGCCGAGCACGATCGATCTGGCAATCGCCTCAGGCGCGAGTGTGCGGATCGGGTTTGGTCTGCGCGGTCGCAGCTGGGAGTATCACGGGTTGATCCCGTATCGTGCCGAGGCGTCACTCGGTCAGAATTGGCTGCACGCACTCGATGTGCTTGGGCTGCCGGCCGCTACGTACCGCGGCCCCGTCCTTCCCGCGCCGGCAACGCTGCGCCCCGACGCGCCGATCATCGTCCAGCCAGGCAGTCGCAGCGGCGCGAAAGAAGCGCCGCTCGCACTCTGGCAGACCGTGCTCCCACTGCTGGCCGAACGTGCGCCGATACTTCTTGTCGGCAATGCGAGTGACCGCGAGCGTTTTGCGTCATTGCGAGCGCTGGTCCCATCCGGGCGGCTGCATGATGTGATGGGCACCACCAGCTTCGCCGAACTGGTCGCGCTCACGGGTCAGGCCCGCGCTGCCATTGGCGTCGAGTCGGTGGTGGCACATCTCGCCCTCGGCTACTCCCGACCTACCATCGTGCTCAACAACCCAGCTGCATCGGGTGTCGTCGCCTTCCCCGACGGCGTGCCGTCATTGACCTTTGTAGACATGACCAACGACCCGCACCGCGCCGCCGCTCTTGCCCTTGCGCACCTCGACCGGTGCCTCGCCTGATGCGTGTTGCGATCATTCATGACTGGCTGACGACGTGGGCAGGGGCGGAACTGGTGTTACAGCGTCTGCTCACGCTGATGCCACAGGCAGACCTGTACTCGACCATCGATACGCTGCCGGCCGAATACCGGGATGGCCTGGTGGGACGGACGCCGCACACCACGCTGCTGCAACATATGCCACGGTTGGCCGACAACTATCGCATGCTGCTCCCGCTGATGCCGATGGCCATCAAAGCCTGGGACTTCCGCGGCTACGACCTGATTGTGTCGAGTTCCCATGCGGTTGCCAAAGGCATCACGGTCCCGAAGGGCGTGCGCCACGTCTGTTACTGTCACACCCCGATGCGATACGCCTGGGATCTCGAGAATTCGTATCTCGACACCAGTGGGTTTCGGGGGCCGAAGGCCTGGGCCGCGCGTCAGGTGTTGTCGCAGCTTCGCAACTGGGACCGGCGCAGTGCCGACGGAGTGACCGAGTTCATCGCGAACTCTGCCTACATCTCTGCGCGCATCAAACGCTGCTACGGGCGTGAGAGTGTGGTCGTACATCCGCCGGTCAACACAGAAGTCTTTACGCTCAACACCGCACCGCGCGCGACGAATTTCGTCACGGCCGGCCGGATCGTGCAGTACAAACGGATCGATCTTCTGGTCGAAGCGTTTCGTCTGCGGCCGAATGAACGCCTGATCGTGATCGGCGACGGTCCGGGCCGCGCCGCGATCGCAGCGGGTGCACCACCGAACGTGCACTTCACCGGCCGCTTGCCGTTGCCTGAGCTTCGCAGTCATCTGCAGTCTGCGCGCGCGTTCCTCTTTGCGGCGGAGGAGGACTTCGGTATCACGCCGCTGGAGGCGCAGTCGTGCGGCACGCCGGTGATCGCCTTCGGGCGCGGCGCGGCGACGGAGACGATTCGCGGGCTCGAGCACGAGACGCCGACCGGGGTCTTTTTCGGTGCACAAACGCCACACGCCGTCGTCCGCGCGTTGGACGATTTCTACGCGCACGAGTCCGACATTACTGCGGAGGCGTGCAGAGGTAATGCGCAGCGGTTTGCTCCGGAGCGGTTCGATCGCGGCATCACTGAGGTGCTGAGCGGACGCGAGACGGTGCAAGGACCGGCGGCGCTGCTGCGCGCCTGATCCGATAGACGCTGGCGGCCACCGACGAGCGCCGCCTCAGTCGCACGGAGCCGGCACCGCAGGCAGTGCGGGATTCGCACCGGACTGACTCCGGCTCTCGGGGAGGCCTGCCCCGCGTCAAACATACGGGTTCACTGGCCGGCGGCATCGCCCTGCCAGCGCCCGCGGCGACTCGCGGGCGCATCGTGAATGCGCCTCCTCCGGCGGCGGAACTCGGAAATCACCGGAGACGCGGCAAATCGACCCTTTGGTGAATCTGAGCGAATCGTGTTCGAGCTGCCACTTGAGTACGGTTATAACTCGAGCGATATCGTCCTGATTCGGCGCGTGACTCTGCCGTTTTCGGGTGACCTATTGCGGCATGCGATGTCCGGAGAACGACCGGCGCTGGACGTCTGCCGCTGAAGCGGCATCTCGCGACGTGAACGTGTCAGTGCCATTTCGCAGGCGTCATTTAGAGGGAAATAGCCAACGGAAGATGCCAGAGGCAGCTCGTATCCGGCGTCCGGTTCGTCTCGCCCCTTCCTAAAACTGCCGGTGCGTCATTTCATCCGGGGCGACTGGGGACCGCTGCCGGCCCAAGGGAGCCCTATCACCGATGCCTGATCGTGCATCATTCGGCGCCGATATGCCATTGTTACAACAACTCTCTGGTGATAAAATCAGGGAGCTCCATCAGATCAGCTGGCTGCATCACGGCAGCGTCGACGTTCAATCCGGGGCGGGCACTGAGTAAGGCTGCACCAATCGCACGTCTGATTGATGGTGCGCCTGGCGTCGTTCGCGACCTCTGGTGCAGCTGTCCTCGGAGGTCTTCAACTACATTTCGCCGTGAGTAACGATGGGCGTCACCCGGTACTCTCCAGCACAAGAGTTACAAAGCGTCTACATACCAGTCATTTCGCTGCAACGCTTAGCGGATATGTGTTCTTCGTATTGCGCGCGCCGTGCGGCGGTTCGCCGGCGTCGTGCAGCCTCAGCGTTCGTCTGACCAGTCTCACTCGTGCCGAAGGTGGCAACCGTGCCCTTCTTGCCGCTTGACCCATTCGTCGGTGCGACGCTTCCGCCAGAGGAGGCGTCGCTCGCCGTCTGGGCGCGTGCCGAAAGCGATGTAGGTGATGTCTGCGGCATCGTGCTGGCGGGCACCCACCATTGGGGCGACGGCGTGTTCGAGCGTGTCCTTCGTGGCCCGCTCTTGCCTGTCGCACACACGCCGCTCATCAAATATCCGATCCAGTGGCTGCGCGACGCAGGGATCGCTTCGGCCGTGCTCTGCGCCAACAGCGCGACCGCGTTGCTTCGCTCTGTACTTGGCGATGGCGCCTCGATGGAGATCGCGCTCGACTACTACGAGGACGCCGAACCTCGCGGACCGGCCGGTTGCGCGCGCGATGCCGTTGCGATGACATCCGCGACCAGCGCCCGCACCTTCGTGGTGATCGAGGGGACACTCGTGCCGACGCTCGACTTCGATGCGATGCTCACGGCGCATCGACGCTCGGGGGCTGCTGCGACGGTTGTCGTCGAGTTCGACCGGCGTCGCCGCGGCATGACCAGCGGCGTACGGCGGCAGCCCGCCGGGATCTATGTCTTCGAACGCAGTGCCCTCGAAGGCGTTCCGTCCCATGGCTATCAGGACATCAAGGAAGGCTTGCTGGGTCGGCTCAGTGCCGCAGGCGCGCATGTGGCGATGCACGAAATCCACGGGCTTTCCGCCAAGGTCCTCGACTACTCGAGCTATGCGGCCGTCAGCCGCTGGCTGGTCTCCCGCTCAATCGAGCGGCCGGCACTGTTGCCGCATTACGTACGCGATGGAGAGGGAATGCATCACCCATCCGCCTTCGTTCACCCCTCCGCGCGCATTGTCGGACCGGTCCTGTTGGCCGAAGGCGCACGCGTTGAGGAGGACGCGGTGATCGTCGGACCTGCATCGATTGGTGAACGAACCATCATTTCAGCGGGTGCGCTCGTGTCGCGATCGTTCATCTGGGATGACTGCTTCGTCGGCGAGGCCGCGATCGTCGACTCCTCGGTCATCGCCGACCGCTGCGTTGTCGTGGCGGGCGATCGCGTGCGCAGCGTGACCCAGGTGCCGGAGCAGACCGGCGTTCCCGCGCCGGTGAGCCCTGATGTCAAGCAGACCAGCGGCATGGTCGATGCAGCGTTGGCGACCGATCTCCCGCCCAGTCTGAGGAAACTTGCCCTGCGTGCGCGAGAGCGCGGGGAGCCATTCTACCCGACGGCACAAGACTCGTACGGACTGAAATGAGCCTGATCCCCGTCCTGCTCGATATCCGGCCGTCGTACGCGCAGTACGCGCACGACGATGGGTCGCTGCTCCTGGTGCCGACCGCCGACGATATCCTGATGCGCGAAGTCATGCGCAGCGTGCAGCGTGTGACAGCGCATCGTCCCATGGTCCTGACCGACTTTGAACCCGATCCCGCATATGCGATGCGCATACGGGCCGCGTACTCTGACGTCGAGGATATCCGCAAACTGCGTGATCTGTCGCCACTGGTGGACCGATTCACGCCCTCCGACTCGCTGCTGTTCATCACGCCCGTCTGCTATCCGGCCGATGGCGTCGATTTGCGGCCGCTCTGCAACACGCCGGCGAACGACGCCAGAATGGTGCGCCATCTCGTCGCCTTCGAGGCCCCGACGCTCCACACGAAGGAACTTGTGCAGTCGGATGAAGCGGGGCGAGTGCGCAAGATCCAGCGGTACTTCGAGCCCGTCACCTGGCCCTTCCCATCGGGCGTGCTCGCGTCGTTGGTGCCCGTCGCTTGCGCGCAGCTGGTCATGCCGTTGACGCTGTCGTCGCTCGAGGCCCTCAGGATGCAGCTCTCGGCCAACGGGATTCCGAATCAGGACGTGCCATTTCACGGCGACTGTTTCGACCTGAACGACGAAGCCGGCGTGCTGGCGTTGAACGAGCGCCGCGTCGGCGCACTCGCCACCTTGCGTGAACTGAGCAAGGTGCGCGGGCAGAACGCGTCCCTCGTGGCCCCGAGTGCGACGGTCCACCCGACAGCACGGATCGTGGGTTCCGTCGTCGTTCGCGACCGCGCGACGATCGGCGCAGGGGCGCTGATCATTGGTCCTTCGACGATCGGTGATGACGCGAACATTGGCGCCAACGCCGTGATCGCGCAGTGCCTCGTCCTCGCTGGCGCGGATGTCGCGGACTCGACGACCGTGCGTCACCGCATCGTCTCGGGCGACTCCACGCACGCGGCCGCCGTCGCGGGTCAGCGCAGGCATACGGCGGCCAGTCTGGCGGCCGCACCCGAACCGGTGCGCCGGCTCGCGATCCCCGCGTACGTCAGTGTCAAGGCGGCATTCGAACCACTGCTGGCACTGCTGGCGCTGCTGCTGCTGTCTCCGATCATGGTTCTGATGGCGCTGCTCGTCAAGTTGACATCCAAGGGCGATGTCTTCTACGGCGACTCCCGCGAAGGCAAGGATGCCCGCCCGTTCAAGTGCTGGAAGTTCCGCAGCATGCTCACGAATGCGGACGATATGCAGCGCGCGCTGGCAGCGAAGCAGCAGATGGATGGTCCGCAGTTCAAGATGGACCGCGATCCGCGCGTCACGAAGATCGGTGCGATCCTTCGCAAGTTGAACGCTGACGAGTTGCCACAACTCTGGAACATCGTGCGCGGTGAGATGAGCCTGGTCGGCCCGCGCCCCTCGCCGTTCCGCGAGAATCAGATCTGCGTTCCGTGGCGCAATGGTCGACTGTCGGTGCGTCCTGGCATGACAGGCCTCTGGCAGGTCTGTAGAAAGGACCGCGAACATGGCGACTTCCATCAGTGGATTCACTACGATCTGCTCTACGTCCGCAACGTCTCGCTTCTTCTGGACCTGAAGATCATCGTGGCAACGATCGTGACGCTCGGAGGGCGGCG
>CAYMQV010000119.1:0-13872 GCA_964392395.1 uncultured Gemmatimonadaceae bacterium
GTGTTCGCGGAGTTGAAGTCGATCCTTGCGGGTATTGCGGCCTCGGCATAGTTGGGCGGAAGCAGCAAGGCAACCAACTCCACGATCTTCTTCGATCGCAGGGAATGTTCTCCACGTTTCATGGTTCGCCGCAGTGCGCAGAGGCAGGCCCAAGATGCAAAGCATGGGCCGTTGCATGCTGGGCACGCGAGGGCGTCGACCTCGAAGCGCAACTGGAGGATGGCCCCCCGCCGGCGGACGGCCTCGCTGGGTACGAGTCGTGGCGCGGGGCCGATCGCGGGCGGAACCACCGTCGCCGTGCCCCGCATCCCGCGGGGGCGGTTTGCGTACCAGCCACAGCTGACCTCACCTAAAAAAGAGATCGCTCGTCAGTGGTTACTGGACGGGTCGGTGATACCCGGCCAAGGGCACCAGTTCAAGGGATTCTCCGGCGTCACGTCAGGGTGAACGTGGATTCCGGCGACGCGCCCGAGGAACAGGATGTGGGTGCCCAGCATCACTTCGCCAACCACCTCGCAGTCGAAGTGGACGGGCGCATCCTTGACCAACGGCCCGTACTCGGAACTGGCGAGGGTGAGGCCGCTGTTCAGAGCCTTGTTCTCGTCGTCCGAGAGCGAGTTGTTCCCGCAGTACTTGATCGCGTCGACGATGGTGTCCCCGATGTAGGGGACGCTGCATCCGAACCGCCCGCGCTCACGGATCAGATCGAGCGATCGGCGCGCCGCATATCGCTCGTTGATGTTCGTGTACGAAACGCAGGGGGCGATCACGAACGGATTCCTGCTTATGACGGTCGTCGACCCGCACGGCATGACGTTCGGCGTTCCGCGATTGTCATACGTCGTGATGAGTCCGCAACTCGAAGGGAAGAAGCAGGGCCACCGCGCACGGTCGTTGTCGACTTCCACCTGATCCTCGGGCAGTGGCGGAAGGAGCTTGATCGCCATGCCGTCTTTGATGTCGTCGTGTTCGAACGCAATGGTGTTCGCTGCAGGGAACGTGTAATTGGGGTCGTAGCCCTTCTGGTATCGGCCGTTGGACGCTCTGGCGCCGGACGGTGCGGCACTGCGGGCCTCGCCCGCATCCCACGTCGGCAGGGCGCGCCACCGGATCTGCGTCGCGCCCATTGCAATATCCTCTCGTAACTGGATCGCCTTGATCTCGAGAAAATAGACGCGGTGGGATCCGACATCCAGCCATGGGCACTCGTAGATCGAGTTGCCGCCAAAGTCGCGTTGCGGGCGGACCAGTGCCGCCTCGTAGACGAGGTACGCGTCCTCCAGGACCGGAGCTTGGCTGGTGATCCCCGATCGCGTTGGCAAGCCGGAGGCCGTGATCCTCTGGCTAGTGCGTTCGTCCGGAATCGATGCGATGACGTCGAGCGCGCTGTCCAGTCGCGGCCCCGGTGGCAGAAACTGCAGCGAGGCAACCTTCCCCGATTCGAGGATGTCCATGAAGGTCGTTCTTCGATGATGTCGCTCCGACAGCGCAGTGCGGCAGATGCTCACTGCCACGACGTACGGGAAGCGATTGACGATCGATGCTCCGACCTCTCGCTCCATGGCCGTTCGGGTGCCGTCTGAGGCCGTGATGACGCAGATCGGTGACGGGAACAGAGCGGGCCATCGGCTGTCGGCCGCCAGTTCGCTGTCAGACTCGGGCATACCGCGAAAGTGCATACCCGTCGCGGGATCGAGCTTCCAGCGGGCGTCGTCGGAAAGCGATGTCGTCGGCCACTGGTAGCGATACGGATGCAGACTCTCCAGCAGTCCGTCATGAGTGTGGGCAGCTGGTGTGTGCAGCAACCGGTCATTCGGTACAGTCATTAATGAAATCTCATGATGTTTATCTTCCGAAACCACGTCGGAAGGTAGCAGGGTTTCCCATCGTGACGGCCTCATTCTCCACAGCTTTCACGACGACTCTCTCCTTTCCCACCAGCGCTCCGTCGCCGATTGCAGACCCTCTTGGACGACCGAGGCGCGTCCGTGGTAGCATCTGGGGCCGAAGCCGGCTGGGAAGTTCGATCGGGGTTGGTCGATTTTACGTCTTGGTGCCTCGCCGCTCGAGAACCGGCGGGGCGCAGGGTTCGGCAGGCTGGCACGCCTCCTGGCCGTCCGCTCCCGTGTTCCAGCGGGGGCACGTGACCGCGTTTGACATTTCCTGGTCTGACGGCGTCGAGCGTGCCGCGCCCCAAGTCTCGCCGGTCGCGCGTCGTCTGCCCATGGAGCCCCGAGCGCGGCCACGTCAGCATGCCCGCGGCCTGCTCCGCATCGCAGAGCGCCAGCCACACAGACAGCCGGAGCACAGCGCGGCGAAACGCCTCCGTCAACCGAGCGGTGTCATGGGCCGGCGACGCGCGCGATTTCGCCGAGCAGGTGGCGGCGATAGAGAGAGGAGACGCGCAGCCGCTTCGGGATGGTGAGGACGACCTGCGGGGTGCAGCACGGGCGCGAGGAGGGTGGTGCTCAGCCGCTGCGTCCAGATCGCGAGGCGCTTGGCGTGACAGCTCGGGCAGAAATACCGGCACTTGCACGAGAACGCGAGCAGGTATCCGTGCATGTCGTCGTCGCAGCGGGCGAAGCAGTCGCCGTAAACGGTCTGAAGCCGATGCAGATGATCCGACACCAACCCCAACAGCCCCGACGCCCGCGTACGTCGGGGCTTCTCGACGACGCCCGCACTCACATACCTGCGTCCGGTGCGCCAGGGTCAGTTGGCGGTCGGTATGTCAGTCCTCCGAAAACATGTTCAATACGCACGCGCACACTCGGCATCGTGCTCGATCCGTCGAACGCCGACCGTGCTATGGCAAATACTGCTGCACGAATGAAATCATATCCGGGCGATCCATGCGGAAGACACCGCCGGTCCGGGCGCAGTTGCCGTTGATCCCGAAAACGTCACTCCAGCGACGACGTTGCTCGTGCCAAGCAAGTCCGGGCCGCCGGCGTCACCGAAACACGTGCCCCCGGTGCGCGCGTTGTTGGAGAGCAGCAGTGATGACGCACCGGTGAAGCCGGTGTTGATCTGGATCAGGTGCGGCGTCGCGCTCATCCGTCCCTTTTCGGCGACGACGAACACGGGATTGATGCGCTGCAGGCCGCAGCCGACGGCGGAGAACGTGGCACGCGCGGACGGCTTCAGTGCGTTGAGCTGATTCGGCGTCGGGAGCCGCCCGTAGCTCGCCGCTGGCACTGACGCGGCGGCGGAGAGTTCGATCACGCCGACGTCGTTCACGTAGAACGCTGCGCTTGTGTAATGCGGATGCGTATGCCAGGCCGTCGCCTCGATGCTATTGGGTCCGGCATACGGGTAGTTGTTGTTCCCACGCTGGACGTCGCTCTCTGTAACGATGCGCATCCCGGTGAATTCACCCGGCGTTCCCGTGCAATGACCGGCGGTCAGCACACGCGATGCACTGACGAGCGTGCCGCTGCACCGATACGCCGGCGTGTCGTCCACGTCCATGATGATCAACACGACCTCAGGATGCGCGACGCCGGTCGGACTTCCATACGCGATCAGCGATGGAGTGTCGTTGGTGGCTGGTGCGAGGGCACCGCCCCCGCACCCGGTGAGCATGGCACCGGCAATCAGGGCGATTGCGGACACCCGTTTTGTGCGCATGGTGTCCCCTTGGGTCAAGAGGTGGTAGGGGGTCCAGTCATGATCTCAAAGTGTCGATGAATCGGCAAGGGCGCGGCACTCACGGCCGGACAGGAAATACAATCGGGTTCGGTCGCATAGACGGCGGGGTCCCCCGGCGCGCCTCGCGGGCCCGTCCGGTCCGGTGTCCCTCGTCGCCGCCTTGCCCTTCATCCCGGAACGGGAAGCCCGCGGGGTCGGTTGGCCTCTCCGCCGTCGTCCCGCGTCGTGACGCGTGGTCACGTGGCCCGTTTCCGTGATATGCACCAGCGCCCGGGCGAGGATCTCGAGCGGGTCAGCCGTCTCCGTCCCGGCGGTGGAGCCCTGCGTCGTTTCGGACCGATACGTCACGGCCTTCGCGGTCCGGTGGCAGGCATGCCAAGTGGAGCCGAGCGCGGCATGGATATCGCCATGTCACGCGGCACCACCTGAGGCGCCTGAAAACTCATTCGCTACCTGCTGTCAGCCGCTACCGCATCGCGGAATACACCAGCACCTTGAACAGATCTCCGAGTCCGGCCGTCGACCCGAGGACGTTGGTGTAGACCAGCCCGATCAGGTGCTCCTTCGGGTCAGTCCAGTATGTGGTCGCAAACGCGCCGCCCCATTCGAAGGAGCCGTCACTGAGCACCTGGCGGAAATCGTTCTCTGGTGTCTCGAGTGCGAAGCCAAGGCCGAACGCGGGCTGCAGCCGCGGAATCTGGTTCGTGAGCATCAGCTCGACCGTCTTGCGGCTGACGAGTCGCACGCCGTCGAGTTCTCCGCCATTCAGAAACAGCTGAAGAAATCTGGCGTAGTCGGCGGTCGTGCCTGAAAGACCGCCACCGCCGGAGAAGTACGTGACGCGGCGCGCGGGGAAATCGGGGTGCATGCCGCCCTGGGTGTCATGGGTCGCCTCGACCGTGCCGTCCTTCTCGCTGTGCAGTGCGACCAGCCGGCCCCGACGATCGGCGGGGAGCTCGAACCAGGTGTCGTCCATGCGGAGCGCCTCGAAGATGCGCGTGCGAAAGAAGCGGTCGAGCGGCATGCCGGACCAGACCTCGATCAGTCGGCCGAGGACATCGACGCTCAGGCTGTAGTTGAAGCGTTCACCCGGCTCGAACTTCAGTGGCAGTGTGGCCAGGATGCGCACCTTGTCGGCCAGCACGTCACCTTCCAGGCCGAGCGCGGTCAGGCCGGCCTTGTTGTAGATCGCGCGAAATTCGTCACTGCCGATGTCGGCGTAGTCCAGGCCCGAGGTGTGCGTGAAGAGCTGCCGCACCGTCGTGCGACGCAGCGACGGCTTCGCCTCATAACTCGAGTCGGCGGGGTTGAACTTGGTGAGCACGCGCTGCGTCTCGAATTCCGGCAGGTACTTCGCGATCGGGTCGTCGAGCGCAAAGCGTCCCTCTTCCCAGAGCATCATCGCGGCCAGCGACGTAATCGCCTTGGTCTGCGACGCGATACGGAAGATGTCATCACGTCGCATCGGCGCCTTCGTTCCGAGGTCCCGGTAGCCGTAGGCGGTGTGATATTCGACACGCCCATCCCGCACCAGCATCACGACGGCGCCGGGAATGCGCCGATCGGCGATCAATCGATTGACCAGCGAGTCGATGCGCGCGAGCCGGAGCGGCGCGAAGCTGCGTGCACCGCCGCTGGCCACTGATGTGGGCGCGGCGGGTTGCGCGCTCAGGGCGAGCGGCAGCACGGTCGCGAAAAGCAGCGCGCGGAGAGTGGATCGCATGGTCCGATGGTGTAGGGAAGACGGGTCGGGATGGTCGGCCGCTCTGCCCATCGGTGCTGGAATGGGCTATCGTAGCGTCGAAAAGGTAGCGGCCGGGTGAGCGGTCGCGGGGTCACGGTTTGAATGGGAGGGGGCGGAATGACCAGTCGCAGGATTCGAGGACTTTGCCTGGCGTGCGGACTCGTCGCCGTCGCGGCGGGGCCGCTGGGCGCACAAGATGCAGCACAGGTTGCCGCACAACGATCGTCGGTGCTCGCCGTGGCCGACTCGGCGCTGGTCGCCATCACCCGTGGCGACATGACCGGCTTCACTGACCTGATGGTGCCGGAGGCGGTGCTCTTTCCCACCCGCACGCGAGACGGCGTCACGGTTTATCGCGCGCGACCGCGCACCGAGCAGCGGTCGTCGCCGATGGGCGGAAAGGTCACCGAGCGGGGGTTTCGACCGGACGTCCGCATCAACGGCGGCGTCGCGATGGTCTGGTATCCCTACGATCTCTACGTGGACGGCGCGTGGTCGCACTGCGGCGTCGACGTGTTCACCCTGGTGCGCACCGATGGCCGCTGGCGCATCGCGACGATGGCCTGGAGCGCCGAACAGCCTCCGGTGTGCGAGAAGCATCCGGATGGTCCACCGTAACAGCTACTGCCGGCACTGCCCCTTTGGATCCGGCTTCGGCTTGTCGACCACGACACGATGATCGAGGTTCGCCACGGCGACAGCGGCGCCGTGGACGAGGCGGGAAATCTGCGTCATGCGACCGTAGTCGATGTACTGCGGTTCATCCGTCACCTGATGGTAGTCCGCGTGACCACCGGTGGTGAAGAAGACGATCGGGATGCCATAGCGCGCGTACTCGTAGTGATCGCTGCGGCAATAGATGTTCTGCGGATGACCATCGGCATCGAGGCTGTAGTCGAAGCGCATGCCGAGCCGTTGTGTCGTGTTGACGCGCTCGACGAGATCACCGAGTTCGGTGGAAAGGCGTCGCGCGCCCACCAGTTGCACGTAGCCGTCGCCACCGTGGATAGCGGCGCCCGCCTTCGTGGCACCGGTGAAATCATCCTTGCTGCCGCGCCCGACCATATCCATGTTGAGTTCTGCAACGATCGAGTCGCGGGGAACCGTCGGATGGTCGGTGAAGTACTGCGACCCGAACAGGCCGAGCTCCTCGGCCACGTGCCAGATGAACAGAATCGACCGCTTCGGTTTGACAGGCGACGTTGCAAATCGCTCGGCAATCTCCAGCACGCTCATCGAGCCGGACCCGTCATCGTCGGCGCCGTTGTAGATCGAGTCGGGCCGCGCACCATGCCCGGCATGCAATGAATCCTTGAGCGCGTTGATGCGCACCCAGTCAGCCGGTGTGGGCTTCGGCTCATCATTATCCGCGCCCTGTGGTGCAGCAATCCGCATGAAGGCCTTGACGGAATCGTGATCAGCCGGGCGGCCCGAAAATCCGATGTGGTCATTATGCGCCCCGATCGCCACGTACTGGCCGCGCAGCGTGGGATCCGAACCACGAAGAATGGCAATCACGTTCCGGCCGGGTGCGATGTTCTCGCTGATGCGCACCTCGCCGTTCACCGCGCTGCCGACCTGACCGGTCCTGGCCGAGTCGGCGTCGAGGCCAAGCATCGCCTGTGCGACGGCGCGCGTGATGTAGAAGTAGGATGGCATCCGGCTGGTATCCGGTTCGGCTTTCACCTGAACGCGCGACTGCTTGTAGACCGCGTCGATGTATCCCGTGGGCATGTAGTCGATACTCACGACGGCGATCGCTGCGGCAGTCGAGTAGCGGCTCGTGAGCTGGAAACGATTGATCGCGTTGTGGTCCGGGGAACCATCTTTCGCACGACCGGTGCGGACCACGACGACCTTGCCCGTCGCCTGGTCAGACGGCAGGAACGATGCCGAGTCGCCGAAGGTGCCGCCGAAAATTGCGATCGCACCATCGAGTGGGCGTGATACCGCGCCCTGGTCGCGCGGTACGAAGTCCGTCCACGGTGCATAGGCCTTCCCACCCACCGACAGCGATGAGGCGTCCGACACATCCCGCTTCATCAACGCAGACTGGAAGAACGATCCGTGCTCACCCGCCGGCTCGAGCCGAAGGCGCTTGAGCTCGGCAGCGATGAAGTCCGTTCCCTTGTCGTTCCACACCGTACCGGCGAGGCGACCCATCATCGAGTCGTCAGCGAAGCGGTACAGGCGCGACATCAGATCGCGCGCGGTAATCGCCCCGGTCGTCGGCGGGCCGACGAACTTGAGCGGAAGCGGTGCCGTTGCTGGCCGTCGCGTCGATTGTGCGTGAAGGGCAGCGGGCGCAACGAGCGCAAGGAGGCTGACAGTCCGCAGAAGAGTTCGCGCAACGGGCATCGTAAGATCGATCTGCAGGGTGACGTGTCTGGCGAGACTGGTGCCCCGCCCGGGGGTGGACTGGCTGATGCCGGCAACGCTGGTCACGAGCGCGCGGCGATGACGACTACGAGCCGCACACTTTCAGGTTACAGAGACACCGAATCCGGCCACAGAATTGTTTCGGCACACGGCTGCGACGCCCGCCCGGAGCGCGTCTGCATGCGGCCGGATGGACCGGGTTCACAGGACGAGCTCTAAATCTCGACGCGCAGCCGGTAATACTCGGTGAAGGTCGCGAGCTTCTCGGCGAGATTGATGACAGGCATGGCGTGAGTCGGTGTGAGGTACTGATGGCAATGGCAAGGCCAGCCTGCACTGCGCCGGCGTACGGCGTGGACCGACTATCGAGTCCAGACTCCGATCGTGCCGCAGGTGTTGGACTGTCCCATCAGGTATTCTGCCGGCAGGCCGCCTTGACCATTGTAGACCTCGATCCCGGCCAGGTCGAGCACGTTCACCATGTCGTCGATGCCGGAGCCGCGAAGCTGGGGTGCCGGGAATCCGTTGATGAACAGTGCGAGCACACAACCCCCGCGTCCAGTCAGCTGCACGCGGCCGCGCATGTCGGTGTTGAGACGCACGCCGGCAATCGCCTGAAACATGTCGCTGACTTGCAGCGGGTTGCGTCGCGCGATGTCGTCGGCGGTGATGATCTTCCCCCATCCCGACTTCTTTTCGGCGCGGCGCATGAAACCCTGCAGACGGCCGGGCACGCCGTTCGCACGGACGACCACCAGCCCGAGATTCTGGCCGGCGTACTGCCGGATCACGATGCGCGCCCGGGTCGAGGTGCTATCGGTGAGATCGGCGGTGAGGTAGGTGGGAGAATATCCCACGCGTCGAACACGCACGATGTGGCGGCGCGGCGGAAGGTTTCTGATCGCGAAGCGGCCCGCTGAATCGGTGCGTGTCTCGACCAGCGCCGTCACCACTTCGACGACGACATCGCGCAGTGGCGCACCGGTATTGTCGACCACTGTGCCAAGGAGGGAGCGCGGTTCGGTGCGGTCGGCGATCACATCCAGCTGGACGGCGGACGTGGTGTCGGTGGTGACATTCGCCTCGATCGAGCCGAGCAATGCGCCATCGCGCGAGAACTGCACCGTGATGCGCCCGGTCGGTACCGGCGTGAGGACGAAGCTGCCGTCGACATCGGAGGTCGTCTTGACATTGCGATGCGAGACGACCACACGACTGAGCGGCCGCCCGATGGAGTCCCGGACGACGCCGCGGAGCGCGGGAGCGGGCGTGGGGGTGGGGGCGTCCTGCGCGCGGAGGGGCGCTGACAGGAGAGCGAGCAGTCCGACGAGAGCCAGGGCGTGTCGCATTGGGGCGCTCAGAGGCGTAGGAGACTCAGCATGATACCGCGCGTTGCGTCTTGAGGTCCGCATAGAGGCGCACCGCGGATTGCGCTAGATTGAGATGAGCACCGGGACGACAGATGGAAGTTATCAGCCGCAACTTCGATGTGAGGTGGGAACCGTTGTCCCCGGACCACGACTCGGCTGACACCCTGACGGAGCAGATCATGTCGATGGCATTCCTGCGGGACGATGCGGAAGGGGAGATGCCCCGCCGTTTCTACGATCTGCCTGATCGCGAGGACCCGGATTACGACCGGGCGGCGACCAAGGCGCTGCTCGAGGCGACGCGCGTGGACGAGACGCAGTTGGCCGAGCGCGCGACGGGCTACTACTGGGGCGAGCCGTGCCTGCGCCCGTACGCGGAGGCGATCCGCATTCAGGCGGAAGCGGCCGGCGACGAACGCCTCGAGCAACTGGCGCGTCGGTTTCAGCGGTAGCGCCTGACGTCCGCGTCGAGGCGACCCCGCTGTACACTCGCCTTCCGGATCGTCCGAAGACGGCGCGTGCCGGCTCCACCATCTGCTCCCCGGTCTGACCATGTCTCAAAACGTTGGCATCTTCCTGTTCGACGAAGTGGAAGTGCTCGACTTTGCGGGTCCATTCGAAGTCTTTTCGCGAACACGACTCACCCCCGGGCTGGCGTCGCGGCGGAGCAACGACGACGCGCCCTTCGCGGTGTTCACGGTGGCCGAGCGCGCGTCGCCGATCACCGCCACCGGCGGACTGGTCGTCACACCGACGTATGACTTTTCGACCGCGCCGTCGATCGATCTGCTGGTCATTCCCGGCGGCTGGGGCACGCGGCCATTGCTGCAGCACGGTCCAGTGCTCGACTGGATCCGCGCCACCGCGGCTCGCGCGGAGCTGGTGACATCGGTGTGCTCTGGTGCTCTGCTGCTGGCGGCGTCGGGCTTGCTGGCCGGGAAGCGCGCCACCACCCATTGGGGTGCACTCGACGCGCTGGCGGAGATCGACTCGAGTATCTCGGTCATTCGCGACGTGCGCGTGGTGCACGACGGGGTCATCAGCTCGGCCGGCATCTCCGCCGGAATCGACATGGCACTCGACGTGGTGGAGGCATTGCATGGTGCCAGCGTGGCCAACGATACCGCGCACTACATGGAGTACCGTCGCGTCGCGTAGCGCACTGTTTGTCTGCGCCCGTGGCATGTTCAGCTCACTGCGGCTCTTTCACCACCGGCAACACGTACGTCTTGGTCAGCGACTGCTGATACTCCGCGTAGAGCAGCTTGAGGCCGTCGAACTCCTGCTTCACCGCGGCGCGGAAGGCTGGCTTGGACGCGAAATCATAAAGCAGTGCGGCCATCGCCTGCGCATCGACCATGAAGCCGGCGTGACCGACGGGGCCAAGGGCATCGGCGAGCATCTCGTAGGTGTGGAAGCCGCCATTCGACGTCCAGGCGCTGATGCCGACGCCCGGAATGGCGCTCGAGACGCTGCCGGTTTCTTCCCATCCCTGCGGCTTGCCCGGCTCGGCCAGCACCTTGCCACCGCCGTACCGCTTCACATGTGCGAATGCCGCTTCATTCAGCGTGCCGAGTGAAATGCCGTCGCGCATCGATCCATAGGTCTCGATCTTCACCTTCGTTCCCGTGGCCAGCGCGGCGGCGCGCGCGGCATCGTCGACCAGCTGCCGGATCTGCGCCAGGTACACTGCGTCAGGGTAGCGGATGTAAAAATCCGCCACCGCGCGATCGGGGACGACGTTCGGTGCCTTGCCCCCCTCGGTGATGATGCCCTGGATGCGGGTCTCGGGACGGAACGTCCCGCGCAGCGCGTCGATGTTGTCGAAGAGGTGGCGCACAGCAGTGAGCGCGTTCCGACCATCCCACGGAAACATCTGGTGCGCCGGCGCGCCCGAGTAGGTGAAGCGGACACCATCGATGTTGAGGCAGCAGCTGCCGAACCCGGGTGCTGCTCGCTGTGATGCGACGCTCGAGTGACTCCGGACGGCGATGTCGAGGCCGTTGAACACGCCGTTGTCGTGCATGACCGTCTTCACTGGCGGCGGCATCATCTCTTCTGCCGGTGTGCCGATCACCACGACACTGCCGGGCGTCTTCGACGCGATCAGCCACTCGGCAATCGCTTGCGCTGCCGCCAGGCCGACCGGGCCCTGCGTCGAATGCTGATCGCCGTGGAAATCACCATTTGTTCCACGCAGCGCATCGTATTCGACGATGATGCCAAGTGTCGGTCCGCCAGTCGTCTTGCGGTGACGCGCGACGAACGCGGTCGGAAAGCCTCCTGAACCCATCGTCACGTCGAAGTCGTGTGCCGTGAGCCACTCGGTGATGATCCTGACCGAACGTTCTTCACGGAATCCGATTTCTGGATGGTTGGTGATGTCATCCGCCATCGCCATCAGTTCGCCGTCCATCAGCGCCTTGGCGCGTGCGGCGATGCGATCGCGCACGGCATCGGCGACGGAAAGGCGCGTCGTCCAGCCGGCGACATCGACCGTGCGCTGCAGGACGGCAAGTTTCTGCAGTACCTCGCGGGCCGCCTCGCGCTCGGTGGGCGTCTCCTGCGCGGCGAGTGGCAGTGCCGAAGCCGCGGCCACTGCGGCCAGGGTGAGTGTGCGGAAGAGGCGCATGACAGAGGTGGTGGTGAGGCGGAAACGGTCGGGCAGCGAGAAGGGTGCGCGGACGTCTGACCGTGCGCAAGAGAAGCTCGGTGATTCGCGCCTCCACTCGGTGCGGCGTGCGTCGGACAGGCAACGCTCCAGCGGCGCGCTACCGGTCGGAGGATCGGCGAGGTTAGGTTGCAGGCACATAGACCGGGGTGCCCCGTGCCGCTTCTGGCGCGACGGCTGAGAGAGTCCCGTCGAACCTGATCCGGATCATACCGGCGTAGGGAGTCATGCATGCATCGTCACGCTACCGCGGCACTGGCCGCGCTCGTGCACTTCGTCGGCATTGCCGACGCACAAGTGCCCACCGATACCACCCGCCGCGACAGCCTTGCGCGCGCCGGCACCCTCGAGGGCGTGATCGTTCGCGCGGTGCGAGCGGGCGGCTCCGCACCGATCGCGCAGACGATCGTCACCGGCCGCACCATCGAACGCCGCAACATCGCCCAGGATGTCCCGCTGCTGTTGCAGGGCACCACGCCATCGTTGACGGCGCACTCCGAGTCGGGGACCAGCTTCGGCTACTCCTATCTTCGTTTGCGCGGCATGGATCAGTCACGCATCAATCTTTCGATCGACGGCATTCCGCTCAACGACCCCGAAGATCAGGTCTTCTACTTCGCCAATTTCGCCGATCTGGCGTCGAGCATGCACTCGGTGCAGGTGCAGCGCGGCGTCGGCACCACGGGCACCGGCACCGCGAGTTTTGCCGGATCGGTGAATTTCGAGACGAAACCAGTGTTCGGCATGCCACGGCGCACCACCGGTGAAGTGCAGCTCGGTTCGTTCGGTGCGCGTCGGGTGATGCTCGAGGCGAGCAGCGGCATGCTGTCGCGTGGATTCGCATCCTCGGTGCGGCTGTCGGCGGTGCGCAGCAACAGTTTCCGGCGCAACGCCGGTGTCGAGGGCCTGTCGGGACTGGCGCAGGTGGCGTGGCTAGGCTCGCGAGATGTGGTGAAGCTGATGGTCCTCGCCGGCCGGTTGCGCGACACCCTGTCATATCTCGCGGTGCCGGTGGCAGACCTGCAGCGTGATCGACGGATCAATCCCCTGACACCCGAGGAGCAGGACCGTTTCAGTCAGCATCTCGTCTCGCTGTCGCACACGCGGCAACTCGCAACCGGCGTGGAGTACGCGTCGACGCTGTACCGGATTGCGGCCCGGGGCAACTATGACGTGCGGTTCGACAGCACCACGATCGGCAACTACGGCCTCGACTTCGGCTGGTACGGCCTCACCAGCGCCGTCTCCATCGAACGGAACCGGCTGCGTGCGAGCGCCGGCGTGAACGCCAACACGTATGCGCGCGATCATTTCTCGTCGGTGTATCCAGACCTGCGCACCCTGTCGTACACCAACACCGGTCACAAGCGGGACGTCAGTGCGTTCTCGAAAGTGTCACTGGTGCGTGGTCCGCTGACCTGGTTCGGCGATCTGCAGCTCCGTCGTGCGATGTTCCGCTATACGCCGGACAATGGTGCCGGATTCCTCGGTGAGGAGCCGTCGATCGCGTGGACGTTCGTCAATCCGAAGTTCGGCGTCACGTATGCAATGACATCGAAGGCCGACATTTTCGCGTCGGTCGGTCGAACCACGCGCGAACCAGCCCGCAGCGACATCTTCGGCGGCAACGATGACGTCTCGCGCGCCGTTCTCGCCGATCTGGGCGGACTGCGCCGCGTCCGACCGGAGCGGGTGACGGGCAGTGAAGTGGGCGTCCGGCTTCGTGGATCGACGACGCAGCTCGAGGTGAACCTGTTCCGCATGGACTTCCGCAACGAGATCGCGAGGATTGGTGCACTGTCACCGCTGGGCGCTGAATTGCGGAGCAATGTCGGTGCGAGCGTCCGGCAGGGGGTCGAGTTCGATCTGCGCAGCCTGCCGAGCAGGTCGGTCGTGTTGACCACGGTCGGCTCGCTCAGCCACAACCGGATCCGTGAGTTCGTGGATTCAACCGGTGGGGCGCCGGTGGTGCGACGGGATGTGCCGCCGTTGCTCTCACCCTCCTTCACGGGCACGCAGCGCATCGACTGGCGTGCATCGCGTCGCATCGATCTGGG
>CAYMQV010000120.1:0-9419 GCA_964392395.1 uncultured Gemmatimonadaceae bacterium
GTGGTCGACGTGACGCCGACAATCGAAGCGCCGAGCAGGGCATCCAGCAAGGGCGCGGCGCCGCCCAGGCGTGAACCGGCCTCCTGCGCAGCGGCGCGGCGCGATGGGCATGGACATCCGGCACGCGTCGGCGCGGCCGACGTTTCGCTCGTCGCGGCCACCGTGCGCCAAGTGATCCACGGTCCTGGTCCGGGTGGAACGGGCGGCAATACGGTCAACGAAACGCTCGACGTACTGACGGTTGCGGTGCACATCGCGCGCACTGCCGTGCTGCTCGACCGGATCACGAAGGCATCGGCCGTACCGTGACCGGCGAACGGTATCTGATCCGTTCGCCGGTCAGGGCCGACTACTTGATGATGTACTCCGTTGGCGGCTCCGCATCGAGCAGCCACCGGACGAAATAGTCCCAACGCCGCCGCATCATGTAGTTGGACGCGCTGCCGAAACCGTGGCCCGCATTCGGAATCATCAGCAGATCGAAATCCTTGTTCGCCCGGATCAGTGCATCGACCACCAGCAGCGTGTTGTCCGGCGGCACATTGTTGTCCATGGTGCCGTGGGCCAGCAGCAGCTTGCCCTTGAGGTTCTTGGCCAGCAGCTGATTCGCTTCCACCGCGTAGCTGTCACCATTCGGGCCGCGCGTCAGCAAGCCCTGATACCGCTCGCCCCAGTCGTCTTCGTAGTTGCGCTGGTCGTGGTTGCCCGATTCCGCGATGCCCACCTTGAAGAAATCGGGATACCGGAACATGGCGCCGGCCGTGATGAATCCGCCGCCCGAGTGTCCCCACATGCCCGCCCGCTGGATGTCGATCCAGGGGTACTTCCGGGCCAGATTCTGCATCCCGGCAACCTGATCGGGGAGTGTGTTGTCGCGGCCGATCGCGCCGTAGTACGCATCGTGGAAGGCCTTCGATCGTTCCGGTCCGCTCCCGCGCCCGTCGATGCTGACGACGATGAAGCCCAGCTCGGCCAGGGCCTGCCTGTCGCCGCGCGCGGCTGCGAAGGCGCGCGACCCGACGCTGCCACCCTGTGGGCCCGGATAGGCCTGGTTGATGATCGGATACTTCTTCGTGCTGTCGAAGTTCGTCGGCCGGAAGAGCTGGCCGTAAATGTCCGTCGTGCCGTCGGCGGCCTTGACGTTGAACAGGATTGGTGGCTTCCACCCCGACGCCACCAGCTTCGAGATATCCGCAGTCTCGAGTGACATCACCAGTCGGCCGGCGTCGTCACGCAGTACAGTCTGCGGCGCGCGATCAGCGCGGGACCAGGTGTCGACGATCCAACGGCCGTCAGGCGACAGCTGCATCCGATGATCGCCATCGTCCGGCGTCAGCGACACCACGGTGCGTCCATCGAGCGTCGAGCGATAGAAATGCTGCAGGTAAGGATCCTGCCCCTTTTCCCGACCGAGTGCGCCGTACCAGATCGTCCGCGTCTTCTCGTCGATGCGCGCGATGGACCACACCGGGCCTTCGCCGGTGGTGATCTGGTTCTTGAGCTGGCCCGTTGTGAGGTCATACAGGTACAGCTGGCTCCATCCGTCACGTTCGGAATTCCAGACGATTTCCTTCGAGCTCCAGAGCACGCGCCAGCCGGCGAGCGATTCGAACTGGGTCGCCGTCGTCTCTTCGAATATCGTGCGGACGTCGCCGGTGCGCGTATCGGCCAGTCGAACGATCGTCTGCTTGTGGTCACGCGAGGTGGATGCCAGCGCCAGTTGCGACCCGTCGGGGCTGAAGCTGTAGTCATTCATCGAGATGTCATCGCCAAGCGTCGCGCGATGAAAGTCCGGGGCCATCTTGAGGCGGAGGATGCTTCGGGCGTCGACATCGATCACGACGCGATGCACCATGGCGACGATGCTGTCACCAGGCAGTGGGTACTTCCAGGCGCGCAGCGTCGGGTGTCCGACCTTCGTCTGCACCAGGAACATGTCGCCCACGTTGCGCTCGTCCTGCTGCTGTGTTGCGATCTTCCGGGAATCGGGCGACCAGAGCAGAATCGCACGATCGCTGGTCACCCAGCCGGCGTTGTCGGTGGCGTACCCGAAGTTCTTCGTGCCGTCGGTGGTCAGCGCCGTCTCGGTGCCGGTTGCCAGGTCACGGACCCAGAGGTTCCAGTCCTTCACGAATGCGGCGCGTTTTCCATCGGGCGAGGCGACCGCAAGGCTTCGAGGGATCGCGACTGGAGGCGCCTGACCGGCCGCCGCACAACTCGTGGCGGCCCTGTCACATCGATACCGCTTGCCGCTGAGGCCGACGGTCACAAACTGGTCGTCGTCAGACAGCTCGACCGACTGCAGGGGCAGGGACGTGGCAGACAGCACCGTGCCGGCGGCCGTCGATAGCGCGTTGGCCAACCTGACGTGGTCGAACAGCGGAGTTTGCGACTTGGATCGCGGGCTGACGAGGACGAACTCCGTGCCGGCGGGCCGGACGCTTCGGTACAGGAACCTGCCGTCTGCAAGCCAGGTGAGGCCGGGTGCCGTCCCGCCGATCACGAGCGGGTTGACGGCTGCGCCCAGCATACGGGTCGCGCGATCATAGTCATCGGCAGTGAACGCGCGGCGCGTCTGCCCAGTGGCGCGAGTGCCAGTGGCCAGCGAGAGGAGGAGAACCAGCGGCGCCGTGCGCGGCAGGGGTCCGGAGAAGCGACGCATGCAATGTGTGTGAGGGACGAAACGCAGCGGTAGTGACAGGCAGCCCGTTGTACCTGCGGAAGTTGCCCGCGGTGCGCGCGCCCGGCAACATTCGGGTTGCGTCGAGTGTCAGACGATCCTCGCCGCGACGTCGTTGCCTGACCCGTCGCGCGCCCCCAATGGATTCCTGTTGATGCCTTCTGTGCTGCTCGTTCTGTCGGCCCTCGCCATCACGCTGCCGGCCCCCGAACCGCACACGGGCGCCGTGTACGACGGTCGGCGCGGGGCACTCGCGATCACCACGCCGCGTGACGCTGCCGTCACCGTGGTCGATGGCGTGCTCGATGAGCCGGTGTGGCGAAAGGCGGCGCTGCTCACGGGCTTCTCGCAATTCTTCCCGACCGACGGCGTTCCCGCCCGCGACAGCACCGAGATTTTCGTCTTCTATTCCGCCACGGCGCTCCACGTTGGCATTCGCGCCTACGCCGCACCAGGGACGGTGCGCTTCACGCTGGCGGATCGCGACAAGATCACCCAGGACGACAACATCCAGCTCTTCCTCGGCACCTACGATGATTCCCGGCAGGCGCTGGTGTTCGGGGTCAACCCGATTGGCATTCAGAGCGACGGTGTCCTCAACGAGACTGGGGCCAGCACCGGCGGTGGCTTTTCCGCCACTACGCCGAAAGCCCGCGAGAACACCGACTTCGCGCCCGACTACGTCTGGAAGTCGAAGGGGCACGCCACTGACTACGGCTACGAAGTCGAGATCGAGATTCCCTTCAAGAGCCTTCGCTATCGCGCCGGCGCTGAACAGAGGTGGCAGCTGAACGTGGTGCGCACCGTCCAGGTCACCGGCCATGAAGAGACGTGGGCGCCGACGATGCGCGCCAGTTCGAGTTTTCTCGCGCAGTCCGGACATCTGGTCGGGTTGCGCGAACTCTCGCGTGGATTGACGGTGGACGTGATTCCCACGATCACCTCGAGTGCCGTCGGCGCGCCGAGTTCAGGCGCCTGGTCGTACGCCACCGGGCGACCGGAGGTCGGCGGCAGCGTGCGATGGGGCATCACCAGCAACCTGACGCTCGCCGGCACGGCCAATCCCGACTTCTCGCAGGTCGAGGCCGACGCGACGCAGTTCACCTACGACCCGCGTGTCCAGGTCTTTTTTGCCGAGCGCCGTCCCTTCTTTCTCGAGAGTCAGGAACAGTTCGCCACGCCCAGTCGGCTGATCTACACGCGGCGCATCACGCAGCCCGTGGCCGCCACCAAGCTCACCGGCAAGGTCGGCGGCTTCGACCTCGGGCTCTTGTCGGCCATCGACAACCGTGATGCGTCGTTCGACGGGAAGCAGTCGCCGATCTTCAACGTGCTGCGCGTGCAGAAGGACCTCGGTGCACAGAGTCGCATCGGGCTGGTGTACACCGACAAGGTCGATGGTGCGCAGTGGAATCGCGTGGCAGGCATCGACGGACGATTGGTGCGCGGCATCGTCAGCTTTCAGGCACAGGGCGCCGCCAGCTTCACCCACGTCGCCGGCGTGACCACCAGTGCGCCACTCTTCAACGCATCGGCCAACGTCAACGGCCGACGCTTCGGCGCGCAGTACCTGGTCAACGGCATTTCGCCCGACTTCGATGCGCAGAGCGGCTTCATCGCGCGCAACGGTGTTGCGAACGTCAATCTCACCCACCGATTCACCTTCTTCGGCACGCCGAAAGCGTGGCTGGAAGCCATCACCCCCGAAGTGGCGGTGCTGACGAGCTTTCGCTATGACGACTTCGTCAGTGGTGGACCGGTGCAGGACCAGAAGCTGCACTTCCGGGGCAACGCGCGTCTGCGCGGGGGCTGGGGCGTCGGCGCACAGCTGTTGCTCGAGCGCTTCGGTTTCGACCGCGACCTTTATGCGAACTATGTCACGCTGCAACCGCGTGGCGCAGCACTCGACACCGTGCGCTATGTGGGAACGCCACGGCTCGACAACGTCGACTGGGTCGCGTCGGTGGCGTCGCCCGAGTTCAAGCGCTTCTCGTTCAACGCCTTCGCACTCTACGGCATCGACGAGAATTTTCCTGAGTGGAGTTCGGCGGATATCGCGATTCTCAATCTCGGCCTGACCGTCCGACCCACCGACCAGCTGCGCATGACCGGCACCTGGGGATACGAGCAGTACAATCGTCGAACCGATGGCACCCGGGTGCTGACCCGCAACGTGCCGCGGCTCCGGGTCGAGTATCAGGTCACGCGCCAGGTGTTCGTTCGCGTGATCGGCGAGATCGCGAAGCTGCAGCAGGACTCATTGCGCGACGACTCCCGCACCAACGCTCCGGTCTTCTTCCGAAATGCAAGCGGCACGCTCGTGCGCGCGGCGGCATTCGACCGGCTGCGCGGCCGCCTCGACTTCCTCTTCTCGTATCTGCCCACGCCCGGCACCGTGATCTTCCTTGGATACGGCAACACGTCCAGGGCCGATCGGCCTGGCGGGACGCAGGGCCTGCAGCCGGCGCGGGATGTATTCTTCGTGAAATTCAGTTATCTCTTCAGATTGCAGTAGCGCTTCTCTTCCTCCGTACTCCTGGAGCCGGTCCGATGCGTACTTCCGCTGTTGTCGTGGCGATGTCTCTCGTGGGTTGCGCGCTTGGTGCACAGACCCCCACCCCGGACGCGCAGCAGATTGCTGCCGCCGTCCTCCCGCTGCCCGCCTCGTTGCGCGAGGGCGCTGGCGTGATGGGGTACCGCACGGCGGGGAAGCTCGAAGTGCTGCGCCCAGCGCGCAACGGCATGCAGTGCCTGGCCGATGCCCCCTCCGACGACCAGTTCCATGTCGCCTGTTACGCCACCAGCATGGAGCCCTTCATGGCGCGCGGTCGCGAGCTCCGTGCAGCGGGGACCAAGGGAACGCAGGTCGATACGGTGCGCTTCGCCGAAATCAGGCGCGGTACGCTGCGGATGCCAAGGACGCCGGCGGCGCTGTACTCGCTGACCGGACCGAAAGGCGACTTTGATCCGGCCTCGGGGACGGCACCAAAGTCCAGCGCACTGTTCGTGATGTACATGCCGAATGCCACCACGGCCACCACCGGCCTGCCCTCGGTGCCCGGGAAAGGCCCGTGGATCATGAACGCCGGGACGCCGCGCGCGCACCTGATGTTGACGCCGGACATGTAGCCCGGACACGCCGCCCGCTGCCCGCCAGCTCGGCGAGGACGCGCGCGGCCTGCAGCACCAGGCGCCCGACCAATGTGCGGCGTCACAACTGACCGTGGAGTGGACCTCGTGACCGCAGCCGTCGAACTGCCCCGCCGCGCCCTGGTGCGGCTGATGATGGGCGCATGCACATCGCTCACGTTTGCCGCCGCCCCGATGGTGCACGGGCAGCAACCCGGTACGACACCATTTCCGGCCGATCCCCTGGCATCGGTGCCGGTGCTCTCCGCGCTGGTCTCGGCACGTGGTAGCGAGCTGGCGGGAATCGTGCAGCGATACGCGCTCGATGTCAGCGCGCTCGGGCGCCGCTACGACGCGTACGATTCGCCCGATCAGCGTGCGCGTATGCGCGGCTTCTCATCCGCCTGGCGGACTCGCTTGCGCGCGCTCGATTTCGAGCGGCTGAGCCAGGAAGGAAAGATCGACTACGTGCTGCTCGAGAATCACCTGCGCTACGCGCTCGATCTGGCGGACCGACAGGATACGCAGCGTGGGGAAGTGCAGCCGTTGCTGCCATTCGCGGAAGCGCTGCAGGCCCTGCACGACAGCCGCCGCGATCTGGAGACGATCGATCCCGCCGCGACGGCGAAGTTGGTGGCGGCACTGACGCGGCAGATCGACAGCCTTCGCGCACTGCTCGAGGCGCCCACGCGTGCCGACACCCTCGCGCGCCCACGCACGGCCATACCCCGTGCCTCGCGTACCGTCGCCAACCGCGCGGCCGATCAACTCGACCAGCTTCGAACGACCATCAGCGGCTGGTATCGCTTCCACGCTGGCTATGATCCGGTCTTCAGCTGGTGGATGAAGGAGCCGTATCAGAAGCTGAATGACGCGTCGACGCGCTACGCCGCAACGATCAGGGAGCGGCTGGTTGGCATGCCGCGCACAGCGCCGACGGTGGCCAGCCGCACCGGCGCGGCACCTGACGCGGCGAGTGCGAATACGGGCCCGATCATCGGTGATCCGATCGGCGCCGTCGGGCTGGCGGCCGACCTGCGTCACGAGATGATCCCATACACCGCCGAAGAACTGATCGCGATTGCCGAGCGCGAGTACGCGTTCAGTCTCAGTGAGATGAAGAAGGCGGCGCGCGAGATGGGGTTCGGTGATGACTGGAAGGCGGCGATGGAAAAGGTGAAGGACTCCTGGGTCGCGCCCGGAAAACAGCCCGAGCTGATCCGGAATCTGGCGCGGCAGGCGGAGGAGTTCTTCGAGCAGCACGACTGGGTGACCATCCCGCCGCTGGCGAAGGAAGACTGGCGGATGGAGATGATGTCCCCCGAGCGCCAGCGCCTCAATCCCTTCTTCCTCGGCGGGGACCTGATTCTCGTCAGCTATCCGACCGATGAGATGACGGACGAAGAGAAGCGGATGAGCATGCGAGGCAACAATCCGCACTTTTCGCACGCGACCGTGTTCCACGAGCTGAATCCCGGTCATCATCTGCAGGGGTTCATGACCGCCCGATACCACCCGCATCGCCGGCTGTTCTCGACGCCGTTCTGGGGCGAAGGGAATGCGCTGTACTGGGAAATGTTCCTCTACGATCATGACTTTCACGTGACGCCGGAGGACCGCATCGGCGCGCTGTTCTGGCGCATGCACCGCAGTGCACGGATCATCTTCTCGCTCAACTTCCACCTCGGCCGGATGACGCCGGACCAGGCGGTGCAGTTTCTGGTCGACACCGTGAATTTCGAGCGGGCCAATGCCGATGGCGAGGTGCGACGCAGCCTGGCCGGCAACTACTCGCCGCTGTATCAGGCGGCGTACATGCTCGGCGGCTTGCAGATGCGTGCGATGTACAAGGCGCTGGTGTCGACGAAAAAGATGACCGAACGGGAATTCCATGACGGCGTCCTGCAGGGTGGCACCATGCCGATGGCGATGGTCCGGGCCCGGCTTGGGGACATTCCACTTACCCGCGAGGGGCCCGCGCCGTGGAAGTTCGCCGAGGATCTGCCCGCGTCGAGACCGTTTCCCCTCCGTCGGTAGAAGCTGCGTTCCGGCAGTGCCTCGGCCTTCGGGACGCGGCGGCGGCGCGACCAGCCACCGTCCGCCATGACGGGCGGAGCAGGTGAAAACTTTCTCGCCCGAATCCCGTACGCTCTCGCACACTACGCCGACACGAGGGCCGAGTCTTGTCGTTTCAGGAACGGATACAGCAGCTGCATCTGCGCGCGCGAAGGGTGCCCGCATTGCACCGGCTGGCAGTCGTCTCCCGTCTGCTGCTGGCGCTCGCCTTCGTGCCGACGGCACTGGTGAAGGTGCAGGGATTGCGATTCACGCTGCTCAGCACCAGCACCCCGATCGGGTACTTCTTCGAGGCGATGTACCAGAGCGGAGGCTATTGGCGCTTCCTCGGCTGGTCGCAGCTGATCGCCGGCGCACTCCTGCTGCTGCCTGCGACAGCGACGATCGGGGCGCTGCTCTTCTTCCCCATCATCCTGAACATCTTCGTCATCACGGTGGCGCTGCATTTCACCGGGACGCCAGTGATCACTGGTCTCATGCTGCTTGCGAGTCTCTTCCTGCTGTGCTGGGACTATCACCGGCTGGCCCCGCTCGCCTGGGGACCGCGCGCCGCGTATGACGTGGCGCCGTCACCAACGTTTCCCCGCATCGAGCGCGCCGGCTTCGCAGTCGGCGGCATGGCGGGAATGGGGTTGCTCTTCGCATCGCGCGGTTTCGTGCTCGGATCTCCACGTTGGACCTTGATTTCGTGTGTGGCCGTCGGCGCCGCAGCGGCCGGGATGGTGATCACCGGCTGGGTCGCAGCCGCGCGCGCGCCTTCGCCGTAGCAGTCTCGCTGATCAGCGCCAGGTGCGGCGCCGGCGCGAAGCCCTGCCCGCTGGCTTGGCTCGGAGGGCCCGTAGGTGCGCACGCTAGATTTGAGGGGTCGCACGCTGCTCACTCCAATCTGATCCCACATGTCTTTGCTGGGCCTCCAGGATGTCACGCTCGCCTTCGGTGGCCCGGAACTGCTCTCGCACGCGGATTTCAGCATGGAGCGAGGCGAGCGTGTCTGCCTGCTCGGTCGGAATGGAAGCGGCAAGAGCACGCTGCTCAAGTTGCTGGACGCTACGATCGCGCCGGACACGGGCACCGTGGTCAAGCTGACGGGGCTGAGCGTGGCGCGACTGGAGCAGGAGATTCCCGACGACGTCGGCGGTACGATCTTCGACGTCGTCGCCGCCGGTCTCGGACCCGCGGGTGCCCTGCTGGCGCAGTATCACCACGCCAGCGTGCAGGTTGCGCACGACCACAGTGAGCGCGCGCTGAAGGAACTGGACCGTCTCCACCACGCGCTCGACGCGGCTGACGCGTGGCAGGTGCAGACGCGGGTCGCCACGGTGCTGCAGCATCTCGCGCTGGATCCGGAACTTCCGTTTTCCGCCGCCTCGGGTGGTCGGAAGCGGCAGGCCCTGCTCGCTCGCGCGCTGGTCAGGCAGCCTGACGTCCTGCTGCTCGATGAACCGACCAACCATCTTGACGTGGAAGCCGTCGAGTGGATGGAACAGTACCTCATTGATCGAGGCACGACGCTGGTCTTCGTCACGCACGATCG
>CAYMQV010000120.1:9519-13814 GCA_964392395.1 uncultured Gemmatimonadaceae bacterium
TCCGTGTCGCCCGCAGTCAGCGGCGCGAGCGCGTCGGTACGGTCAGGTTGCAGGCGCAGGAGGCGGAGCGATCCGGCCGGCTGGTCGTCGAGGCACGCCATGTCGATTTTTCGCGCGGCGAGAAGCCGATCGTGCGTGATTTCTCGACCATCATCACGCGTGGCGATCGGGTTGGCCTGATCGGCCCCAACGGCTCGGGCAAGACCACCCTGCTCAAGCTGCTGCTCGGCGAACTGGCGCCGGATGCAGGGAGCATCACCCTCGGTACGAATCTCGAGCTCGCCTACTTCGATCAGTTGCGCGAACAACTGGATGAAGATCGGACCGTCTTCGATACGATTGCCGACGGGGCGGAGTTCGTCGTGATCGGCGGTGCGCAGAAACATGTACACGGTTATCTGCAGGAGTTTCTGTTCCCGCCGGAACGCGCGCGGACGCCCGTGCGCGCCCTCTCTGGCGGCGAGCGCAACCGGCTGCTGCTGGCACGACTCTTTACCCGCACCTTCAACCTGCTGGTGCTCGACGAGCCCACCAACGATCTCGACATCGAAACGCTCGACCTGCTCGAGGCGCTGCTGCTCGAGTTCAGCGGGACACTGCTGGTGGTGAGCCACGATCGCGCCTTTCTCGACAACGTGGTCACCAGCACCCTCGCATTCGAGGGGAAGGGCGTGATTGGCGAATACGCCGGTGGCTACGCCGACTGGCTGCGTCAGCGGCCCCGGCCGACCGCCACGCCGGTGGCCAGGCCGGCCGTCGCCGCCGCCACCCCAGCGCCGCTGCGGTCGGAGAAGAAGCGCCGACTGTCGTTCAAGGAGTCGCAGGAATTGTCCGGGTTGCCCGACCTGATCGACGCCCGCGAGCAGCACCGGGGCGCGATCTACGCACAGCTCGCGGATCCCTCGGTCCGTCGCGACGGCGTGGCAGTGGCGGCTGCCACAGCCCGGCTCGCCGAACTCGATGCCGAACTGGCCGTGCTTGCCGATCGCTGGGAGTATCTTGAGGTGATCGCCGCGGCCTCGTGACGTGGGGTGCAGCACCAGTGGGAGCGACGCGAACGGTTGCGAGTTCGCTCACCAGCCTCGCGCACCGGCCTCGCTGGCCGTCGTGATCGTGCAGCGCCTGTGGGTTTCTCCTTACCATTCCATCCGGGCCACGTCATGAATCAGATCATCCGGGCCGTTGCACTGGCTGCCGTCATCGCGGCGCCTGTTGCAGCACAAACGCGGCAGGCAGACTACGCCACCGCGATGCACGCCGCACACGGGAAAGAGACACCGACTGCGACGCCGACCGCGCGCATCGCGCCGCGCGCCGCAGTCGTCGGCAGTGAGGTGATGTATGGTACGGTCGATGGAAAAATGCTGCACGGCTACATGGCGCGGCCGACTGGCGCCGGCGGCAACACGCCGGCGATCATCGTCGTGCATGAATGGTGGGGGCTCAACGACAACATCAAGGCGGTTGTCGATCGCTACGCGGGCGAAGGCTACCTGGTGCTGGCGGTCGATCTCTTCGGCCGCGTCGCAACCACGCCCGATACGGCGATGGTGCTCTACCAGACCGCGATGAAGAATGTGCCGGCCGGTGAAAAGAATCTCGCTGCCGCCATTGCCTACCTGAGGGCCCAGGGCGCCACGAAGATCGGATCCGTCGGCTACTGCTTCGGCGGGCACTGGTCGTTGCGCACCGGTCTGGTCGGCGGTCGTGACATCAGCGCGGTCGTCATGTATTACGGCGCGCCAATCACGGAGGCGGCACAGTTGTCGCGGCTCGACGCCCCGGTCCTCGGCCTGTTTGGCGGGCTCGATCGCGGTATTCCCGTCGACAGTGTCCGTGCCATGGAGCGGTCGCTGAAGAGCAGCGGCAAGACCGTCACGATCAATGTCTATGCCGATGCCAATCACGGCTTCTCGAACCCGTCCGGACAGGCGTACAACGCCGCCGCCGCCTCGGATGCGTGGGCGAAGTCGGTGGCGTTCTTCAGCGCCAACCTGCGCTAGTGTCGTGTCGCCGCAGTCTCGTGGCAGTCGGGCGCGTCTTTTGACGCGAGCCGGCGTTGCAGCGCCTCGCGCTACTGTGCCGCCTTCCTCGAGCACCGCACGATCAAACGAAGAACTACCGAAGAGCAAACTGCCTGACGCAAAGGCGCAAGGGCGCAAAGAAGCAAGGGACGTCTGCAGGATCCATCCACCTCGGCGCGATGTGATGGTCAGCAGCGACTTGAGCAAGGATATTGTGCAACAGCAACGGCAGCAGCGCTGTGTTGCGGCTGTTCCCATTCATCTACGGTCCGTTGCACCTTTGCGCCTTTGCGTTCAGCAGTTGCCGCTACGCCGCTACGCCGCTACGCCGCTGGGCTCGTGTCGCCGAAGTCTCGTGGCAGTCGGGCGCGTCTTTTGACGCGAGCCGGCGTTGCAAAGACTCGCGATGCCGCTGGTCTCGCTCCGGGTGGCGCCTTGGCTCGAGCCAAAGCCTTTCACCCGCGTTCAGCCACGACACTTCCTGTTTTCCGGGGCCTCCGCGCTCCTTCAACGTTGCGAGGGGCACGCCGCATGTGCAAGACCTGGAGGCTGGCCGCGATCGGGGCGGTGTGCGCCGCTGCGAGTGCTCCGGTGCGCGGTCAGATCGCAACGCGTATCGACCTCGATAACGACTCGTTCAATTTCTGGCAGGCGCCCAAGCGGCGCGCCGATCGAGAGTATTCACAGGGCACGCGCATCAATCTGCTCTGGCCCACCGCGCATCCCGTGGCGCGCCGGCTGCTCGGCGGACCCCAGCACTGTGATGCACCAGCGGTGGAGCGCGACTGCCGACTGATGTCATTCGGCCTGGTGCAGGCGATCTTCACGCCGACGCTCGACCTCCGGGTCCGATCGCTGGATGAGCGCCCGTTCGCTGGCTGGCTGGGTCTCGAATTGGGTGCCCAGCGCGACAAGGATCGGAGCCTGCGCGCGTACAGTCTGACGCTCGGTGTCACGGGCCCGGCGTCACTCGCCGAGCCGGCCCAGAAGTGGGTGCACCGCAACTTCGGCTTTCGTCCGCCCGTGGGCTGGGAGCGGCAACTGCCCACCGAGGTCGCTTTCGTTGCCGCATACCGTGGGGCCCGCGAGTTCGGCCGGTTCGAACACGCGTCAACCGGCCTCCGCGTGCACGTGGCGCCCGTGTGGGCGGCCAGGCTCGGCACGGTCGCCACTGACGCAACGCTCGGGCTGCAAGTCACCGCCGGTCTGCGGCCACCGCGACCCTGGCAAGCGCCGAATCATCGCGCCGACAGGTGGGGAGCCTTCGTCCGGGCAGGGGCCGCACAGTCGGCGGTGCTCCACAACCTGTTTCTCGACGGCAGCACCTTCGACCGCCAGAGCCTGCGCGTGGCACGGAACGTCTGGCTTTCGGAGTTCGAGGTCGGCGCTGGGCTGCGCTCTCCGTTCGGACTCCTCGAATGGCGCCTGCACAGCCGCAGCAAGGAATACCAGTTCCAGCCGAAGGCGCATGCATATTCCACCGTCTCCTTTGCCGTGCGCTGACCGGCACGTCCCCACCATCGGTATCCCGTGGCCCTGACCGCGACGTTGTACAACTTTGCCATCGAACTCGCCGATGTGGATCGCGGTGTCTACGAGTCTCTTGCGCTGAAGGTTGCCCAGCATCCGTCCGAGACTGAGGAGCGGCTGGTGACCCGTGTGTTGGCTTACTGTCTCGAGTACGCCGACGGGATCAGCTTTTCCCGGGGAATCAGCGATCCTGATGAGCCAGCCATCACGGTCCGCGACCTCACCGGTGCCATGCGAGTGTGGATCGAAGTCGGCGCTCCTGACGCGGCGCGATTGCACAAGGCCAGCAAGGCGTCGCCGCGAGTGGCCGTCTACATCGAGAAGGCGCCGGTCATCTACCTGCGGCAACTTGAAGGAGCGCGGATTCACAAGGCGGAGTCGATCGACATCCGGTCCATCGACCGCAACCTGATCGCCGGACTCGTGGCACGGCTCGATCGCCGCATGACGTTCGCACTCTCGGTCACCGACGGCCACCTCTTCATCTCGCTTGGCAGCCACAGTCTGGACGGCGCGGTCGAGCTGCTCCGCGTCACGCCGCCGTAACCGGGCTCGCTCATCGGACCTGGTCCAGTGTCGCCGAAGTCTCGTGGCAGTCGGGTGCCTGTTTTGCCGCGAGCCGGCGTTGCCAGCGCCTCGCGACACTTGCCGCCTTCCTCGAGCACAGAACGATCGAACAAAGAGCAAACTGCCTGACGCAAAGGCGCAAGGATGCAAAGGCGGAAAGACGCAAGGTCGTCT
>CAYMQV010000121.1:0-3128 GCA_964392395.1 uncultured Gemmatimonadaceae bacterium
GGGGGGCCGTCACGGTGTGGGAGGCGGCGTCCGTGGCGTACGCGCCGCTGATCGCGATCGAGAAGGAACTGTCGGTGCTTGCCGAACAGCTTGGCGAGGGCGATGAGGCACTGATGGATCGCTACGGTCGCCTGCAGGAGAAGTTCATGCACGAGGGTGGCTACGATTTTCCCGCGCGCGTGGACAAGGTGCTGCAGGGGCTCGGGTTCGATGCCGTGGTGGCGCGGACGCAGGCGCTGTCGGGGTTGAGTGGTGGAGAGCGCGGTCGCGTTGGGCTGGCAGGCCAGCTCGCGGCACCCGCCGAGCTGTTGCTCCTCGACGAGCCGACCAACCATCTCGATCTCGAGACGACGCGCTGGTTGCAGACGTATCTCGGCGAGCTCGGCGAAACGGTCATCGTCATCTCGCATGACCGTGCCTTCCTCGACGAGACGGTCAACCATGTGCTGCACGTCACCGGCGGGACCACGCATGCGTACACTGGTGGCTATTCGTCATTCGTCAGTCAGCGCGAGGAGCGGATGTTGACGTTTCAGCGACAGCTCGACAAGCAGCAGAAGTTCATCGCCAAGGAAGAGGAGTACATCCGTCGCCATCTGGCGGGTGTCAACAGCTCACAGGCGAAGGGCCGGCGTTCCAAGCTGGGCCGACTGCCGCGCCTGTCTCCGCCGCCGGGTGAATCCGATGCGATGACCTTGCGCCTGGAGATTGGCGATCGTGGTGGTGATCGCGTGCTGCATGCGGAGAAGCTACGCGTGACGGTCGGTGATCGTGTGCTGCTGGATGATGTGACATTGACCGCGATGCGTACCGATGTGATCGCGCTGGTGGGCCCGAACGGCGCCGGAAAATCAACGCTGATCGCGACCCTCCTTGGTGCGCGCGCGGCGGAAGCCGGTGTGGCGACGGTCGGCGGGTCAGTCCACGCGGCGTGGTATCGTCAGGATCTCGGTCAGCTCCCGCTCGAAAAATCGATCTTCGACGCGATTCAGGATGCCAGGCCGCTCTGGGGTCGTGGCCACATCCAGAATCACCTTGGCGCGTTCGGCTTCAGCGGCGACAGCGTGATGCGCACGATCAGCACGCTGAGCGGCGGTGAACGTGCGCGCGTGGCCCTGGCGTTGATCATGCTGCAGAAGGCGAATCTGCTGGTGCTCGACGAGCCGACGAACCACCTCGACGTGGAAAGCATCGAAGCGCTCGAAGATGCGATCGAGTCCTACGAAGGGACCGTGATTCTGGTGAGCCACGATCGCGCGTTCCTGCGCGAACTGTCGACGCGGGTGTGGGCGTTCGACGGCCTGCGGCTGCGTGACTTCGACGGCTCGTTCGTCGACTGGGAAGTGGCCGAGGCGGAACGTCGCGCCAGGCTGGCCTCGGATTCCGCGACCGCAGCACAGGGCCGGCGTGCGCAGGAGAAAGCGAACGCGCAGAAGAGCAGGAATGGCGATGACCGTGAACTGCATGCGCGCCGGACGGCGAAGAAGGCGGCCGACGATGCCGAGCGCGAGGTGCTGCGGCTGGAAGCGCGCGTGACGCAGGTGCAGCGATCTCTCGAAGACGGAGATCTCTACGACGGCTCGCCGGACAAGGCGCGCGAGGCCGGCCGGCTCGAGAAGGAGCTGCTCGCGGCGCAGCGGCTGCTCGATGACGCCATGACGTCATGGGCGGAACGAACCACTGCCCTCGAGCGGGCGTAGCGCGGCAGCGACCCCTGACCGGACAAGACGGAATCGAGTGTCGCGGCCAGCGCCGGGCCACGCAGCCCCGCATCAACCCGCAGCACGCGACCGTCGCGATCCAGCAGCACGGTGCGTGGGAAGTTGTCCACGCAGAACATTCGCGTGGCTTCAGCTTCCGAGGCCGTCGTCGCGCAGACGCGCTGCCATGGCATCGGGAAGTGCTCGCGTCGGTACGCCTGCACCTTGCCCGACGAGACGATCGATGCGCTGTCGTCCATCGATGTCCACGCGAACGTCGGCGCGAGATTCCCAGTCAGCGGATCGACCGACGCCACCGACTGCGCGTCGAGGCGACGTGGCGTCGACATCCGCATCGGCAGTGGAACCAGTGCGCTCAGCGAACGACGCGCCCCAGTCACGCCAGCACTCCGATGACGCGCTCGACTGCCGCACGGAGCCCCCCATCGAGCATCAGCGCGCGCACCGCCTCGAGATCCGGCGTCAACACTCGGTCGCCTTCCAGCGGCGGCACCACCACGCGCACCGCGTCACGCGCCGCGCCAACACCAGGCCCGGGACGCAGCGGCTGGTGGAAGTCGAGCGCCTCTGCGGCGTTGAGCAACTCGATCGCGATCACCCAGGTGGCGTTCTCGAGAATCATCGCGCAGTGCCGGGCGCTGATGGTCCCCATGCTGACGTGATCCTCCTGATTCGCGCTGGTCGGAATGCTGTCGACGCTCGCCGGATGCGCGAGCACCTTGTTCTCGCTGACCAGGCTGGCCGCCGTGTACTGGCTGATCATCAAGCCGGAGTTGAGCCCGCCTTGCCGAGACAGAAATGCCGGCAGTCCGCTGACCGCCGGATCGAGCATGTGTTCCACGCGCCGTTCACTGATGTTGGCCAGCTCTGCGATCGCGATCTTGGCGTAGTCCATCACCAGCGCGACAGGCTGACCGTGGAAGTTTCCCGCTGAGATCACATCGTCGGTATCGGCAAAGATCAGCGGGTTGTCGGTGACCGCATTGCACTCACGCGTGACCACGTCGGCGACATGACTGAGCGAGTCGCGGCTGGCGCCGTGCACCTGCGGCATGCAGCGCAGGCTGTAGGCATCCTGCAGCTTCTCGCAGTTGAGATGCGAGGCGTGGATCGGGCTGTCGCTTGCCAGACGGCGGAGATTCCCCGCCACCGCCACCGCGCCCGGATGGGCGCGCACCGACGTGACCCGGGCGTCGAAGGCGGTCGCCGTGCCCTTCAACGCTTCCAGCGACATCGCGCCGGCGATGTCCGCCAGCGTCGCGAGGCGTTGCGCGTCGTGCACGACCAGCGCCCCGATGGCCGTCATGGCCTGCGTGCCGTTGATGAGCGCCAGCCCTTCCTTTGCCTCGAGGATCACCGGCTCGAGCCCGGCTTGCGCCAGCGCCTCACGCCCCGACAGGACCACAC
>CAYMQV010000121.1:3138-5638 GCA_964392395.1 uncultured Gemmatimonadaceae bacterium
GCCGATCTCTGCCTTCCCCTCCCCGATCAGCGGCAGCGCCATGTGCGCCAACGGCGCCAGATCCCCACTGGCCCCGACCGATCCCTGACTCGGAATCACCGGATGCAGGCCGCGATTGAGACACTCGAGCAGCAGCTCGATCACACCGATGCGGATCCCGCTGAATCCGAACGACAACGATTGTGCCCGCAGCAACAGCATGGCGCGGACGACCTCGGTCGAGAGCGGTGCTCCGACACCCATCGCATGCGACACCAGCAGGTTCCGCTGGAGCTGCCGGACATCCGACGCGGCAATCCTGACGCTCGCCAGACGGCCGAAGCCCGTGGTGATCCCATACACCGTGCGGTCTGCGGCGACGAGCGATTCAACGTATTCACGACTGTGAACGATCTGCCCTCGTGCCTCGTCGGCGAGGCGCACGGGGTCACCATGGCGCGCGACGCGCACCACGTCGGCGATCGAGAGCGGTGCCCCGATCAGAATGGGCGTGACGTCTGGCATCAGGAGAGCTCGGAACCGGCGATGAACACGCGGGCAACCACATCATCACCGAGCGTGTATGGCAGATCGCGCCAATCGGCGCTCCGCAGAATGAGAAAGTCGGCGCACATCTCTGGTGCGATGCGACCAACGCGATCGCTGCCCAGCGCTGCTGCCGCGTTGGCCGTCGCCGCGGTCAGCGCCTCGGCTGGCGTCAATCCATTCAGGCGCACCGCCAAGGCCAGCGCGAGGCTCATCGAAAAGAGCGGCGAGCTGCCCGGGTTGCAATCGGTCCCGATGGCGACCGCCGCGCCGGCATCGATCAGGGCGCGCCCAGGCGCGGCAGGCAAACCCAGATGCAAGGTGACACCAGGCAGGACCACACCCACCGTCGAGCTGCCCGCGAGCGCGTCGATCTGGGTGGGCCCACTGGCCTCGAGATGGTCGACGCTCAACGCACCGTGCGAGATTGCCAGCTCAGTTGCACCCATCGCGGAGAACTGATCCGCATGCGCCTTGCACGCAAGACCGACCTGCCGCGCCGCGCGGAACAACAGATCCGCCTCACCGAGCGTGAATGCCTCCCGCTCGATGAAGACATCGATCGCCGTCGCAGTACCGTCGGACGCGATCTGCGGAATCCACTCGTGCACCGCTTCATGCAGAAACGCAGCGCGCTCTGCCTCGTTCGTCGGCGGCAGGTGAAACAACATCGTGGCCGAGAGCTGCGCAGGCACGTGCGACGCCAGCATGCGAATGGTGCCGAGCTGTCGAAGCTCATCACGCCGCGTGAGACCGTACCCGCTCTTGATCTCGATCGTGGTCGCGCCGGCGCGCATCATGTGGCCGACACGAGCAATCGCGGTCGACAGCAGCGCGGCGTCCGAACAGCGACGTGTCTCGGCCACGGTGTGCCGGATCCCCCCACCGTTTGCCAGAATCGCTTCATACGAAACACCGCTGGCGCGCGCGTCGAAGTCGGCCAGCCGGTCTCCACCCCAGACGGTGTGGGTGTGCGGATCCACCAGCCCGGGAATCACCGCGCAGCCGTGGGCATCGACTTCGTCGTCCGTGCTGCCGCCCCACTCGCGCCGCGGGCCACACCACACGATGAGTCCCGCGTGGATGGCAATCACCGCATCCGGGATCACCGTCAGGGTTCGCATCTGGTGCCCACGACGCGCACCAGTGCCAGCCGGCGTCACCAGCTGTGCCACATTGGTCAGCAGGCGATCGACTCTCATGGGAGCGCGCGGGGCACGCGGGCGGCGACCGAGCTGATGCCGGTGGCGCCCATCACGGCCGCTCCAGCGATGGCATGTCGATGCCGCGCTCGGCCACAACGCGCAACGCGGTGTCGTATCCCGCGTCGGCGTGCCGGATCACGCCCATCGCCGGATCATTGGTGAGACAGCGGCGCAGCCGTTCATCCGCGTCGGCCGTGCCGTCAGCCACGGCGACCAGGCCCGAATGCTGACTGTATCCCATACCCACGCCACCACCGTGGTGGAAGCTCATCCATGCAGCGCCACTGGCAACGCCGGTGGCGAAATTCAGCAGCGGCCAGTCGCTGACGGCATCGCTGCCATCCCGCATCGCTTCTGTTTCGCGATACGGGCTGGCGACGGATCCCGCGTCGAGGTGATCGCGGCCAATGACGATCGGGGCCGACACCCGACCGTCCCGGACCATCGCATTGAACAGCCGTCCAGCCTTGTCGCGCTGTCGGTAGCCGAGCCAGCAGATGCGCGCCGGCAGTCCCTGAAACGCAATCCGCTCGCCGGCCCAACCCAGCCACTGCTGGAGTCGTGCATCGTCGGGAAAGAGCTGGCGCATCGCGGCATCGGTTGCGGCGATATCCGCCGGATCACCACTCAGCGCCACCCAACGGAATGGTCCACGCCCCTCGCAGAAACTCTCACGGATGAACGCCGGAACGAATCCGGGATAGCTGAACGCGTCCTTGTATCCCGCCAGCTGCGCCTGCGTCCGCAGATTGTTCCCGTAGTCGAATGCC
>CAYMQV010000121.1:5648-10905 GCA_964392395.1 uncultured Gemmatimonadaceae bacterium
AATGCCACGGCGCCTCGACGCTGCATGGTGACGATCGCCTCGACATGGGCGACCATCGCGTCACGCACGCGCGCGAGGTAGGCGTCTGGTGTCAGGCGACGCAGCGTGTCGACGTCTTCATCCGCTGCGGTAATCGGCAGATACCCGATCAGCGGATCATGTGACGAGGTCTGATCGGTCACGAGGTCTGGCGTGAACCCCCGTGCGACCATCTCCGGCAGCATCGCGGCCGCATTCCCCAGGACGCCGATCGACAGCGCTCGCCGCTCGGCCTTTGCCTGCTCTGCCCGACGAATGGCGTCGTCCAATGACGTGGCAACCGTGTCCAGATAGTTCGTTTCGAGACGCCGCTGAATTCGCGACGCGTCAATCTCGATACAGATGCTGACGCCTCCCGCCAACGAGACGGCCAGCGGCTGCGCGCCGCCCATCCCGCCAAGTCCTGCCGTCACGGTGATCGTCCCAGCCAGCGAGCCGTTGAAATGCTCATCGGCCGCGCCGGCGAATGTCTCGTAGGTTCCCTGGAGGATTCCCTGCGTGCCGATGTAGATCCAGCTGCCGGCAGTCATCTGGCCGTACATCATCAGCCCGAGCTTGTCGAGCCGATCGAACTCCTCCCAGGTCGCCCATCTGGGCACCAGATTGGAATTCGCAATCAGGACGCGCGGTGCCATCGGATGGGTTTCGAGCACGGCGACTGGCTTGCCGGACTGCACCAGCAACGTCTCGTCGTTCTTCAGTCGCTCGAGTGTCGCCACGATGGTGTCGTAGCTCTTCCAGTCCCGCGCGGCCTTCCCGCGTCCACCGTAGACCACCAGGTCCTCGGGCCGCTCGGCCACATCGGGATCGAGATTGTTCATCAGCATCCGTTTCGCGGCTTCCTGAATCCATCCCTGAGCGGTCCGTGTGGATCCGCGTGCAGCCCGAATGATTCGCGTCATGGACGAAATCTGAATGACGGCACAGGCGCTCGCCACGTTCTTCGCTGACGCCGCGTCAAAGCGTCGTCGCAGTACGCGCGTGCCGGCGCGATTGCCCGATCCGAGCGCGATCGGCCGGCGCGTCTGGCGAAGTCGACGAGTCACCGCGGCGTGCGTGGTCGGCAAGTATGCCCGCCGCGGCCGCTGAGGTGCGAGGGATGGAACTACCTCCGGGCGGAGGCAGATTACGCACTCCAGGGTGCGCAGGCAGTACCGCGCCGTGACCGACGTCGCCGCGAGGGCCGCGAGCAAACGAATCATCCGGTCTGGTGGATGAACGAGGTCTTACCTTCGACGCAGTTCACTTATCTTTTCCCAATGGGCACGTCGGCCCGCGTGGATGGTGCCGGTGGCCGCGCTGGCCATGCCTGCAGCCCTCACTCTCTTCCCCGAGCGCGCACATGAAGTGGGACGACAAGGGTCCGAGCGAGGACCTCGACGACCGTCGCGGCGAATCGTCAGGCGGTGGTGGTGGCTTCCGACTTGGCGGCGGGCGCCTCGGCATCGGTGGATTTCTCGTGCTGCTGGTGCTGAGCGTCGTGTTCAAGACCGATCTCACCGGCGTGCTCGGCAGTGGTGGCGGCGCCCCGGCACCGTCTGCTCAGCCCGCCAGCGGTCCGTCTCGCCCACCAGCGCAGACATCCGCGGAGGAGGAAAATCTGGTCAAGTTCATGTCCTTCGTCCTCGATGACGCGCAGGACAACTGGACGCAGATCTTCGCAGCGGGCAACGCGCAGTATGCGCGTGCGCGCCTGGTGCTGTTCCGGGACCAGGTCGACACCGGCTGTGGCGGTGCGCAGTCCGCGACGGGACCGTTCTACTGCCCCGCCGACCAGAAAGTGTACATCGATCTCGGATTCTACGACGAACTGCGGCGCCGTTTCGGTGCGCCGGGCGACTTCGCGCAGGCGTACGTCCTGGCGCATGAGATTGGGCATCATGTGCAGAACGTCCTCGGCACGGAGCGGAAGATGCGCCGCCTGCAGCAGCAGAATCCGGACGCCCGCAATGAACTCAGCGTAAGGCTCGAGCTGCAGGCCGACTGCTATGCCGGTATCTGGGGACGTCATGCGCGCGAGGCCGGGCGCCTCGAAGCCGGCGATGTGGACGAAGCACTGAAGGCGGCGTCAGCAGTCGGCGACGACCGGATTTCGGAGATGACCGGCAGCTCGATCCGACCGGAGTCGTTCACGCACGGCAGCGCCGCGCAGCGCATGACCTGGTTCCGCCGCGGATTCGATACCGGACGGATGGACGCCTGCGACTCGTTTGCGACTCGCTGAAGTACGTGTGACGCGCAGGACAAAACGGCCCGCGAGCGTTTGACGCTCCGCGGGCCGTTTCATTCTGTGTCCGACGCCAACCTGCGTCAGTCACTGTGTCACTGTGCTACCGAGACTAGCGCCCCTGAATCGCGCGGCGACGACGGGCAACAACTACGAGTCCGAGCAGGCCTGTGCCCATCAGGATGTACGTGGACGGCTCAGGGATGACTCCAGGCTGTGGCGGCGTCGGCTCGACGTTGCCGTTGCGCACATTCCAGACATATCGGCCCGTCACCCCGTTGCTGTTGAGCGAGTTCCGGATCAGCGAGTTCGCGCCTGCATCGAGGAAGGCACCGCAGACGTTGGAACCGGCAAGCTCAACGGTGGCCGCAGCGCCATTCGCCCAACCAACGCGGGCCGGGCTCCGCGTCGCGGGAGCAGCCGGGCACAGTCCGTTGATGCCGTTGCTCGCCTCGCCGGTGTCCCACTGGATCTGCGCGTAGTTGAACTCGAAGTCGAAATTCCCGGCACCGGTGTCAGAACGATCGATCATGATCAGCTGAAACGTGTTCTTCAGATCGGCGCGCGCGGCGTAGTAGCCGACGTCGAACCAGTTGACCGCAAAAGCGCTCCTTCCACCAACGGCGCCGGTGCCATACTGCGTCACGCCGCTGGCAGCGTTCCGCGTGTCGACATCGGCCCAGAAAGGCGCGAGAATCGCCAGATTGCTGCCCGCGATCGGATTCGGCGTATAGGTCGCCAGCGCCTGTGTGAAGGTGACGTTGCCATTGTTGTTCACGAACAGGTTGTTCTGGGTGAGCCCGAACAGGTTGAAGGTGAAGCCTGTGCTCACGAGTGCTGTGGAGCCGTCGTCATTGCGAGGCAACGTCGCAAGCGTGAATGCACCGGTATTTCTGATGGCCTGTGCTGGCAACGCCGAGACGACCAGCGCTCCGAGCATGGCCGCTCGTCGGAATGAAGAGAGTACCTGCATTGTCGTCCGCTCCTGGGAGAAAAATCCGTAGCCCGCGACGTTCGCGGCTACTCACCTCGGGTGATGAGCAACGCATTTTTCGTGGCATGAGCAAGGAAGCCGAAAACAGTGGCGGTTCAACCTTAGCCGAACGTCGCTAACTGTTGCAGCAGAGAGACTTACGCCATGGCGGTTCATGTAAAACGAAAGGTGTGTCCGGCAAGATCATCTGTGCGCGAGCGCCACACACGGTGTCGCGCGATAACGGCAGATGGTCGGCGTGAAGCGGCAGCCTGTTCCGGGGTGAATCGCTGCGAACCTGCGGGATCTCGAAGGGGGGATCCCCTGACGGTGTCACGCCGCCTGCGGCTCTACCAGTGATCTCGCGGCGCTGTCGTCGAACTCCCCTTCCCATCGAGCCATGACGACCGTGGCGAGGCAGTTCCCGACCAGATTCACGCTGGTCCGCGCCATGTCCATCAACGCATCGACTCCGAGGATCAGCGCGACTCCTTCGAGCGGCAGCCCGAACTGCGTCAGCGCGCCGGACAGAATCACCAGCGACGCACGAGGAACTGCGGCGACCCCCTTCGATGTCAGCATCAGCGTCAGCATCATCAGCAGCTGCGTCTTGATGGGCAGGTCGATCCCCGCGGCCTGGGCAACGAAGATGCTCGCAACGGCGAGGTACAGCGTGCTGCCATCGAGGTTGAAGCTGTACCCGGTCGGCATGACGAAGGCGACGATTCGCTTCGGCACGCCGAGTTTCTCCATCGCCTGCATCGCACCGGGCAGCGCCGCCTCGGAACTGGCGGTGGAAAAGGCGAGCAGCGCAGACGACTTCACCTGCTTGACGAAAGCAACCAGCGGCACGCGCGCCATGAGTGCCACCGGAACCAGTACCAGCAGGATGAAGACCGCCAGCGCGCCGTAGAGCGTCAGCACCAGCTTGAGCAGCGTGAGCAGCACCGGGAGGCCCGACTTTCCGACGGTCGCCGCGATCGCACCTGCGATGCCGATGGGGGCAAAACTCATCACGAGCGCCACGAACTTGAACATGACCTCGCTCAGCGATTCGCAGAAATCGAGCATCACCTTCCGCGGGTGCCCCTGAACCCGGGACAACGCGACGCCGAACAGGACGCTGAAGAAGACGATCTGCAGCACCTCGTTCTTCGCCGCGGCCTCGAAGAAGCTCTGCGGAACTGTATGCTCGAGTACGCTCGAGAGAGTGGGCTTGGCCGTGGTGAACTGCGACGCCTCGGTGGCGCTGGCGGACGCCAGCGAGACTCCCACACCGGGCTTCACCAGATGCACCGCAATCAGCCCGACCGCCAGCGCCAGCGTCGTCACCACCTCGAAGTAGATGATCGACCGGAACGCCAGTCGCCCCACCTTCTTCATGTCGTCCCCGTGGCCGGCAATGCCGATCACGAGCGTACTGAAGAGCAGCGGGACGATGACCGACTTGATCATCCGGAGGAAGATCGTCGACAGCAGACTGAGGCTCTTCCCCACCTCGGGGAACAGCCAGCCGATGAGCGTCCCGACAATCATGGCGACGATGATCCACTGCGTGATCGACAGCTTTTTCAGGAACGACATGCGCTCTCGGTCTCGGGATGACAGTGCGTGGATCAGTGCGACGGGCCTTCGAGCTCCGGTACCGGCGGAAGCGCCTTGCCAGTACGCAGCACAGAGTGCCGGTAGCCGTACAGGAAGTAGAGCGCGAGACCGATGATCATCCAGACCCCGAACGCCTTCCAGGCACTGGGCGGAAGGCCGCGCATGACGTACAGACACGACAACGCTCCGCCGCCGGCCACCAACCAGACGAACGGCACCTTGAAGGGACGATGACGCTCCGGCTCCCGGATGCGGAGCGCAAGCACTCCGATGCAGACCAGCATGAATGCCGCCAGCGTTCCGATATTCGTCAGGTCATACGTCGCAGCATCGTCCGCCACCAGTCCGCCAAGCGCAACGCAGACGCCCGAGACGGCGACGCGCAGCATCGATGACGAAGCCATCCGGCCGCC
>CAYMQV010000121.1:10915-13693 GCA_964392395.1 uncultured Gemmatimonadaceae bacterium
CGGCGTGCGGTACTTCGGGTGCAGCTTTGCCGCGAAGGGCGGTAGCAGGCCGTCGCGCGCCATCGCGTAGAAGATCCGCGGCTGACCGTACTGGAACACCAGCAGCACCGCAGCCATCGACACCACGGCGCCCGCCGAGACGATCCAGCTCACCGTGGTCAGCCCCGCCATTTGCAACGCCTTCGCCAGCGGGTCGGCACCGAGCAGCTTGTCGTACTTCACCATGCCGGTCGCGACCGCGCCCACGATCACGTAGATCAGGGTGCAGATCGCCAGTCCGATCAGAATGCCGCGCGGCAGATTCCGCTGTGGATCGATGGTCTCTTCGCCCGCCGTGCTCACGGCATCGAATCCGATGTAGGCGAAGAAGACGATCGCGGCCCCCTGGTGAATGCCACGCCAGCCATTGGGCGCGAACGGATGGTAGTTGGCCGGATCGATGTGCATCGACCCGACCACGACGAACAGCGTCAGCACCAGCAGCTTGATGCCGACCATGATCGCGTTAGCCCTCGCGCTCTCGCGCGCGCCACGACACAGCAACCAGGTGATCGCCGCCACGATCAGGAACGCCGGCAGGTTGAGGAGCACCGGGATGCCTGCGATCCGCGGCGCGTCGATGACGGCCTGCTGCACCGCCGGGATGGTGCTCTTCATCGCCTGGAAGTAGCCGTGCGTGAGCCACCCGGGGAGATGAATGTTGAATCCGCTGAGCAGCGAATCGAAGTATCCGCTCCACGCGATCGCAACCGCCACGTTGCCCACCGCATACTCGAGGATCAGGTCCCACCCAATGATCCACGCCACCAATTCACCGAGTGTCGCATAGGAATACGCATACGCGCTTCCGGCTGCGGGAATCATCGAGGCCAGCTCGGCATAACACAGCGCGGCCAGACCGCAGACCACACCGAGCAGGATGAAGCTGACCACCAGCGCAGGCCCTGCGCCATACCGGACGATGGTCCCGTCCTTGAGCACCTCGCCGGCAGCCGCCGTGCCAAGCGAAGCGAAAATCCCGGCTCCGATCACGGCGCCAATCGACATCAGGACGAGATCGCTCACGCCAAGCGTGCGCTTCATGCCCGAGCTTTCGCCTGCGCTTGCGATCGGCTTCCGCTGCATCAGCGACATAAGCACCTGGATTAGCGAAGACTGCCGGCGCACCACGAAGGAGCGCCGGCAGCCAGAACGATCAGATGAAGAGCGGAGCCATGACGAGTGTGATGGTGCTGAGCAGCTTGATGAGCACGTGCAGCGACGGCCCGGCAGTGTCCTTGAACGGATCGCCGACGGTATCACCCACCACCGCCGCCTTGTGCGTATCGCTCTTCTTGCCGCCGTAGGCACCGGTCTCGATGTACTTCTTGGCGTTGTCCCAGGCGCCGCCCGAGTTGTTCAGGAATCCCGCCATCAGAATCCCGACGACGGTCGAGATCATCAAGAAGCCAGCCACCGCTTCGGCGCCCAACCGTTCGCCCGGCGCGCCAAGATACTTGAACAGGACGCCGACGATGATCGGGAAACTCACGACCAAAGCGCCCGGCAGTACCATCGCTCGCAACGCCCCCTTGGTCACGATGTCAACGCAGGCAGCATAGTCCGGCTTGTCGGTCCCAAGCATGATGCCCGGCTTCTCGCGGAACTGCCGGCGGACTTCTTCGATCACCAGCTGCGCCGCCGTCGACACGGCCTTCATTGCCAGCGAGGAGAACCAGAACACGAGCATGCCACCCAGCAGCGCGGCCACGAAGACCTGCGGCTTGGATAGATCCACCGTCAGCGGCGAGCCGGTCATGTTCTTGACTTCATCGAGATACGCCGAGAACAGCAGGAATGCGGCGAGCGCTGCCGAACCGATGGCATATCCCTTCGTCAATGCCTTGGTGGTGTTGCCGACCGCATCGAGCCGGTCGGTCTTGTCGCGGATCGAGGCGGGCTGCTGGGACATCTCGACGATGCCACCGGCGTTATCGGTGATCGGACCGAAGACATCCATCGCGAGGATGTAGCCGGCGGTGCCGAGCATGCCCATCGTCGCCGCCGCCGTTCCGAACAAACCACCCACCTTCACACCATTCTCCATCAAACCGCTGCCCTGCCCGACCATGAAACTGGACAACAGTGCGATACCGATGGTGATGACGGGCAGCACCGTGGATTCCATACCGACGGCGATCCCCATGATGATGTTCGTCGCCGGGCCGGTCTGGCTGGCATCGGCGATCGACAGTACAGGGCGGTAGCGGTACTCGGTGTAGTACTGCGTGATGAACACGAACGCGATCGACGTCGCGATGCCGATCAAGCCGCAGTAGAAGAAGCTCAGCCACGCTTCGGGCGCTTCCGGCGTCGCCAGCAGCCAGCGCGAGACGAAAAAGAACATCACGGCGACCAGCGCCGCGGTGATGTAGTACCCTTGATTCAGCGCCGCCATCGGATCGGCATCTTCCTTCGTGCTCACGGTCATCACGCCGACGATCGAGCAGAGCAGGCCAAGTGCGCCGATCACGAGCGGGAAGAGGATGCCATTGATCCCGAAGAACTTGAACAGCGCCACGCCGAGGATCATCGCACCGAGGTTCTCGGCAGCCGTACTTTCGAAGAGGTCGGCGCCACGACCGGCGCAGTCGCCGACATTGTCACCAACGAGGTCGGCGATCACCGCCGGATTGCGGGGATCATCTTCCGGAATCCCGGCTTCGACCTTGCCCACCAGGTCGGCGCCGACGTCGGCGGCCTTGGTGTAGATGCCACCGCCGAGCTGGTGGGCAAGGT
>CAYMQV010000122.1:0-1804 GCA_964392395.1 uncultured Gemmatimonadaceae bacterium
CTGTGCGCCGATGATCGTCTGTGCGACGCGCATCGGGTCGAAATCCGGCGTCGCAGGGGTCGGGCGGTAGAACACCGGCTCCGCCACCTGATGTTGCACCCCCCACGCCGCTGTCAGCCCCAGTCCGCCAAGTTGCCAGGCAACCGAGAGCCGTGGATCCACTGTGCGCTGGCCGGTGAGCGACGACGCATCGCTTCGCACCCCCGCGATGATCCGAATTCCGCGTGGATGCTGCCACGTGACGTCGGTGTACACACCGACGCGGTCGGCATCGGTGGTGTTCGTGAACAGCCGGCGTGGCTCGGCACCTGGGGTGCCTGGTGCCTGACCGGAGAAGTCGGCTGTCAGGCGCTCCATGTCACCGCCCGCCGTGACGGCGAGTCCATCGCGCACCTGATATGCCATCGCGCCCACAGCGTGTGTGACGGCGAGTGCGGTGCCGAGATCGATGCCAGTGAATCCTTCGCGCCGATCGTACGACGAGCGCGCTACGGTGACGGATGGTCTGATGCGCGTCGAGCTGTCACGCCAGGACAACACGAGCATGTTCTGGACTGTGCGATTGTTGTACGAGGCGCCGGAGACGGTCCCCGCATCGCCGACGCCAACGCGCGATCCCTGACGCAACCCGAAGAGCCGCACACGGCCAGCACGGCCACTCTTCCACTCTGCCGTCGCGCTGACGTCGGCTCCGCGTGGGGGCGGGTCATACGGTTGTGCGGCTCCGAACACGGAGATGAGCGGTGACAGATCGTTGATGTTCGCGCTGATCCGTGCGCCGAGTCTGGCGCTCGGTGCGAGGGCGAGCGCGATGCCGGCATTGCCGATCGAAAAGGTGGCGGTGCCGGTGGTACGCTCGGGGCGCCCCGCCGTCTCGAGACGCACGAGCCCTGACAGGGCGTTGCCGTACTGTGCACCGAACCCACCAGTCGAGAAGACGGTGCGGTCGAGCAGAAACGGATTGACCGACGACGTCACGTGGCCGGTTGGATTGTCGAAACGGGCCGGCGACAGCAGCCAGGCATCGTCGATCAGCACGCGGGTTTCGGTGACGTCGCCGCCACGCACGAACAGACCGCTGCCTTCGTCGACACCCTGCGGTCCCGGCAACGTCTGCAGTGCCCGCATGATATTGGCGGCGGCGCCCGGGGTCTGCACCACCTGCAGTGGTGTCAGCGTCGCCGTTTTCCCACCGCCCAATGTGTATTCGCCAGCCGCCACGACCGTCATGGTCGACAGGGCGGGGGGGTGCGGCTCCATCTGCAGCAGCAGCGCGGTATCGATCGGGATCGCAATGTCCATCGTGGCGGGGATGTATGCGATGCGTCGTGCCACCAGTGTTGCGGTACCGCGGTAGGTCGTGCGAAGCGCGAAATGCCCGAGACTGTCAGTCGTCGCCTGCTCGAGCGTTTCGAGCAGCGACACCACCACGCCCCCGCTGCCGCGGCCGTTGGGAAGCTGCACCGTGCCGCGAACCGTGGTCGCTGCGGCCGAAGGTGATTGGGCCGTTGCCTGTGCGTTGACGGTGCAGATCAACGCTGCGGCGCAAAGCCACTGCCAGCGCTCGCACGGTTCGCTATGAAATGAGGATGTCCGCATATGACGGAGCGTACGCGCCCCTGTCTGCGCCGGTTACCGTGAATCGGTGAATCGACATCACGGATCGGTGAACGACGTGTATTCGATAAAACGAGGGTGCGAACGGCCACGCGACGCGTCGACATTTTGACGGTACTCGCCAGCATTCCGCTCATCCCCCGGGGCAGGGCGCGGTTGCGACTGTTCCTGTTTACGCGCAACGGCC
>CAYMQV010000122.1:1904-13679 GCA_964392395.1 uncultured Gemmatimonadaceae bacterium
GCGCCCTCACGCACCTGCTCTTCGAATCGCTCGCCTATTTCATCGCGGCACGGTGGTACTCGCGCGCACGGCCCCTCAGCCCGCCGCCGCCCCGGGATCGATTCGTCCTGCTCGCCTGCGCGGTGTTTGGTGCCGCGCTCGGCAGCAAGGGCCTGCACATCCTCTGACACCTGCCAGCCCTCACCCAGCGCCACGACCCGGCATTATGGCTCGCCGGCAAGTGGGTACTCGGCGGTTTCCTCGGCGGGACCCTCGCAGTCGAGTTCGGTAAACGCGTCATCGGATGGCGCTCAGCGACCGGAGACGCCTGGGTGACGCCGATCGTACTCGGCCTCGTGATCGGGCGCGTCGGATGCCAGCTCTCGGGGCTGTGGGACCAGACGTCTGGGAACGCGACGCGCCTGCCCTGGGGCTGGAACCATGGCGACGGCATTCTGCGCCATCCCGTCGCAGCGTATGAGATCGTCTGCGTCGTGATCCTGTTCTTCAGCATTCGCGCCCGCTGGCCGGACCGTCCCGGGCCCGATACGCCGCGCTTCTCTTTGAATACTGCGCGATCCGATTCGGGCTGGAGTGGCTCAAGCCGCCATTCGGTCCACTGGCGGCGGGTACGCTCCCAGTGGCACTCTACGGTTCCCTCACCGCCATTCAATGGGCCGCGCTCCTTGGCCTCGTATGGTTCGGGACGCTGTTCCGGCGCCGCATGATCCTGGTCGCTGCCCAGTCGCCGCGTCCAACCGCTTCCTGAAAACGCGATGCCGAAAACGCGGCCCTATCTGTACTATGATCACGTCGTCTCGCTCTGCGACGAATTTCTCCGGCGCATCGAAGGCAAGCTCGTCATCCGCGACAACACGGTGTTGATGTACAAGTGGTGCCCTGCACACGGACAGACCAGGGTGCTCGTCGCATCCGACGCGGCATTCTGGCGCATGGGTCGCGAGCTCTACATCAAGCCACCCGAGATGCCGGAGCGGTTCAACGCCGAAATGGCATGGGGATGTCCATACGATTGCGGACTCTGCCCCGATCACATGCAGCACTCGTGTCTGACGACCCCGGAGATCACGGATCATTGCAACCTCTCGTGTCCCGTCTGCTACGCGGCCAGCGGGCCGCATCGCACGGAGCGACGTGATCTCGCGACGATCGAACGAATGCTCGAGGCAGTCGTCGCCAATGAAGGCGAGCCGGATGTAGTGCAGATCTCCGGCGGTGAGCCAACCACTCATCCGGACTTTTTCGCCATCCTCGATGCGGCGAAACGTCGCCCGATCAAGCACCTGATGCTGAACACGAACGGCATCCGAATTGCAGCCGAGGCCGGGTTTGCCGAGCGTTTGGCGACCTACGCGCCGGGTCTCGAGGTATACCTGCAGTTCGATTCGCTCGAGCGCGATGCGCTGATGACGCTGCGTGGCGCCGACCTGCGGCGAATTCGTGAAGATGCCGTCGCGGCACTCGATCGCGTCGGGCTCTCGACGACGCTGGTGATGACCGTCGCAGCTGGCGTGAACGATGACCAGATCGGCGATGTCATCGCGTGGGCTACGCAGCACACCGGTGTGCGCGGCGTGACGTTGCAGCCGATCCAGTTCGCCGGTCGCATCGACGGCGTCGAACAGCAGACCGCGCGACTGACTCTGACCGACGTGCGACGGCTGCTGCTCGATCAGTGCCCGATCTTCCAGCCGGAAGACGTGATCCCGGAACCGTGTAATCCGGATTCGCTGGCGATGGGGTACGCCCTTCGTACCGCAGGCGGCATCACACCGCTGACGCGATTCATCGGCCCTGAGGTGCAGCTCGCGGGCGACCGGAACACGATTGTCTGCGAGCAGGATCCGGCGTTGAAGGACCAGGTGTTCCGGCTGTTTGCCACCAATCATACGCCGGAAGCGCAGGCAAAGCACCTCGCGTCGCTGCTCTGCTGCCTGCCCGGTATCGACGCACCGCCCAGCGTCGGCTACGACAGCGTCTTCCGGGTGCTGATGATGGCGTTCATGGATGCGACCGCGTTCGATGTGCGCGCGATGAAGAAGAGCTGTGTGCACATCGTGCAACCGGATGGTCGCATCATCCCGTTCGAGTCATTCAACCTGTTGTATCGGGACGATCGCCACACGCTGCTCGATGAGCGGCGTGCCGAGGTGGAGCAACTCTTCCAGATGCAGCGGAGCACCGTATGAAGCAAATGCTGATCGGGCTGGCCCTGCTCGTCGGGGGGCTGCTCGCCCTGTTCATGACGGCCTGCGGTGGCTATATCACGCTGTCCTCGTTCGGTGGTGACGGAATCAGGGCGTTCCTGGTGATCTCGGTTCCATCGCTGATTGCGGGCGTCCTGCTGCTCCGATTTGTCTGGCGCCGCGCCAGCGCACGGCAGAACCCGACCACGTTGTCGCCGTGAGCGACCTCTTCTCTTCCTTCCTTGCTACTCGTGGACTGGTGGTGCTCGACGGCGCCCTGGCCACGGAACTGGAGCGCCGTGGCGCCGATCTGCGTGATCCGCTCTGGTCGGCGCGTCTCCTGATCGAGCAGCCCGAGTTGATCCGGGCCGTGCATGATGCGTATTTCGCGGCTGGCGCTGACGTGGCAATCACGGCCACCTATCAGGCGACGTTCGAGGGGTTCGCCCGCCGCGGGATCGACGCGGCCGGTGCCGAAGTGCTGTTCAAGCGCGCCGTCTCGATCGCGACGGAATCGCGCGATGCCTTCTGGGCTGAGACAGGTAATCGTCGCGGTCGTGCACGTCCGCTGGTTGCTGCGTCGGTCGGTCCATATGGCGCATTTCTCAACGATGGATCGGAGTATCGCGGCGACTATGCGCTCGATGAGGAGGCCTTGGTCGCCTGGCATCAACCTCGCTTCGATCTGCTCGCCCGCAGCGGCGCAGACCTGCTCGCCTGTGAAACCATTCCATGCGCCGAAGAAGCGCGCGCGCTGCTGCGATGTCTCGAGGCGCATCCCGAGGTGCGAGCGTGGATCAGTTTTTCGGCGCGTGATCAGACGTGCATTTCGAATGGTGAAGCATTCGCGCCGGTCGCCGCTGAGACAGGCGCGCACGCTCAGGTCGTTGCCATCGGCGTCAACTGCACGCCGCCGCAGTACATCGCCCCGCTGGTGCGGGCCGCGAGGGCCGTCACCGCGGCGCAGATCGTCGTCTATCCGAACTCGGGAGAAACATGGGACGCGGTCGAGAAGCAGTGGGTCGACACGCCGACCTGTGGCTCCTTTCTCGATGGCGCTCGCGCCTGGTACGACGCAGGGGCCACGGTGATCGGGGGCTGCTGTCGCACCACCCCTGATGACATTGCCGCCGTTGCAGCGTGGGCGGTCTCACTGGGTCGCGCTGAAGGTGCGCCATCGTGCGCAATGGAATCCAGCGTATGACGACGCACTGCCTCGCGCTCCCATGAGCGATGACCTCCGTCCGCGGCCGGCCGCGGGGATGCCGCTCAGTCGCCGGGAGTTACTGCGCAGCAGCGCGCTCGCCGCGCTGCCGCTGCTGCATGAGCGGCACGTCGCCACGGGCGACGAGGCGCGTCGCAGCGCGCCGGGGCGCGATTTCGTGATCGAAGCGTCCTGGGCGCTCATCGACCGCGGCGGCACGGCGGCGCTGGTCCCCGACGTGTCGGTCCGGGTGCGCGGTAATGACATCGTCGCGGTCGTCGAAGGCCGTATCGCCGGGAACGTGGCGCGCGTCGATGCGCGCGGACAGCTGCTGCTGCCAGGGCTCATCTCCGGTCACACGCATACCGCGTCCGGGAGCCCCACACGAGGCATCATCGAGGGGGGACGATCGTACCAACGGCCACTCGAACTCCTGGAGGCGCTGTCGGATGACGACCTCGATGTCGTCACCGCCTACAACATGGCCGAGTTGCTGCGGTCAGGGTGCACGACACACGTCGAGATGAGTCTCAGCCTGAAGCAGGCACGGAGTTACGTGCGCGTCGCGCGGCGGTGGCATGTGCGTGGGTTTCCGGGTGGCATGGTGCCGGGTACCGCGCGGTTGTTTCCGATCTGGCGCCGCACGGGTGACCAGTTGCTGTTCGACAGTGTGCGCGACACACTGGCGGAGATCGAGGCAAATCTGCAGTTCGCGATGGAAAACAACGGGGCTGAGGATGGGCTGATCCGACCGATGATGACGCCGCATGCCACCGACACGCACACGCCAGAAACGATGCGCGCGGTCATCGCGGCGGCAAAGACGCTCGGCAACGGGATCCATATCCATCTCGCACAGGGTGCGGGTGAAGCTCGCACGACGAATCGGCTCTGGCAGCGATCACCCGCGGCCTGGCTCGAGGAACTGGGCGCGTTCGACGGGCCGTTCTTCGGGGCACACATGACCGGTGCAACCGCGGACGACTGGGCCGTGATGAAACGGCGTGGCGGGATCTACGCGCACTGTCCCTCGGGTGGAGGGGCAGGGGCATCCAGCGGCACGCAGCCTTATCCGGAAGCACTGACAGCCGGCGTGCGAACGAATGTGGGCATCGACACCCACTCGAACGACTACATCGAGAACCTGAAGCTGGCGGTGATCTGCGGCCGGGCCCGCGCGCGGCTGCTCAACACGGCAACCGGAACGTCACTGCGGCTGCCAACGATTCGCGACGCGATTGACGGGGCGACGGTGGGTGCGGCGGATGGGCTGCGCCGCCCCGACCTGGGCCGCATCGCGGTCGGGGCGAAGGCCGATCTGTGCAGCATCGATGTCAGCGGCTTCCTGATGGGCAGTGGCACGCCCGGTCCAGAGCCGCTCAACAACCTGCTCTACGCGCACGGTCTTGCCGTTCGCCATGTGGTGACGCAGGGCTACTTCCAGCTGTTCGATGGCCAACTGGTCGTGGACGATGCGGCGAAGGTTCGCGACGGTGGAGCGCGCGTGGTTCGCGCGATCTGGGATCAGTTGCGCGCGGAGCGGTGGTTCGGCGCGTAGCTCACACGGTCGCGGCCGTCGTCGCGGCGGCCTGCGCCGCGATCGCCGCCTGCATGACCGCCATGTCGCTCCCGGCGAAGGCAATGACTCCCAGCCCGAGTCCCTTCAGCTTGTTGTGCCAGCGGATCTCACCCGTGCGCGGGTCGAGGCAGAACAGCTCACCACCTGCGCCAGCCATGATGCTGCCGTCCGTGACCTGGAGCGTGACGTACGCCGCTGACTTCAGCTTGGTCCGCCAGATCTCGTCACCGGTGGTGGGGTGCAGGCACACGATGTGTCCGCCGACGCCGATGTAAAGCGGTTCGGGCTTCGATTTCGGTCGGGCCATGATCTGACGTCCTGCGCGTCTGGCGCTGTGTCGGGGTGATCAGGGGCGTGCACGTTGGTGCTCTGCGAGTATGCGCGCTCGGCGCGGCTGGCACCAGCGCGCAACGCGTGTGGATTCTGGATAAGCTGACATAACAGGATGTACATGTCACCGAGCGTAACACTCCAGTGAAGGAGCCCATCGAGTCTTGCATTCCCCGCCGAATGTCAGTAAGATATGTCAGGTAAGGATGCCACTTGGCATAAGTTGTTATAACTATCTGAGGTATCATCTTCTCAAGGAGAACCCTATGCGCACCAGCCCACTCTTCGTCGCCATCGCTGCCGCTTCGACCCTCACCCTTGCCGCCCAGCCACTCGCCGCGCAGCAGACGGCCCTCAACACCAGGACCGTCGTCGCCAAGCCCACCAGCCTCTCTGCCGCGAATCCGGTTCGCATCGTTGCTGTCTACGAAGTCCTCGGCACCCCGCCCAACTCGGCCTTCCCCCGCCAGATCACCGTCTCGGATTCGGCCGGCGCGCTCCTCGCCACGGTCGACATGTCGGGCGAGAACAGCACGATTCCGATGACGGTCACGGTGATCGATGCCAACCTCGTCCTCCAGGGCGAAACGAGCTCAGGGCTGCTGACTTTGGTGCTCGACGACCAGAACGCTGGCGGCGCAGTCAAACTGACCAACGGTACATGGACTCTCGGCCGTAGTCAGGGTACCCTCCGAGTCCGGACTCAGCGATAAACAGCTGTTATGTTCGGCGTTCCCCTTTCACCGAACAGTTCGATGGCCGCCTCGAGCGCTCGCCCTGCGCCAAGTAAGCACCACGAAGTCTTCGTCACGCTGCTGAAGGAAATTCAGAGCGGTCGATGGAAGGAGGGCGAGCGCCTGCCGAGTGAAGCGTTGCTCACCGAACGCTTCGGGCATTCCCGGATTACGATCGGTCGCGCCCTGCGCGATCTGCAGTCTGCCGGTGTGATCAGCCGCAGGGCCGGTTCCGGGAGCTTCGTCAGCCGCTCCAGGACCGGCTCTGCGCGGTCGTTCGGCCTGCTGATCGCAGATCTGGGCGAGACCGACATCTACGAGTCGATCTGTCGCGGCATGATGGCCTCCCCGCTAGCCAATGAACATGCGCTGGTGTGGGGCAGTGCGCCTGTCGACGGCGTGGCCGGCGGTGTCGAGCGGCGCGGCGAACGCGCCTGGCAACTCTGCAAGCAGTACATCGAGCGGCATGTGGACGGCGTCTTCTTCGCCCCTGTCGGCATGTCACCGGCACCCGGTGACGTGAACCATCAGATCGTCCGCGCGCTGGACAATGCCAACATTCCGGTCGTCCTGCTCGACCGTCCGGTCACGCCGTATCCCGATCCGGGACGCCACGATCTCGTCGGTATCGACAACCGACGCGCCGGATACGTGATGACGGAGCATCTGCTGCAGCGCGGAGCGCAGCGGGTCATCTTCGTGCGCCAGCCGGAAAGCGCACCGACCGTCGACGCGCGCGAGTCAGGATATCGGCGCGCGATGCAGACGCGATCGGAGGCGGTCGACGGTGTGCGTCTCGACCCGGGCGGCGCCGAGGCCGTGAAGGAGATGCTGCGCACCCTCATGCCCGACGCGATCGTCTGCGCCAATGATCGCACCGCGGGACGACTGATGCACACACTGCTTCGCCTCGGTGTGCGCGTCCCGCAGGATCTGCGGCTGGTTGGCATCGATGATGTCGACTACGCCACGCTGCTCCCGGTGCCCCTCACGACCTACCGGCAGCCGACGCGGCAGATCGGTGAAGTGGCGATGTCGATGATGCTCACACGGGTCACGTCGCGCGAACTACCGGCGCACGATATCCGGCTCCGCTGCGAGCTGGTCATTCGCGAGTCCTGCGGCGATCCGGCGTAGGGCCCGCCGCGCGTCAGGCCGTGTGGTGTAGACGATTCGCACGCCAGCCCCGCTATACTGGCCTGTCTGCTGCGCCCGGACGTCACGGATTCCCTCACGCATCACGCTCATGCGGCCCAGTGCTTTCCGCGCGTTCATCCTCGGTGTCATCGGGCTCATCGCCACCGGCTGTGCGACCATCCGACCCGCCACTGGCGGCGACACGCGGCCGCGGCTCGCAATCATCTCGGCCTTCGATGCAGAGCTCGTCCGACTGAGGGCTGCGGCCGAGATCACGTCGACCCGGGTCGTCAACGGCCGGACGCACTACATCGGACGGCTCGCCGGCCACGATGTGGTGCTGATGCTGAGCGGATTCAGCATGGTGAATGCCGCGATGACCACGCAGGCGGTGCTGGATCGATTCGCGATCCGCGGCATCGTCTTCTCAGGCATCGCCGGCGGCGTCAACCCGGGGCTGCGCGTCGGCGATGTCACGGTGCCCGCGCAATGGGCCAACTATCAGGAGGCGGTGTTCGCGCGGGAGACACCGTCCGGCTGGGAGACAAACAGGATGGCGGGCGAGTTCGCCTCCTTCGGCATGATGTTTCCTCGGGCCTCGTCGGTGGCGCTGACCAGCGGGACGCCTGATTCGCTGGTGCGTCGCTTCTGGTTCCCGGTGGACAGTGCCTCGCTGGCAGTCGCGCGTGATGTCGCGAGGCGTGTTCAGCTCAGTCGCTGCACCCGCGCGGGCCAGTGTCTCTCGCACGCGCCAAAGGTGGTGGTCGGCGGTAACGGCGTCAGCGGCCCGACGTTCGTCGACAACGCCGCCTATCGCGAGTGGGCCTGGAACACCTTTCGCGCCGATGCACTCGACATGGAGACCGCCGCGGTGGCGATGGTCGCGTATCAGAATCGCGTGCCCTACATCGCGTTCCGGTCGCTCTCCGACCTCGCCGGTGGCGGGAGCGGACGCAACGAGGTCCCGGTCTTTGGCGCGCTGGCAGCGGATAACTCGGCCGCAATGGTCATCGCATATCTCAAGGCGCTGCCCGCGCGATAGACATCACACACCCACCGCACCGCCTTCGTCATGCACCGCTACTTCGATTTTGAAGCCAGACAGACCAGCTATCGTCAGGAGACGATGGCCGGCTTCACGACGTTCCTGACGATGGCCTACATCATCATCGTCAATCCTGCGATCCTTGAAGCGGCGGGGCTTCCGCGCGCTGCATCAGTCACCGCGACGATCATCTCGGCGGCATTCGGTACGCTGGTGATGGGCGTGTACGCCAAGCGCCCGTTCGCGATTGCACCCTACATGGGCGAGAATGCGTTCATCGCCTTCACCGTCGTCAAGGGAATGGGGTTCCCATGGCAGACGGCGCTCGGCGCAATCTTCGTCGCCGGCGTGCTCTTCACGGTGCTGTCCGTGCTGAAGGTGCGCAGTTGGCTCGCAAACGCGATTCCCGCGTCGCTCAAGCACAGCTATGCGGTTGGCATCGGACTCTTTCTCACGTTCATCGGCCTCAATCAGATTGGCGTCGTCGCACTTGGAGTGCCTGGCGCACCGGTCGCGCTGGGCAACATCTCGAGTCCCGGAACGCTGCTGGCGATGGTGGGTTTTCTGCTCACGGCGTGGTTGCTGGTGAAGCGAGTTCCGGGTGCGCTGATCGCGGGCATCCTGCTGACCACTGTGCTGTCGTTTGCGCTTGGCATCACGCCACTGCCAGCCCACGTTGTCAGCCTGCCACCGAGTCTGGCACCGATTGCCGGCCAGCTCGATATCGCCGGAGCGCTGACGCTCAAGGCGGCGCCAGTGGTGATGATCATCTTCGTGCTGGCGTTCGTGGATACGATCGGAACGCTGCTCGGCCTGTCGGCGCGTGCCGGGCTGCTTGATGCACAGGGCAATCTGCCGGAAATCGAGAAGCCGATGCTGGCCGACGCGCTGTCGAACCTGGTGGCACCGTTCGTCGGCACCAGTACCTGTGGCGCGTTCGTCGAATCGGCGGCGGGGATCGAGGAGGGGGGCCGCACCGGTTTCACGGCGCTGGTGGTGGCGGCGCTGTTTCTCGCCTCGCTCTTCCTCGCGCCACTGTTCACATCGATTCCTCCGCACGCCTACGGCATTGCCCTGATCGCCATCGGCATCCTGATGCTCGCGCCGATCACACAGATCGACTTTACCGACTACACCGAACTGATTCCCGCCTTCCTCACCATCGTCCTGATCAGCTTCACGTACAATATCGGAGTCGGGATGACGGCGGGCCTGCTGGTGTATCCGGTGCTCAAGCTGATCACCGGTCGCGTCCGCGACGTGCCGCCACCGTTGTGGGTGCTGGCGGCGATGTCACTGGTCTTTTTCGTGGTGTATCCGTACCGGTAGCGCGGGCCATGTCTGATTTTTGACCTGCGCGTGTCGGGGAGACTCATGACTTTATCGCCTTGATCCCGCTTCGCCGCTGCTGACAGGCCGCGAACCGCTCCGCTGCGACCGGCTCCGATTCGCTCAGATACCGACGCCGGTCACGAGCCGACAGGCACACCGTCTGCGCCCGCAGCGGCGTGAGCGCGAGCTCGAGATCGATGGGGAAGAGATGGGCCGATTGGTCGTCAGTCATGGTGAGGACCCATCGCCCGTCTGGACTGGTCAGCGCCTGCGTCACGATCGCGCCGTCACCGGGCAGCGCGACGGAACCACCTGAGCCATCGGCGTTCCAGAGCCGCGCTTCCCCTTGGTCGTACCCGAGCGTCACGATCCGCCGACCGTCCGCAATCCAGCGCGCACTCTTCACTTCAGGTCCGCGTGGCCGCAGTGTGACGGTCGAGATGCCGCGCACCAGATCCCACGCCTTCACCGATCCATCGTCCGAGCTGGTCAACACCTGCTTGTCGTCGGGCGCGAAGTCGATACGAAAGACCGCCTCGCGCTGGCCGGTCAGCGATCGTCCACTGTCTGCACCACCAATGCCGACGATGCGCGTATTACCGATCTCATCCCCGATCGCGAGTCGTGCGCCATCATGGGTGAATGCGAGGGACGTGGGGGGCCGCGTGCTGCGGATGCGCGTCGAAACGCCGGTCGCCATGAAGTCGGTGACTTCGATGCTGCCATCGGCGGTACACACCGCAACGCGCTGTCCATCGTCGGACAGGGCGGCGCATCGAGTCTTGCGCACGTTCTCAGGACGCAGCTGACGGCTGGCCCCAGGCGACGCGGCATCGACGGCACGCACTTCGGCCAGATCGTTTGACCAGAGGGCACGTCGCGCGCGCGGTGCGAACTCCGCCGACGCGAGGCCGGTGTACACATCACGCCGTGCCGCTGGCGGCGAAATGCGGTCGAGGGCCCACGACGACGTTCGGCCGCCGCAGCTCACGGCATCCAGCTGTCGGTCGCCCGGCGCGAAACTGATCGCGCACGCATCGGCGAAAGTAGTGTCGACGATCTGGCGATTGTCGGGCGCATCGAGTGCGACGACGGAGACCGTCCCGCGGCGCGTCGCCAGTGCGGCTCGTGCGCCATCGTGCGAGAATGCGGCGGTTCGCACGTCGTCGAGCGTGTCACCGCTCGCCGACCCGCGGTAGACGGGCGCCGGCGGAAGTTCCCAGAGCCGGACGCTCCCATCAGCGGACGCCGTCAGCACTCGCTCGCCGCCGGACACGAAGGCGTACAACACCAGTTCGTTGGTTTGTCCCGACAGCGGCAACGGCATCTCGCTCTCGTCGCCACTCCAGATCATCGCCTGGAACGTGGCGCCGGAGGTGAGAACGATGCGCTGGCCATCAGCACGGAAGACGCCGGACTGGATGTTGTCGCCGCTGCGACGGAGCATCGACCGTGCCGTGCCCGTCGCGACGTCAGTGATCCGGATTGCCTCGTCATTCGACGTCGAGATGATCAGCTTTCCGTCGCCACTCCACGAGAGCGAACGGATTGCCCCGGCATGCGCGGCGATGGTGCGCCGGAGCTTTGCCGTCGCGGCGTCATGGACCAGGATCTTCCCACGTTCCGTTCCGATGGCCACCAGTCGGCCGTCGCCACCCGCCTCGAGTGCCACGATCACGTCGTCGCCGGCGCGCACGGTGCGCGTCGGCGTCACACCAGTGGTGCTCGACCAGAACTCCACGCTGCGATCCGCCGTGATCGCAACCACCTGCCGATCCCCGTCCGCCCAGCGCGCCACTTCGACCCCGATCGTGTCGCGTCCGATGATGCGTGGTTGGCCGGTGCCGTCGGTGCTGAAGACGCGCGCGGGCCGCGCCTCGTAGGTGACCAGGAGTCGGCCGCCGTCGGCGCTGAACTCGAGACGCTGGACGGCCGCTTGCTCGCCGGCCAACAGGACCGGCGTTGCGCCCCCTTCCACGGGCCAGAGCCTGACGGTGCCTTCCGCATCACCGACGGCCACGCGCGCGCCATCGGGGCTGAAGAGCACCACGCTGGCGCCAGCCGGACCTCTCGGCAGGAGCGTCGGCGCATCGGTGCTGGCAAGCTCCCAGATGCGCACCACGCTGTCTGCTGCAGCCGTTGCGACATACCTCCCGTCTGCGCTGATGGCCGCATCCAAGATGTTCCCGCCGCTTTCGAACGTCGCCACGACGCGCGGCGCGCGCCGC
>CAYMQV010000123.1:0-13675 GCA_964392395.1 uncultured Gemmatimonadaceae bacterium
CGTGGGCTGGTCGCCATCGAATCGACAGCGCTGGTGCGCGACCCGTTCGCCACCCGCGCGATTGCCGCTCCGCACCGACTCACGCCGACCGATGCGCAACGTCACGCGATTGCGTCGCTGGTGGCGTTGCCGCCCGGCGCAGGGGCATTGCTGCGCGGAGTGACTGGCAGCGGCAAGACCCTCGTCTACATCGAGTATCTCCGCGACGTGATCGAGCGGCGTGGCGAAGGCGCCATCGTGCTCGTGCCTGAGATTGCGCTCACGCCACAGACGGTAGATCGCTTCCGCAGCGCCTTCGGCGATCAGGTCGCCGTCCTCCATTCCGCGCTCTCCGACGGTGAACGCTACGACGCCTGGGCCGCAATCCGGCGCGGCGAGAAGCGCATCGTGGTGGGAGCGCGCTCGGCAGTGTTCGCGCCCGTGCACCGGCTGGGGGCGATCGTGGTCGATGAAGAGCATGAGGCCACCTACAAGCAGGGCGAGTCGCCACGATACCACGCGCGCGACCTGGCACGGGTACGCGCCGGAATCGAAGGCGCAACCTTCGTCCTCGGCAGCGCCAGTCCGAGCCTCGAGAGCTGGACGCAGGCGCAGCGCGGTGACCTGGCGCTGCTCGAGTTGCCGGAACGCGCCGGCGGCGCGCAGCTGCCGACGGTGCACGTCATCGATCGGCGCAAGGAGGCGCCGATTCAGCGTGCGCCAATGCACGGATCTGCCGGCGCTCAGCAGGGATCGCAGTTCGGGCACGCCATCACGCCCGCGCTCGAGCAGGCGCTGACGGCGCGACTGCAGAAACGCGAGCAATCGATCCTGTTGCTCAATCGCCGCGGGTATGCGCACTTCATGCAGTGTGGCGATTGCGGTACGGTGTCACAATGTCCGAATTGTGCAATCGCGCTCACGTATCATCGTATGCCCGAACGACTGGCCTGCCACTACTGTGGGCATCGCGAGGCGCCACCCGCACGTTGTGCCAACTGCAACGGGCCACCGTTGCGTGAGCGCGGGCTCGGCACGCAACAGCTCGAGCGGCTGCTCACCGAGCGCTGGCCCGATGCACGAATCGCCAGGATGGACATGGATACCACCGGCGCCAAGTGGGCGCACGCCACCATCCTCGATCGCGTGTCATCCGGCGAAGTCGACATTCTGCTTGGCACGCAGATGATCGCAAAGGGGCTGGACTTTCCGAATGTCACGCTGGTGGGAGTGATCGATGCGGATGTCGGCATCAACCTGCCCGACTTCCGCGCCAGTGAGCGTTGCTTTCAGTTGCTCAGTCAGGTGGCGGGCCGTGCCGGTCGCGGTGCGAAGGGGGGCGACGTCTTCATCCAGACGCGAGAACCCACACACCATGCCGTGACCTGTGCCGTGACGCACGACTATCTGCGCTTTGCGGCCGAGGAGCTCGAGGGGCGCACACGGCCACCATATCCGCCGACGTTGTTTCTGGCCAATGCGGTGGTGAGTGGCACGGAGGAAGTGGCGACGGCCGACACCGCACGCGCGCTGGCCGAGTGGACGCGCCGTCTGGTCGAGACGCGCATGACTGGGGTGGTCGAGATCGTTGGCGCCGCGCCGTGCCCCGTGGAGCGGATCAAGCAGCGCTGGCGCTGGCATTTTCTGGTGAAGAGCCGGGATGCGGATGCGCTGGGACGGATTGGCCGTTACGTGGTGGAGCATGGACCGCTGCCATCGTCGGCCGGAATGCGGCTGGCGTGGGATCGGGATCCGGTGACGTTGCTGTAGGTGGAGCGGAGTGGCGCACTGGGTTGTGGCGATGCGCTGGCTCCCGAATGGTGTTGCGTCGCCGCGCGATCGCCTCCCTGTGGTGCATGGTTGCAGCTGAGGCGGTTGGTGGCACTGCGTCGTACCGCCGGGGTAGCTCCGTGTGTAACGTGATCCGTGTCGAAGCGTTCCATTCCTGCGGTGTTTCGCTCGGGTAGTCTTCATGGAGTCGTTCCCGGTACCGAACTGTCATCCCCACGTGAATGGAGTGGCGGCATTGTGCTGATGCGTGCACGAATCCTTGGTGTTTTGCTGTTGCTGTGTGCAGTGCAGGAGGCAGGCGCGCAGCAGCTTGTCGTTACAGTTCGAGACTCTTTGGTCCGAACGCCGGTGGCCGGTGCGATCGTGACCGCCACCGATCAGGCGAACGGCACGCGGGTGTACGGACTGACCAATCAGGACGGGCGTGTGACGCTCAAGCTGCCAAACGCCGGTAGCTGGGTGCCATCGGTGCGTCGCATAGGCATCGTGCCGACAAGCGCGTCCGCGGTTCGGGTCACCGTTGGCTCGTCAACGTCGGTGTTGTTTGCGGTTGCCAACCTCCGGTTCTCGCTGCCGCGGGTTCGCGTCACGGCGAAAGCGGGGGTGTGTGGTCGCGCCCCGTCTGGTATCAATCGGACCTCGGCACTCTGGGAGCAGGTGACCTTGGCACTTCGGTCCAGTGCGTTGACGCGCAGTGACTCCGCACGCGCGCAATCGATGCGTGTCCGACTGCACAATCGCGTGCGCGACCCGGTGCTGAACCTGATCTCGTCGCGCATCGTCAGGACCGGCGATGGCACTGGCCGATCGTTCTTCGCGGCCGATCCTGATTCGCTCGCGCGCTTCGGGTACGTGCGGAGTGAACCTGACAGCATGCTCGCGTACTACGCGCCAGACGACATCGTGATGTTGTCCGATGCCTTCGTTCGGACGCATTGCTTCAAAACGCCAACGGCAGATGCGGATCCTGCGCTGGCGGAACTGGAGTTCCGGCCCGTGCCGCGGCGGCGAGTGCCGGATGTGGCGGGTGTCGCGTACGTCGACACCGTCACTGGTGAGCTGCGGCGCATTGTGTTCCGGTTCATTAACGCCGAGGCATTCATACCGAAAAGCGCGGTGCATGCCGGCGGGGACGTGTCGTTTCGGCGGCTTGAACACGGGGAATGGGTCGTCGCGGATTGGATGATTCGTATGCCGGAGATCGTCCGGGCATCGTGGCTGACGACGCGGGGACTGTCGGGGTATCAGGAGTCTGGTGGTTCGCTGTTGACCGCGGAAGAAGCACGCGCGGATTCATTGGCGCTGGTGCAGCAGTTGCTGGAACGGGACAGCCTTGCGCTGGTGCGTGGGCCAGCGGATTCCGTCCGCCTGGTGAGCAGTGCCGAGACGTCGATCGTCAGGATCGTCAACAGTGCCGTAATTGCAGCTTACAGGCCGTTGTTCGTGACCGCTCGGACCGTGGAAGCCCGCACACGTTTCGCGCAGCGACGGGCGGAACGTGATGGAGTCTTCATTGATTCCGCAGGAATCGCGGCGTTGGGAGCCCGCCGAGCGTATCATCTCATTCTCGCCGCGCCAGGCATGCGTCCATTCCTGATCCCCGATGGCATGTCAGGGCCGATGGCGCGCGATGATTTGTTGCTTGGTGCTGAATGGCGCCCCGGCGCGCTGGTGCCAATGATGGCAATGCCCGCTGCGTCAACGCAGGGTCAGAGCGTCGCGCTCTGCTTCCCGAAGGTGCACATCGACTACCGGGCGCTGCCACTGAGCCTGACGGAGCTGAAGCAGTTTTATGCAGTACAAGTCGCGACAATGGAGGTGTATGCCCCGGACTCACGAGTCGCGACGGCGCTGAGGACTGGAGGATCGCTCATCTTCAGCGGAAATAGGTGTGGCGTCATCCACTTGCAGTCGTACCTCGACTACCCGTCGCGGACGCAATGAGCTCTCGTGCGCCATGGCATCCGGCGCCGCACCGCGGCGGCGGCCGCTACCCGTGGCTGAAGCCGGCCAGCTTGTGTCAATGCGCTTGCGATTGCTCCTGACTTCCGCGCTCGCCTTGTGCACCGCGCCAACCGTTGCCGCGCAGCAGCTTGGCGTACTCGTGCGCGACTCGTTGGCCCAGACGCCCGTGGCCGGCGCCATCGTGACCGCTACCGAGCAGACAACCGGAACACGAGTCTACGGACTGACCAACGAAGACGGGCGCCTGACGCTGAGGATCCCCAATGCGGGCAGTTGGGGCACATCGGTTCGGCGAATCGGCCTCGTGCCGATAAGCGCGCCGGCCGTGCGCGTGGACGAGGCGTCGACGGTACCGGTGCTGCTGGCCGTCGCGAACTTCGGGTTTTCCCTGCCACGCGTAGGTGTGACGGCGAAGGCGGGGGTCTGTGGACGCGCCCCATCAGGTGTCGATCGCACGTCGGCGCTATGGGAGCAGGTGACATTGGCGCTCCGGTCCAGCGCACTGACGCGGCGTGACGCCGCGAACCTGCCATCGTTGCGTGTCACGCTCCACGAGCGCACTCGTGACAGGAATCTCGCGTTGGTCTGCTCGCACGTGGTCGGGGAAGGCACTGGCACTGATCGACCGTTCTTCGCCGCAGATCCGGATACGCTCGCACGGTTCGGGTATGTGCGGGCTGATCTGGACGGCATGATCTCGTACTTCGCGCCCGATGATGTCGTCATGCTTTCTGACGCGTTCATTCGGACGCACTGTTTCTCTACTCCCGAGTTCGATGCGAACCCGGCGCTGGCCGAACTCGAGTTTCAGCCGGTGCCACGGCGGAGCGTGGCCGATGTCGCCGGAGTTGCCTTCGTCTACACCATCAGTGGAGAACTTCGCAGAATCGTATTCCGCTGCGTCAACGCAGGGATCTTGATCCCGAGGAGCGCCACGTTCGCTGGCGGAGAGGTGTCGGTGCGTCGTCTCGAGAACGGCCAGTGGATCGTCGCTGACTGGGCCAGTCGGATGCCGCGCGTGGTCGGCCGTTCGTGGGAGGTAACCGGAACGCTGGTGGGGTACCGCGGAACCGGGGGGTCGACAGTCACAGCAGCAGAAGTGCGAGCGGACTCGGTGGCGCTCCACGCCCGATTGTCGGATCGCGACAGCCTGAGCGCGTGCACCGCGACGCGGGTGACTCGGCGCGAATGATGATGATCGCCGACACGTCGATCCGCGACGTCCTCCAGTCGGCCGCGCTGGAAAACCGTCCGTTGCGGTTCGTGGATGCGCGGACCGTGGAAGCCCGCTCACGCTTTTCGCAGCACCGAGAGGAGCATCAGGGGATCTTCTTCGATTCCGTGGCCATCGCAGGTCGCGGAGCGAAAACCGTCCTCGAGCTCGTGATCGGCGCTCCGGGTTTGCTGTCGTTTCGCGTGCCGCCTGATCTGTCGGGACCAACCAATGGCAGCGACGTGGTTCTTGCCTCCGGGTGGCGGCCCCGCGCGGAACTGCCGATGATGTCGATGCCGGTGTCGGAGGCCGGCGGCAGTCGACTATGATTTCCGAAGATTTTCCTCGATGCTCGAATTGCCCCGCTCCGCGTGGCGGAGTTGAGGCGATTGCGAGCCGCGCAAGTCGCCACGATGGAGATTTACGCGCCGAACTCCCGTGTTGCCATGGCGAACAGAATCACTGGATCGGTGGAGGTCAGTGGCGACCGGTGCGGTTTGCTTCAGCTCCACTCGTACGTCGACTATCAGTCGGTGCAACGATGAAACGCAGCCTTCGGAGCTTCCTCACGACGGCCCTCGCGGCAACGATACTTTCCGGCGCCGTCCACGGCCAGAGCGTCCGTCTCGAATTGCGCGATTCCGCCACCAACGCTGCCGTCGTCGGTGCGCTCGTCAGCGCCTCCGATTCCGTTGGCCGGCAGCGCGTCGATGGCCTCAGCAACGATCGGGGAGTCGTGACCTTGCGGCTCCCCTCGCCTGGCGTCTGGTCATTCGGCGTTCGACGCATCGGAATCACGCCGCAGAAGGTCGCCGGAGTTCGAATCGACTCCGGCGCCTCGATCACGTTGCCACTCCGCATGACCAGCACGCGCCAACTGCTCTCCCGCGTCCGCGTCGCAGCGGAAGGCGGCATTTGCGGACGCGCGCCGGAGGGCGAGAACCGAACCGCGATGCTCTGGGAGCAGATTACCCTCGCGCTTCGCGCATCCACGCTTTCGCGCGCCGATTCCACGGCAGCGTTGGCACGTGTGCAGGAGAGCGCAAGAGACTTGTCCCCCTCGCTGGCGGTGTTGAGTTCGCAGTTGCTTCGTGATGACAACGGCATTGGCCGCGCGTTCTCGGCACTCGATCCCGACTCGCTGGCGTCGGTCGGCTATATCCGCAGGGAATCGAATGGCGACTTCTCGTTCTTTGCGCCGGACGAAGCAGTGCTGCTGAGCGAGGCGTTCCTCGGCACGCATTGCTTCGATACGCCGAAGCGCGATGCCAATCCGGCGCTTGCAGAGTTGCGATTCCGGCCGGTGCGCGGCCGCTCGGTGCCGGATGTCGAGGGCACCGCGTTCGTCGACGCGAAAAGCGGCGAGCTGCGGCGTATCGAGTTCCGGTACGTTTTTTCGAGAAGGCTGATCCCCGTCATCGCACGACACGCGGGCGGTCACGTCGTGCTGCAACGACTGCCGTCGGGCCTCTGGATTGTCGCCGACTGGGCCATCCGGATGCCGCGCTTCGCCGGCTCCGGCGTTCCGGCGGGATACCAGCTCACCGGGTATCGTGAAGTCGGTGGCACGGTCACTCCGCTCTTGAACAGGCTACCATAGGCGCCCGCTACACCAGTGTAGTGTCGCCGACGTCTCGCGGCAGTCGGGCGCGTCTTTTGACGCGAGCCGGCGTTGCAACGCCTCGCGATTCCGCTGGAATCGGTCTGGCTCGCGCCTTGGCTCGCGCCAAAATCCATCACCCGCCTTGAGCCACGGCACTTCGGCGACGCGACGCTATCTGTGACGCCGGTCAGGCAGTCGCCATGCCAGCAACGCAGAGATCGGTGCGCATGCCGCAAGCAACAGAATCATCGCGTGCATCCCACGCATGTCGGCGACACGCCCGAGCAACGGCGCCGCCAGACCACCAAACGTCACCGCCAGCCCAACCGTCACGCCTGAGGCGGTGCCGACATGGCGTGGCAGGTACGCCTGTCCAAGCACCACCATCACGCCGCCTGGCGCGAACAACCCGAACGCCAGCAGTGGCAGCGTGAGCCACGCCGCCAGCAGGGTGTCGGCGTGCGCCAGCAACCAGAACGCCGGCCCCAGCGCCACGAAGCTGACGAGAATGACACGCTTTGCGCCGAAACGATCGGCCAGCCGGCCGCCAAGCAACACGCCCATCAGGCCGATCGCCAGCAACATCGACAGGGCAAAGGCGCCGCTCTGCAGCGTGACGTGGAACGTCCGCGACCAGTACGTCGGCAGGAACGTGTTCATCGCCACGAACATCATGCTGCGAAGGCCGATGGCGACGCCGAGCAGCGCGAACGCACCCCATGCATCAGCGGGCAACTCATCGCGCCGCGTTAGAGCGCGTGCGGCGGGACCACGGTCGTGTGGCAACGCCCCCATCGCGCGGCTCAGGATCCACGCCGACGGAATGCTCAGGAGGCACAGCGCCGCCAGCACACCGCGACTGGATGCAGTGGCCAACGGCACCACGACCATCGGGGCCAGCGCGAAGCCGATGTTGCCGCCGATGGTGAAGAAGCTCATCCCGGCGCCTTTCCGCTCGCCCGAGAATGTGCTGACCGCGCGTGTCGCTTCGGGGTGAAACGCGGCCACACCAATGCCTGCGGCTGCGGAGGCCGCCAGCGCCAGATTGAACGTCGGCGCCATCACCGCCAACGCAACGCCGCCTGCGGCGAGGATCAATCCGTACGTGGAAAGCCACGGTGTCGCGCGTCGATCGGCCAGCCATCCGAAGAACGGCTGCAACACGGCGGACAGGATCGTGGCGGCAAACACGGCGCTTGCGCCGCGCGCCAGAGTGAGATGGAATGTCGCGATGAAGTACGGAACCAGCGCGGGCACCGCCGCCTGATAGAAATCCGTGGCCCCATGGCCGAGCATCAGTCGCAGCACCGACGGGCGATCGAAAGTGCGTGTGGCAGCGTTGTGAGTGAACGGAGCGGTCACGGCGGTCATGGTGCCGCCTCCCCGCCGGCGCGTGGTTGTTTGAGTTGCCGACCGAGTCGCATCAGCGCAGTCACGGCCTCGGCTGCGGCGGATGGGTTTCCCTTCGCGATCGCGACCAGCAGCGCCTCATGCTCAACGGTCGCATCGACATCCTCGAATGCACTGGCGCGTTTGCGCAACGTGAGCGACTGCACCAGCGCGTCGCTCAGCACCCGGTAGAGATCGACGAGCATGGTGTTCTGCGTCGCGGTCACGATGCGTCGATGGAAGGCTACGTCGGCCGCGGCGAACGCCTCCGGATCCCGCGCCGCCCTCGCCGCCGCCCGTGCATCGAGCAGCTGTCGCAGCTCGGCCAGATCCTCATCGGAGCGTCGTTCTGCGGCGAGGCGCGCCGCTTGCAGTTCGAGTGCCTCACGAACGTCATGGATCTCATGCAACTGCGCGCGCTGGCACCGAGTGGACAGGCTCTCGTGATCGATCGGCCGAGCCGTGACGTATGTCCCGTCGCCCTGGCGTACCTGCACGAGCCCGACCCGCGCCATTGTTCGGATCGCTTCCCGGACGGTGGAACGTCCGACGCCAAGCTGGGTCATGAGTTCAGGTTCAGCCGGCAGCCGGGTGCCGACGGCCCATTCGCCGCCGGCGATACGGGCCTCGAGCTGGGCGGCAGTGGCGTCGGCGAGCGAGAGTCGGGCGATGGTGGTCATGATCGAAACATCTGATGATCAGATGAATAAAACAAGCCGGCTGGCAGGGTTCGGTCGAATTGCCCTGGCCCTCGAACTCATCTGCGCATTGAACCCGCACGTTCTTCCAGGCAAATTGATTCGTGGCCACCTACTCACCGCCTGACTTCAGTACCGCGTTTCTCGCCGCCGCACCCGACGCCAGGTTTCTGGTGGCACCGGCCGACGGTGTCCTGCCCGAGGGGTTCTTCCCGACCACGAACCTGCCGACGTTTGCCCGGATCGCGGGCCGGTGGCGGCTGCCGCGTGAGCCGCGGATGGACGGCGTGCTGGTCCTCGACGAGACCGACACGCTCTGGGTCCGCGAGGGGCGTCGAGTCCGGCGTGGTGAACGGGTCGCGGTCGGGCAGCGTGAGGACGGCCGTGACGGTCTCTTCGTGCACGCCCGCGCGTTCCGGCCCGAGGTCGAGAGCGACGAGTTCCAGTTCATGTCGTCCGAGGTCAGCCGTGAGAAGCCGATCGACTACCAGCAACTCGCCAGGCTGCTGGTCGACGAGCGTGAGCAGGCCGGCTACGTGATCTGGGTCACCGGTCCGGCGCTCGTTCACAGCCGAGCGCGCGCGGACATGACCTGGTTCGTCGAGCACGGTTTTGTCGGTGCGCTGCTGGCGGGCAACGCGGTGGCGGTGCACGACATCGAAGCCGCGATCTTCGGCACGACGCTGGGCATGAATGCGCAGGGCACGCCGACACAGGGCGGTCACGCACAGCACGTGCGTGCGATCAACAAGGTGCGGGCCGCCGGTTCCATCCGTGCGGCGGTGGAGCAGGGGATCGTCACGACCGGCATCATGCACGCGATCGTCACGCGCAACGTGCCATTCGTGCTCACCGGCAGCATTCGCGATGATGGACCGTTGCCCGATGTGTATACCGACATGTTGCAGGGCCAGGATGCAATGCGTGTGCATACCGTGAAGGCCACGATGGCCATTCTGGTCGCCACGGCGCTGCACTCCATCGCCACCGGGAACATGCTGCCGGCGTACGTCCAGCACTCCGAAACCGATATCCGCGAGTTGCCGACGATCTGCGTCGACTCGAGTGAGTTCGTGGTCAGCAAACTGAAGGACCGTGGCACGCACCAGGCGTACGGTGTGGTCACCAACGCGCAGGATTTCATGCACATCCTTCGCCTCTTTGTCGAGCGCGAGCTCGATGCGCGTCGCGGCGCCGTCGCCGTCACCCCTGGATCTCATTGATGACCGAAACGCAGGAACGCTTCCTCCGCACCGTGCTCTCCCGTGTGCCACTGGACTCGGTCGTCGAGTTGCATCTCTTTCCGCCGATCCGCCGTGGGACGCTCGAGACCGGCGTTGCGGTGATCGCCACCGTACTGCCGCCGGCGCCAGTGGCGCTGGTGATGGATGCGGAAGCTCCGGTGGACACCGCCGAGGGCATCAGCGCGTCCGATGCCGGTACCGACGGTGATGACGCCATGCTCGATTCCGATGCTGCGGAAATGGAAATGACCGACGACTCCATTGACGAGCCGCCGCCGGCCACCGCCGCCGCTGCCGAATCGGCGTCGGATGACGACTCCCCGTATCTGAACGAACCAGAGGCCGCTGCGGCTGCGCACGAAGAGGATGAACCGGATGAAGCGCACGACGCAGGTGATGCGATCGACACCGTCGCGCCATTGGCGATTCCATCGCCACGCATGCGTATCCTGACGGCCGCCTATCGCCACACGATCAAGGGAATCGATCGCGGGAAGTGGTCCGTCGATGTGCAGGAAGAGGCGGATGCGCCGCTCGACGCCGTCGAAGCGGTACTGCGTGGCGTCCGGCATCGCAGCACCGAGCCGGCTGATCCCGAACAGGTGAGCCACGGGGCAATGGCCGCCCTGGTGGCGCCACCGCTCGCCAAGCCAGCCGCCGCGTAGGCCAGAGCACCGGCGGAGGCCGTATGGAGGTTCGCAACGATCTGGAGCTGTTTCGTACCTATCTCCGGCAGCACAACCTGCCGGTGACGCATCAGCGCCTCGCGATCGCGAACGTGGTCTTCGCGTCCGACCGGCACCTCTCGGTCGAGGAAGTGGCGCACGATGTGGCGGCCGAGGGGGAGAACGCCGGCACGGCGACCATCTATCGGACGCTCGATCTGCTCGTCAGGAGTGGTCTGGTGGTCGAGCGCGATTTTGGCGAAGGATTCCGGCGCTTCGAGCCATCACGTGGCATCCCGCATCACGAGCACATGCTCTGCACCGTGTGTGGCCGCGTGGACGAGTTCCGCGATGAGCGGCTCGAGCGGATGACGACCATCATTGCCGAATCGCATGGCTACAGTCGGCAGCGCCATCGACTGGTGATTTATGGCGTGTGTGCCGAATGTCAGCGTAGTGGCGGTCCTCGACGCGGCTGAAGGTGGCTGCGCAGTGAGTCGGTCTGTCGATGCGTTACGGGGCTTGATGATCGTCTAGAGCGCCACGGCGTCCAGCTCGTCGCTCATCTGCTGGCGGCGCAGCAGCTGCCAATACCGCCCGCGTGATGACACCAGGGTATCGTGCGTTCCCTGTTCGACCAGCCGCCCCTCATCCAGCACGATGATCCACGACGCATCGCGGACGGCGCTGACGCGATGCGACGCGATCAGTGCGGTCCGGCCCGTGAGTTCGTCACGCAGCCCCTGCAGGATGGCCGCTTCGGTTCCGGTATCGACGGCGCTCAGCGCGTCATCCAGCAGCACGATCTGCGGGTCCCGGGCCAGCGCACGGGCAATCGCCGCCCGCTGTTTCTGACCGCCACTGAGATTGATGCCGCGTTCACCGAGGATCGTGTCGTAGCCGGCCGGCAGATCGACGATGGCTGCATCGAGCTGCGCGACGGCTGCCGCACTGCGCGCCGCGTCGTCATCGTTGCCACCATACGTGAGGTTGGCGAGAATCGTATCGCTGAAGAGCACCGTCTCCTGCGGGACGTAGCCAATGCACGAGCGCAGTGCAGCCAGCGACACCTGCTCGATCGGGATCCCGTCGATCAGAATCTGGCCTTCCTGTGCGTTCCAGAATCGGGGGATCAGGTCCATCATCGCGCTCTTGCCGCTTCCCGTCGCGCCGACAATGCCGACCGTGGCACCGGCCGGCACGGTGAATGACACGTGGCGCAGGACCCATCGCGCCTCGCCGCCCTCGGCCACGGGGTAGTGATAGCTCACATTCCGGAACTCGATCGATCGACCACGATTCGTCGGCGGCGGGAGTGCCACGGGTGTCGAGGGCGTCACGACCGACGGCGCAGCGAGCAGCACGTCGTTGATGCGCTGCATGCTGGCCGCCCCCCGCTGAAAGAGGTTGATCACCCAGCCGAGTGCGATCAGCGGCCAGCTGAGCATGCCAAGATACAGTCCGAACGCGACGAAATCACCAACGGTGATGGTCCCGCGCAGTGTGGCCGCGCCGCCGAGGCCCAGCACCGCCACCGCGCCGATGCCGGCCAGCAGCTGGAGGCCGGGCGACATCAGACCGTAGAGACGCGCGAGCCCCATGTTGCGCCGCAGGTACTCGTCATTGAGTTCGGCAAAGTACGCCTGTTCCGCGCGTTCCTGCCGAAAGGCGCGGACGATCCGGGCGCCGCTGATGTTCTCCTGCGCGTGCGTCGTCATGACGCCGAAATGCTCCTGCACGGCCTCGAAGCGCGTGTGGATCAGGGAGCCGAGGACCGCCATCACCACCGGCAGAAGCACCATCGGCAGCACGGCAATGCCGGTCAGCTGCGGGCTGATGCGGAGCATGAAGATGATCGCAAAGATGCCGCCCGCGACCGTATTGACCAGGTACATGATGGCCGGGCCGGCGACCATCCGGACGGCGGAGAGGTCGTTGGTGAGGCGTGCCATCAGGTCGCCGGTGCGGTTCCGGCCGAAAAAACCCGCGTCGAGCGTCAGCAGATGCCGGAACATTGCATTCCGGAGGTCGTATTCCACGTATCGGCTGATGGCGTTGAGGATGTTCCGCATCTGAAAGCGGAGCACGGCCGTGACGAGCGCGATCCCGACCATGGCAGCCGCCAGCAGCCAGAGGTCACGTGCTGGGGCTGCCATCGTGAGATCATCCACGGCGCGGCGCAGCAGCCAGGGGATGGCGCTCGCAATGGCACTCGAGCCGATCACGCAGGCCAGCCCGAGAGCCATCCGGCCGCGATAGACTTGTACGAAGGGCACCAACGCGCGCAGGGCGCGGAGGCTGCTGGTACGAGGCTTGCTCATCAATCAGGTAAGCGCTGCAACGACAGGGACTTCAGATGTCGTGGCGTGACCATCTGCACATGGAGAACAACATGCGAACCAGTCAACTTATGCCCCGCTCGATCCTGCCGCTTGCTGCCGCTGCACTGCTCGTACTGAACGCCTGTGGCGGCGAGACCGCGAAAACCGCCGACAGCACGGCCGCCATGTCGGCCGCGATGACCGATACCTCCGCCGGCACACGCATGGCGGATTCCGTCGCGTCGATTGAAGTCATTCCGCCGGCTGCCGCAGTCGCTGAGCCGGTGGCTGTCGCGCCGGTCGAGACACCGGCGGGCGTGAAGCCGAAGCCGGTTCCCACGCGCCCGCGCTCGTCGCCGAGGCCCGCCACGCCCGTCGCCTCCAATTCCGCTCCGGCTCGGGCGCCAGCGGAGGCGGGCCGCGCCAGTGGCACGATCGCCGCCGGCACGACGATCGGCATCACGAGCGGCGCCAGGCTCTGCTCCAACACGGCGCAGGTGGGTGACGGCCTCACGGCGACGACCAATTCAGTGGTGACGGCGTCGAACGGCGTTTCGCTTCCCGCCGGATCGCGGGTTGGGTTGATCGTCACGAAGTCGAAGACGTCCGCCAATCAGGGCGACGAGGCGGAACTGGCCTTCGATGTCCGCTCCGTCACTTTCGGTGGCGAGACCTACACCATGTCTGGTGAAGTCACCACCTCAGCGGTGCTCAAGGAACGGAAGGGCGGTGACGGCAAGAAAGTCGCCATCGGTGCGGCTGCCGGCGCCGTGATCGGAAACATCATCGGCGGCGGGAGTCGTGTGC
>CAYMQV010000124.1:0-13628 GCA_964392395.1 uncultured Gemmatimonadaceae bacterium
GTCGCGGCAGCTCCCGCACTGGCCACCGCGGCACAGCTCGCGCGCGCGCCGGCCGCCGGCCCGACGGCATGCCCGGCGACGGTCCACACCGGGCGCCACGCGATGACCGGATCGAGCGTCGCAATGCCGAGCGAGCGCGTTTGCGACGCGCTGGTCGTCCCGACGTCCACCCGCAGCTGATCGACGCTGACGACCGACGTGTCACCACGATGCTGCCGCGCAAAATGCCCGTTCGCGATCGCAATGACACCGGTCACTTCGTCGCGCACCGTCAGGATGCGCAGCTGCAGCGCCTCGTGAAACTGATCGATCAGCGGATGCTCGGCCGCCCCGACGCGATGCAACCGCACGTATCCCTGCTCCGAGATGCCGCTCACGACGTACGACGGCCCATCCATGGCGCAGGCAATCATGCGCCGCGGGAATCCGCTGCCGACGCGACGAATCAGATTTCCGAGGCCATCGCGCGTCCAGGCGGGGAGCACCGGGCGCAGCAGGTCGAGGCCGCGCGACTCGCCACCCGGTGGCGCGGCCAGCGTGATCCAGCGCACCACGGACTCGGCCAGCACGGAATCAGCGTGCGCGACCGCGGGCTGGCCGAGTACGGCGTCGGCGCCGGCGGTGATGAGCAGTGCGACGGAGAGTGCGCGCGAGGCGACGATATGCAGCAGCGGGGCCGAACGGAGTCGTAGAGGCATCCGCCCAGGTTATCGTGCGCGCCGTGATCCGCTACGGGGGATCGAAAGCGACGCCGCACTTGCGTCTCCTGCCCTACTTGTTGGCTGGAGGTGACTTGCTGCCCGGCGTGAGCATCGGGTTTCGCGCCACATTCACGACCGCTACGCCGCGACGACCGAGCGAGTCTGTCGCCGTCACGGGAATCACCAGCGGGCCGTAGGGGCCAGACGCACCGTCGAGTACTGCCTGCCAGGTGGGGTAGAATACGGTTCCGGAGAAGTTTGAGACGAGGACGAGTTTCAGGGAAATCGATTTGCCGGCAAGCACGGCCACGACCGAATCGATCGGCAGGTCGGACTTGACGGTCACGTACATCTGGATCGCATCAGCAGAAGCAACGCCGTTGATCGGCAGCGCAATTCTGACGACAATGCCCGTATCCACGACACCTTTGACCGTGATCACCGCGCCGCTGCGTTTTCCCTCGCTGATGGCCTCAATCACCGCCACGCCCTGATCTTTCGCGATCACGATCCCAGTCGATGACACGAGCGCGACTGCGTCATCGCTGCTGACCCAGCGGACGTCGCGATCGGTCAGCACGCTTCCTGCGAAGTCGAGCAACGTTGCCGTGAGTTGCTCGGATTGTCCGACGCCGATCGTCGACGTCAGCGGCGACACCTTGACCATGGCAACCGGCAACGGACCAGGCGGCGGCGGCAGCACCATCAGCGTCCGTCGCGAGCTGACGTCGCCGACGGACGCGGTGATGATCGTGGTACACTGCCGGCGCGCGAGAATCGCCCCGTCCGAGAGGATCGTTGCGATGGACGTATCGCTGGACGACCACGCGACGAGACCGACGGACATTGGCTGGCCACGGTGATCGATCGCCGCGACGTGCGCTTCCAGGCTCCGGCTCGCGGGCGGCGCGTCGTCGGAAAACGTGATGGTCAGCGTACGAAGCTCAGGCAGCGCCTCGCCCGGTACGGCAACCGGCGGGAGCGCCGTCGGCGAGCCGCCGCACCCCGCTGCGAACGCGAGCAGCCATATCGATCGCCGGCCGGATGCGACCGCCTTCCGCACCACAGCGGCAACACGCGCGGTCAGCGTCTGCGGTCGCTCGGGGGTCTCGCGACCGGGCCCATGTCTCGAACCGGACGGACGCATTGCGGCACGACCTCTCCGGTATGACGATGTGGAGCGTAGTGGCTGCGATGAGAGCGGGCAACGCAGTCGACCTAGTCCTGCCGCGTCTGGTCGCGCATCGGCTGCCGAGGCACCCTCGCGTCGCCACCAACCACGGCCGTGGCGCTGTATACTGCCCTGCCTCCAGAACGATACGATCACATGAACGCCTCGCTGCCGGACATCACATGCCCCGTGCTGCATTCCTCTCCGCGGTTTCTCTGACGCTCATGGCGAGCCACGTTCTTCCCGGCCAGCTTGCCACGACAATGGCCGGTCGATCCACGGTGTACGCGCCGAGCGCGATGGTGGCGACCAGCCAGCCGCTTGCCTCCGCCGCTGGCCTCGAAGTGATGCGACTTGGCGGAAATGCGATCGATGCCGCCGTCGCGGCGGCGGCGGTACTCAGTGTGACCGAGCCGCATATGACGGGTATCGGCGGCGACATGTTCGCCATCGTCTGGCTGGCCAGGGAACGGAAGCTGGTCGCGCTGAACGCGAGCGGTCGCGCGGGCTCACTGATGACGCGCGAAACACTTACGGTACGCCGCTTCAGTTCCGGATCGGAACAGGGGGTGATGTCGGTCACCGTGCCAGGCGCGCTGGCCGGCTGGGATTTGCTCGTGCGCACCTACGGCAAGCACACCTTGGCGCGCGCGCTGCAGCCGGCGATCGGCTACGCGCGAGACGGCTTCCCGGTGACACCCATCATCGCGTCACAATGGGCCGACGAAACCGCACTGCTCAGCAAGGACCCCGCCGCCGCCGCGACATTTCTTCCTGGTGGACGCGCGCCGAAGGCGGGCGAATGGTTCGAGAACCCAGACTACGCGCGCACCCTGCAGACGATCGCCACCGATGGCATTGGCACGTTCTACGGCGGCGCGATCGGTCAGCGCATCGTCGACCGACTGACGGCGCTGAACGGATTCGTCACCATCGATGACATGCGTCGAAACGCCCCCGACTGGGTGACGCCGATGTCGGTTCCGTTTCAAGGCTACCGGGTGTGGGAGCTGCCGCCGAACAACCAGGGAGTTGCGGCACTCGAAATGCTGCGCATCCTCGAGCCGTACGACCTGAAAGCGATGGGCCACAATTCGGCGGCCTACCTGCATCACCTGATCGAAGCGAAGAAACTCGCCTACGCCGACCTTGATCGGTTCGTGGGAGATGCCGATCATCTCGCCATGCCGGCGGAGCGTCTGCTCTCGGACGACTTCATCGCCGAGCGCCGCAGTCATCTCGATGCCAACAAGGCACAGGCGCGCGTCGATCCCGGGCCGCTGCGCACCGCCAGTGAAACCGTCTATCTCACGACGGCAGACGCCGAAGGAAACATGGTGTCGCTGATCAACTCCAACTTCGATGCATTCGGATCGGGCATCGTCGTGCCGGGCACCGGTTTCACACTCCACAATCGCGGCGCGAGTTTTTCACTTACACCCGGGCTGCCGAATACCGCAGCACCGGGCAAGCGACCTTTCCATACGCTGATCCCTGCCTTCGTCACGCGAACGGACGGCGCGCGCATGCAGGCGTACATGAGCTTCGGGCTGATGGGTGGCGGCATGCAGGCGCAGGGGCATGTACAGTTCCTGCTCAATCACCTGGTGTTCGGGATGGAGGTGCAGCCGGCGATCGATGCGGCGCGCTTCCGGCATCTCAGCGGGCAGCGGGTCGCGATCGAGGCGCCGGTCGGCGACGCGGTGCGGTCGGCGCTGAGCGCGATGGGCCATGTGATGGTGGATGAGCGGCCGGTCTCGTTTGGCGGCGCGCAGGCGATCGTTCGGCTTTCGAGAGGCTACGGCGCCGGAAGTGACCCGCGCAAGGACGGCATGGCGATCGGCTACTGACGCCGCGGCGGTGCCTGGCGCGGTGGAGCTTCGCACACAGCGGTGCGGCCATTGCGCCGCAAACGCCGACTACGCTTTCTCGGCCGGGATCGCGAGCATGTTGCGGGTCCGCTTTCCAATGACGGTCTCACGCGTCACCGGAATCCGGTCGCCGAGTTCAAAATCTTCCAGCCAGTACACTGCATAGTCGTGCTTCGCGATGACATGCAGGAGTTCAATTTTCTCCTCCGGCAGTGACGGACCAAAGCACTCCACGACCAGCGTGGGCCGATAGGTGGCGATGAGCGCCGGCATCCCCTTCAGGATCTCCTTGTCGTAGCCCTCGGTGTCGATCTTGATGAACGTCAGTTTCGCCAACGCGTCGGCATGGTGCGTGTGCAGGTAGCGCTCGAGGTTCTTCCCCGTGACGGTGAAGGTGTAGCGCGTATTGCGACGCTTGTTGTGGGTGAAGCCGACGATCCCACCGTTGCCGTACGATGGATCGCCGGAGCCGAACGTGAACTCTCCGTCATCGGCCGTCGCGGCGAAGTTCAGCGGGATGATGTGCGTCTTCCCCGGGTTCAGCGCCGCGTTCGCCGACAGGACACGAAAGACGTGCGGATTCGGCTCGATCCCGAGTGTCAGCCCCTCCACACCGGCAGCCAGCGCCATCGGGACCGTCGTGTCACCCTCGTTGGCACCGATGTCGATCACGAAATCCCCGCGACGGATGTAGTGGCGGAAGAAGTCGACATGCGCCTGCTTCACCTCGTTGCCGAATTCACCCGGGTGCAGCCACTGCGCGTACTGCACCACGCCGTCGTCCTTCAGCGTGAACGCAACCTGACGGAATTCGTATTCGGTGAAGACTTTCTTGCGCCGGAAGAGGCGGGTGATGAAGCTCAGCATGATGTCGCTCACGGCTGGAACAGGCGTCGCCGGCCAGGCGTCGAACTGCCGGCGCTCGTTGTGTTCGGACCAGCGCCAGTATAGCCGGGGTGATCATGGTTGGCGATTCGCTGCGGATCGCTCGGGTAGCGAGGCGTCCATCCGAGCGTCGGGGATGGGGGCTACGCAGGGCGCCTGCGCGCGGCATCCCAGTCTGGTGCCCGAAAGTTGCGAGGACGCCTTATCGATCCTCAGCTACCTCGGCCATTTTGCCTCCGGATCCCATTGCAACACGCGCACGGTCGGCAACAGGGTCCGATCGACCAGCGTCCCCGCCTTGAACACCTGATGAATGCGCCTGAGGTTCCGGACGTCCACTGAGGGATCCGCATCGAGTACCAACAGATCCGCCACCTTCCCCGCCTGCACCGTGCCGAGCGAGTCCGCCAGTCCGTACGCCTCGGCGCCGTGCCGAGTGGCCGCGATCACGATATCCATTGCGGGCATCCCCGCTTCCTGCAAGCCTTCCATCACTTCGAAGTGGCGACGCCCCATGCGCCCCCAGACCACCGGCCCAAGCTCGGCCGCCTCGGGCCCCTGATCGGTGCCGATCACGAACTTCACGCCCGAGCGAATCCAGGTCTGCAGCGCCTCGCGCCGCGCCGCGAACGATTCACGCGTCATTCCCGGCTGCCGACTCTGAATCACCGCCGCCAGGTGCGGGTCGCGTCGACGATCCTCGACGTTCCACGATTCATACACCGCCTGCTGCGCATCGAGGGGAATCATCAACGGCGCCGAGTAGATGCCGAGTCGCTTGATCTCGGCCAGCAATGAATCGAGCATGCGACGCTGTCTGGCCGTGGTCGGTGGAACACTCATCACGTTCGGGTGCTGCAGCAGTTGCGGCCGCACTGCGACCGCCTCTCGCAGACTCTCGAGCGAGAAGGTATGCGTCTGAAACGGCTTGCCGGCATCGGACGCGGCGCGGCGAAGGGCGACCAGCGCAGGTGTACTGAACATCAACGGCTCAACCGGCCCGATACCGTGCGCGCTCACGGCGACCTTGAGAAAGTCGGGTCCTTTCCTCAGGTACGCGCTGATGGTGTCGCCAACTTCCTCCGGCGTCATCGCCAGCAGTTCCGGTCCGGCCCCCGCCTCCCACATGGCGTTGATTCGTGATTGAATCATCGGGTGCACCCAGCCGCCGTAGCGCAGGTCAGTGCCGCGCAGATCGTACGTGCCCATGAAGTACGGACTGAATGGCCCGCCGAGGCCGACGATGTTGCCGGCGACCAGCACTCGGCTCGCCACCACCTCGCCGCGCGAGATCCGGTTGCGCGCCTTCAACAGCTCATCGAGCGGTCCCCACGAGTCCATCACCGTGGTGAGACCGTACTTGAGCGCGACCTGGGCTGACTGCACCGCGATGTCCGCCATCCGTTCTTCGTACTTGACGTAGAACTCCGGCGTGATCATCAGCACCAGATGGACGTTGGCATCGATGAGACCGGGGGTGATGAATTTTCCCGTGGCATCGATCACTCGCGTGCCTTTCGGCAGTACGGTGGCATTCCGTGGCGTCACGGAGACGATCCGTCGCCCTTCGATCAGCACCGTCGCGTCGTGCATGGGCGCGGCGCCGGTGGCCGAGATCACTGTCGCGCCGACCAGAGCGACTCGCGTGGCGACGTTCGTGGGCACGGGGCGTTGCGCATCCGCTTGCGTCGCACCAACGCTGATGCCAACGGCGACAGCCAGCAGGTCGTGCCGCCATGTCGCAGGGCGCCATGGCGCCGGGCGCAGAGTACCGTGGATGGTCTGTCGCGTCATTGTCTACGTTCGTTCCATGTGTGCGATGCCGTAGTTCATTAATGCGGTAGAGTATGGCCCCCGGGGAGCTGTCGGGCTACCGCACTGCCGGGGCGCAGCGATCAGCCGGAGTATCGGGCGGCTGGAGTATGGAGTATCGGGCGGCTGGAGTATCGGGCGGCTGGAGTATCGGGCGGCTGGAGTATCGATCGGCTGGAGTTTTCGTGCGACCGGACCGACGTCGCATGGCCACTTGAGCTGGGCCGATAGCTTGATGCGTCTCCAATCACGGAACCAGCGCTCATGACCAACGCATTTGCCGCCTTTGCTCCCTTCTCGAGCGACACGCCGCTCGCACCACATACGATCACCCGCCGGGCCCCGGGCCCGACCGACGTCGCCATCGACATCGCCTATTGCGGTGTCTGTCACTCCGATCTGCATTTCGTGAGTGGTGACTGGGGGACGATTCCCTACCCTGCGATTCCCGGCCACGAGATCGTTGGCCATGTGACCGCCGTCGGCAGCGACGTGACCGGTTTCAACGTTGGTGACACCGTCGGCGTCGGGTGCATGGTCGATTCCTGCCGCACCTGCCCGTCGTGCCTGGACCATCAGGAGAACTACTGCACCGGGAGCGGCTTCGTCGGCACGTACATGAGCGTCGACAACCATACCGGTGGCCCGACCTACGGCGGCTACACCACCGACATCACCGTTGACCAAGCCTTCGTCCTTCGGATTCCCGCGTCCCTCGACCTCGCCGGCGCAGCGCCGCTGCTCTGCGCGGGCATCACGACGTACTCACCGCTTCGCCACTGGAAGGTGGGCCCAGGCTCCCAGGTCGGTGTGGTTGGACTCGGTGGGCTTGGCCACATGGGCGTGAAGCTGGCCGCGGCGATGGGCGCCCACGTGGTGGTGTTCACCACGTCGCCCAGCAAGGTGGCCGACGCCAAGGCACTCGGTGCGCATGATGTCGTCATCAGCAGCGATGCAGCCGACATGACACGGTATATGGGGAAGCTCGATTTCATCCTCAACACCGTGGCGGCATCACACGCCCTCGATCCGCTGATCATGTGCCTCAAGCGCGACGGCACGATGTGCCTGCTCGGCGTGCCATCCATGCCGCATCCGTCACCGGGCATCTTCCCGATGATCATGGGGCGTCGCGCCATCGCCGGTTCCCTCATCGGCGGCATCCAGGAGACCCAGGAGATGCTCGACTTCTGCGGTCAACATGGCATTACGGCAGACATCGAGCAGATCCCGATGCCGGAGATCAACACCGCGTACGCGCGGATGGTCAAGAGCGACGTCAAGTATCGCTTCGTGATCGACATGCAATCGATCAAGGGCTGAAACGAGTCAGGCCCGTCAGCATACCGCTGGCGGGCCTGGAGTCTCCTGACGGCTCAGTGACCGACGTTCACTTCCGCAGCGGCCACAGCACGCCCTGATCCGCCTTCGTCACCGGCGTGATACCCTTGTAGACGAAACGCTGCAACCGCTTCCCTTCGTACGTCTCCGTCGTGAAGAGGTTGCCCTTCGAGTCGGTCGCGATCGAGTGCACGGCAAAGAACTGACCCGGCTGACGCCCGCCGTCACCGAACGCCGTCAGAATCTCCAGCGACTCGCGATCCATCACATAGACGCGTTCGTTCTTGCCGTCGGCCAGGAAGAGATACTTCTGCGCGGCGTCGCGAGAGAACGCGATATCCCACACCGCGCCGTCGCCCAGCGTGCGCGGCGCGATCCGCTTTTCCTTCACGAACGTGCCGTTCTTGCGGAACACCTGGATTCGGTTGTTCACGCGATCACAGACGTACACCAGCCCGTCCGGCGTCGGTTCGGCGCAATGCACCGGCGTGCGAAACTGCGAAATCGGAGGCAGGTCCGGATTGTACGGCCCGAAGCTCGAGTCGCTCGGCGCGTTGCCGTAGGCGCCCCAGAAGCGCTTGATCGCGCCGGTGGTCATGTCGAGCACGGCGACCCGTCGATTGCCATACCCATCGGCAACGAAGGCTTCATTCGCGACCACATCGAACGACACTTTCGCCACACGCCCAAACGAATCCATCGACCTGGAGTCGGCGCGACGACCCGGCACGCCGATCTGCTGCAGAAACTTGCCGGCGTGAGTGAACTTGAGAATGTGCGAATCGAACCCGATGCCGCGGGTGGAATCGGGCGATCCGTTACCGCCGATCCAGACGTTGTCGAGGTTGTCGATGGCGATGCCATGGTTGCTGCTCGGCCAGACGTACCCTTCGGCCGGCCCGCCCCACGAATTGACCAGGTTGCCCTCGGGGTCGAACTCGAGCACCGGCGGTGCCGACGAGCAGCAGGCGCCGACGAGCGGGTAACCGCCCTCGGTCCGCGAGTTGAGTGTTGCCGCACCGCGGTGCACAATGAAGACGTGGTCACGGGAGTCGATACCAAGCCCGATGACCATGCCGAGCAGCCACCCGTTCGGCAGCGGCTTGGGCCAGAGTGGGTCGACTTCGAATGACGGCGCCATCACCGCCTGCCGCTCGAGGGCGGTGGCGAGTTGGCGCTGGCCGAGCGCCAGCGAGAGGATCACAGCGCCCAACACCGACGCCGCCCATAACGTACGCTTCCGTGGCATCCCGACTCTCCGATCCCGACGTGAAATCCCGCCCGCATCCCCACCGCCAACCGGCGCACGATCCGAGGTTCGGTCCCGTGCGAAACTGCGGCCAATGCTATATCTCGCCACCGTGATGCACCAGAGACGCTCGACGCGCAGCCGACAGCGCCAGAAGAACGGGTGGCAGTACGCCACCCGGTTCCTGGCTGCTGCGCTCTGGTTGGCGATGACGGCCAGTCGAGCGGCCGCGCACGAGATTCCTGAACGTGTGGCGGTGCGCGCGTTCGTGCAACACGATGGCCGCATCCTGCGGCTCCTCGTCCGCGTGCCGCTCGAAGCGATGCGCGATGTCGACTTTCCGCTGCGCGACGATGGATCGCTCGATCTGGTGCGTGTCCGCGCGCTCCTGCCCGAGGCCGCGCAGCTCTGGATCAGCAACAGTATCTCGATCACGGCCGACGGCCGGGCACTCGATGCGCCGCGCATCACGGGAATGCGCGTCGCGCTGCCCAATGATCGCGCATTCGACGGCTTCGAGGGTGCGCGCACGAGCTTCCGACGACCGCCGCTCGACTCGGTGCGAATCCAGTGGCAACAGACGCTGTTCGACGTCGCTCTGGAGTACGCGCTCCCTGTCACCGACGCGCAGCTGGTGCTCCATCCGGACTTCGCCCACCTCGGCATCCGGACCAGCAGCGTTCTGCGCATCGTTGCCGGCGACGGGAGCGAGCGGACACTCACGTATACGGGCAACCCTGCGTCCGTCGCGCTGGACCCGCGCTGGTACCAGACCTCGGCGCAGTTCCTGACGGTCGGGTTCCGTCACATCCTCGGCGGGATCGATCACCTGCTCTTCGTGTTCTGCCTGGTGCTGCCGCTGCGGAAATGGCAATCGCTCGTGACGATCGTGACCGCATTCACGCTCGCCCATTCACTGACGCTCGGCGGCGCCGCGCTCGGGTTCGCGCCGACCGCACTCTGGTTCCCGCCGCTGGTGGAGACGCTGATCGCGGCGTCGATCGTCTGGCTCACCATCGAAAACATCGTACTGCCCGAAGAGCGGCTGGCTGCGCGCTGGCCGATCGCGTTCGGCTTCGGTCTCATTCACGGTTTCGGGTTCTCGTTTGCGCTCGGCGAGACCCTGCAGTTCGCCGGCGGCAATCTTCTCAGCGCGCTGGCGGCATTCAATGTCGGTGTCGAGATCGGCCAGCTGGTCGTGCTCCTGGTCGCCCTGCCCCTGCTCTGGCTGGCGCGGAGGTATGCCGGCGCCGGCCGCGAGCGGTTGATCACCATCGCCGGGTCGGTCCTGGTAGCACATACCGCGTGGCACTGGATGACCGATCGTGCCGCAGCGCTGGCCGAGCATCGTGGCAGCCTGGCCTGGCCCGCCCTCGATGCCAGTCTTGCCCTCGTCGCCATGCGGGTCGTGCTGCTGGGCGCCGTTGCATTGGCTGTTGCGCTCGCAATGCGGCAGATTCTCCGCATCCCGCGTCGGTCCTGACCTGACCGACCGCGTCCCGCTCACCGAACTCCGCTCCCTGCCACGTGTCCGCTGCCGTCCGCTTCGTCGCTCCGATCGCGCTGGTCGTTTTTGCGTACGCTGAACTGAGCGCTGTGCCAGCGTCGCCTCGGCCGGCAACGCCGACCGCGCCCCCTGCGGCCGTGGACACAGTGCGCACGACGATGGACGGTGTCTACACCGCAGCGCAGGCCACGAAGGGTGCCGACGTCTTCGCCGCCTTTTGTCGCAGCTGCCACACCCCGACCGTGCACACCGGCGGGCCATTCCGGGCCAAGTGGTTCGGTCGGCCGCTGGACGAGCTGTTCGGCTACCTGCGTCGTGAGATGCCGAAGAACGAACCCGGTTCCATGAGTGATGACGAGTATGCGCTCGCCCTCGCGTATCTGTTGCGCATGAATGGAATGCCCGCCGGTGCCGAGTCACTGGCCGCTGACTCGGCCGCGTTGCACCGAATCCGTCTCGACTCCGTTCGCGCTGATCCCTCCACCCAGAGTCCCCGTCGATGAAGAGCCGTATCTTCGCCGTCGCCGTTCCAGTCGCCGCTGCTGCGGCGACACTCGCGCTGACCTTCTCTGCACCGCTGCACGCGCAGGCTGCGCGCGCGAAGAGCGTGCCGCAGCCGCGGCCCATCAGCGCGCCTGGCGGCACCGCCCCCGTAATGACCGGCCTGGTGCGCGGCAACGCGCCCGGTGAGTGGCGCTACTGGGGCAGCGACGCGTTCAGCACTCGCTACTCGCCCCTCGACCAGATCAATGCGTCGAACTTCAATACGCTGCAGATGGCATGGCAGTGGAACGCCGGCACGTTCGGGCCGGATGAGTACTATCGCACCACACCGCTGTACGCGAACGGACGCCTGTTCACGGTCGCAACGACGCGCCGCTCGGTGATGGCGATCGATCCGGAGACGGGTGAAACACTCTGGATGTATCGTCTCGAGGAGGGGATCCGCTGGCAGAAGGCTCCGCGGCAGTTCGCCGGTCGTGGCCCGACATACTGGACTGACGGCCGCGAGGAGCGGGTGATCGTCGTCACGCCGGGTTATCACATGGTGTCACTCGATGCGAAGACCGGGCGTCCCGACCCTCGCTTCGGCACCAACGGCGTGGTGGATCTGCAGGAGGGGCTGGGATTCCCGATGGTGCCGCTGGCCGTCGACGACTCGGGTTCGCTGGTCATCTCCGACGCCGCACCGGCACGAAAGGCGAAGCCCGGTGAAACGTGGGATGCGGTGAAGAAGGTCGGCGCCGACGGCACCGTTGGCATCGATCCCGTCAACGGACAGATCGCCGCCAGTTCACCGGCCATCATGGTCAACGACATGATCGTCGTCGGCAACTCGTCGATTCACGGCTACTACCCGATCCGTCTGCGCAACATTCCCGGCTTCGTACGCGGCTTCGATGTGCGCACCGGCCGGCAGATATGGAAGTTCAATCTCGTGCCACAGCCCGGCGAGTTCGGCGCCGAATCGTGGGAGCGTGGTTCGAAGATCGGCACCGAAGGCGTTGGCAAGAACGACGCATGGGCGACGTACTCCGCCGATCCGGAGCTCGGCATGGTGTACATCCCCGTTGGTATGCCACTGATGGACGAGTACGGCGGTCATCGCCCGGGCAACAACCTGTTCGGCAACTCGCTGGTCGCACTCGACGCGCGCACCGGCAAGCGGAAGTGGCACTTCCAGATGGTGCATCACGACATCTGGGACTACGACACGCCGATGTCGCCGAACCTGATCGACATCACGGTCAACGGCACGCGTCGCAAGGCGATCACGCAAAGCACCAAGCAGGGCTGGCTCTACACATTCGATCGCGCCACGGGAGAACCGATCTGGCCGATCGTCGAGACGCCGGTACTGCAGAGCGACATCCCCGATGAGAAGACGTCACCCACGCAACCGATTCCCAGCCGGCCAGCGCCGTATTCACAACAGGGCCTGGTCGAAAGCGACATCATCGACTACACACCGGCGATCCGGGACTCGGCGCTGGCGATGGCGAAGAAGTGTCGCATGGGTTCGTATTTCATTCCGGCAGTCACCGCCGACGGCACGAGCAGGAGCGGGCTGCGATGCTCGTGGTACGCGCCTGGCGCATCAGGCGGGGTGAACATCGATGGTGGCGCCGCGGTTGATCCCGAGACGGGCATGATCTACGTCGCTTCGCTGAGCGGTCTGTCCACGATCGGGCTGCAGAAGGATCCGTGCAGTGAATTCCGCTACAGCTCACCGCGCGACAACTGCGGGTTGATCGGCGCGCTCACACCGCCGGCCGGCTACGTGACACCTGCCGCGCGTGGCGGCGGCTTCGAGGGTCGCTCCAACGCCTCAGTCCTCGGCGGCGTCTCGATCCTCAAGCCGAAGGAGCTTGGTGGCATCACCGCCTACGACATGAACGCCGGCGACAAGAAGTGGTGGATTCCGAACGGAGGGTTTGTGCCGGTGAAGAGCACGGATCCGTTGTTTGCCAGCGTCACGCTGCCACCGCGCGCGGCTGGCGGACAGGCGCAGCTGATGGTGACGAAGACCCTCGTGATCTACGGCACCGGGCGCGGCGGCGGTGTGCCGAACGCCAAGCCACAACTGTTCGCGGTGGACAAGGCGACAGGGCGGCAGGTCGGCGCGGTGGAGATTCCGTCGCGCACGACGGCGGTCCCGATGACGTTCCTGCACAAGGGCAAGCAGTACGTGGTGTTTGCGACGGGAGCGGGGGGGAGTACGTCGTTGGTGGCGATGCGGTTGCCGTGAGGCGGTAGGACAGACGAATATCGGCTTCGGACTTCCCTGGTCCGGATCGGCGAATCAGCGAGTTGACACCCTGCATCGAGTAACTCGATGCAGGGTGTCAACTTTACCGTTGAGTTCCCTTGCTCAAGCTGCGTAACCGTTCGAGAGTGCGACAGTTGTAACGAGCTCCACGTTGGGAGCATTGCGGCGGAGGGGAAAGCATGCGTACGCCAATCGAGGCGACTAAATCGTTACAGCGCCAGAACCGCGGCGCGACAGGCATGTTCCATGCAATTGATGTGAGGTAGATGCAGGACCGGATCCCGTAGACATCACGGGATCGTCGCTAGAGCTGACCGGACG
>CAYMQV010000125.1:0-13594 GCA_964392395.1 uncultured Gemmatimonadaceae bacterium
CGCCGGAATGCCGATCGAGAAGCAAAGAAAATTGTCGCGCTCGCCATCCAGCGGATCGCGGCCGAGCATACCGCGGAGACCACCGTCTCGGCGGTGTCGTTGCCCAACGATGAAATGAAGGGGCGGATCATCGGCCGCGAAGGGCGCAACATCCGCGCGTTCGAACTGGCGACCGGTGTGGATGTCATCATCGATGACACGCCCGACACGGTCGTCGTCAGCTGCTTCGATCCCGTGCGGAGAGAGGTTGGTCGATTGGCCCTTGAAAAGCTGGTGGCCGATGGCCGGATCCATCCTGGGCGGATTGAGGAGGTCGTGGCCAAGTCGAGAAAGGAAGTGGAAGTGGCCATCGTCGAGACGGGCGAGACGGCGGCCTACGAAGCAGGGGTTGCGGGGCTGCACCCGGAAATCATCAAGCTCATCGGCCGGATGAAGTGGCGGACGAGCTACGGACAGAACATCCTGTCGCACTCGGTCGAAGTCGCCTGGCTGGCCGGCATCATGGCCGCTGAGCTCGGTCTCGACGTGACGATGACGAAGCGCGCCGCACTGCTGCACGACATCGGCAAGGTGTTGACGCACGAGCACGAAGGCACGCACGTGCAGCTCGGCGTTGAAGTCGCAACGCGGTATGGCGAGAACCCGATGGTGGTGAACGCCATTGCGGCGCATCACGACGATGTGCCGCACGAGACGGAGATGAGCGTCCTCGTGCAGGCGGCCGACGCGATCAGTGGTTCGCGCCCTGGTGCGCGCCGGGAAGCGTTTGAGACGTATGTCAAGCGACTGGAAGGCATCGAGAAGATCGCATCGAGTTATCGCGGCGTCGAGCGCGTGTTTGCCATTCAGGCGGGTCGCGAAGTGCGCGTGATCGTCACACCCGATCAGATCGACGATGTCCGCATGCAGACGCTGACGGAAGAGATCGCGCGCCGGATCGAGGCTGAGCTGCAGTATCCGGGTCAGATTCGCGTCGTTGCCATCCGCGAGACCCGAACGGTGGACTATGCCCGCTGAGTTGCTCGACGGCATTGCGGCCGCACGCGTCATCCGTGACGAGGTGGCTGAGGCGGTCCGGGTGCAACGGGCGCGTGGCGTCGTTCCCGGTCTGGCCGTGGTGCTGGTTGGCGAGGATCCGGCGAGCACGGTCTACGTTCGCAACAAGGGACGCGCCTGCGAAGAGGCCGGGATGCACTCGGTCACGATCCGTCTGGCCGCCAGTACGACGCAGGCCGAGTTACTTGCGGTCGTTGATCAGCTGAACACGGATCCGGCGATTCACGGCATGCTGGTACAGATGCCGTTGCCAGCGCATTGCAACGCGGACGAGGTCATCCGACGGATCGATCCCGCCAAGGATGTCGACGGCTTCCATCCGATCAACGCCGGGAAACTGATCATTGGAGAACGCGACGGGTTCGCACCGTGTACACCGGCCGGCGTGATGGAGCTCCTGCGCCGCTATCAGGTGCCGACCGCCGGCGCCGAGGTCGTGATCCTGGGACGCTCGAACATCGTCGGCAAGCCGATGGCCAGCCTGCTGGTCCAGCCGGGCGTCGATGCAACCGTGACGATCTGCCACAGTCGCACCCGGAATCTGGCGCAGCACACACGTCGTGCCGACATCCTGATCGCCGCGATCGGTCGACCGAAGTTCGTGACGTCCGACATGGTGAAGCCCGGTGCGACGGTCATTGACGTCGGGATCAATCGCGTTGACGAACCACGAGCGAAGAATGGCTACATCCTGGCGGGCGATGTGGACTTCGCCGCTGTGCGCGAGGTGGCCGGCCGGATAACGCCTGTGCCAGGCGGGGTGGGCCCGCTCACGATCGCCATGTTGCTGAGGAGCACTCTCGTTGCAGCGTCACGGGTGCCGGCCGCGTGACGGACGCTTGGGGCGACCTTTTTGCCGAGCCGTCGCCGGCGGCCTATCCAGGTGAATCACCTGAGACTGCGCTGGCGATCGCGACCCTGACGCGTGCTGCCAAAGACGTGATCGAGGGGGCGTTCTCTCCGCTCTGGGTGCGTGGCGAGATCAGCGACTTCAAGGCACATCGCAACGGCCACTGGTACTTCTCGCTGCGCGACGCCGAGGCGCGTGTGCGATGCGTGATGTGGCGCGGCGATGTGCAGCGGGCGCCGACGCGGCCGTCCGATGGCATGCTCGTGACTGCGTTCGGTCAGATGACGGTGTACACCACCGGCGGCGATCTGCAGTTGCGTGTGACACGACTCGGCGCGGAAGGCGACGGCCTGTGGCGCAAGGCACTGGAAGAGACACTGACACGTTTGCGAAACGACGGCTTGCTGGAGGAAGGGCGCAAGCGCGCCTTGCCGCGCTTGCCGAAGGTGGTGGCGGTGGTCACCAGTCCTGACGGTGCTGCGCTGCAGGATATCCGCGCCGTCGCCGCGCGGCGATTCGCGGGCGTGCAACTGGTGCTGGTGGCGGCGAAAGTGCAAGGTGATGGTACCGCGGATGAATTGGTCCGTGCGATGGCGATGATCGATCGATGGGGCGGTGCAGATGTTGTCATCATCGGTCGCGGCGGTGGCGCGCGCGAGGATCTCTGGGCATTCAACGACGAGCGCGTGGCCCGAGCAGTCGCGGCCTGCCGCGTGCCGGTGATTTCGGCGGTTGGCCACGAAGTTGACGTTTCGGTGGTGGACCTGGTCGCTGATTTCCGCGCGCCGACGCCGTCTGCGGCGGCGGAAGCGGCCGTGCCGGATCGCGACGCGCTGGTCCGTGACGTGCTGTCCTTGCGCGGTCGGCTCACGTCGGCCACGCTGCGCGCACTGCAGCGTCGTCGTCAGGTCGTTGCGGGCGTCGGCGGTCGGTTCGCGTCGGGGGCCCGTGGACTGGCCGCGCTCGAACGGGCGCGTCTGCGGGCCTTCGGTCAGGCAATGGCCATGCACTCACGACGCGCGCTCGTCCGGAAACACGCCGTGCTCGACGGCCTCCGTTCAGGCCTGACGACATTCCCGGTGGCGGATCTTGCGCCGCGGAGCGCGGCTCTTGCAACACTCGCGGGACGGCTCGATGCACTCAGCCCACTGGCCACGCTTGGTCGAGGGTATTCCGTGGCGCGCTCGCTGGATGGGCTGGCGATGGCCAGCGTGAGGGATTTTTCGCCGGGCGCCGCATTCGACGTGCTGCTGGCCGATGGCGCCGTGCGGGCCACAACGACCGCGCGTCGCTCTGGCGCGCCACTGGATGCCGTGACAGCATTGCGGGAGGAGGAGGCGAATGACGTATGAAGCGTCGGTGCAGCGTCTGCAGATGATCGTCAGCGAGCTCGAGGGAGATCGGCTGCCGCTCGCGCAGGCGCTTGCCCTGTTCGAGGAGGGGGTGGCCCGTTTGCGCGAAGCAACGGCCGCCTTGTCGGATGCTGATACGCGGGTGCAGCAATTGGTCGAATCCATCGATGGGAGTCTGACGGTTGCTGACCAGCGAAACTGAAGTCCCCGACCTGACCTTTCGGGCTGAGCGTGCCGCTGTTGCCGCCGCCCTGACGGGTTTTTGCGATGCGTATCTGGTCGACGCCCCGGGTGAGGTGGGCGCCGCGATCCGTTACAGCCTGCTTGGTGAGGGCAAGCGCCTGCGGGCGGTGCTGGTCAACGCCGCCTATGTCGCAGCGGGGGGCTCGGGCGATGTGAGCGCGCTGGCAGCGGCCGTCGAGGTCGTCCACGCCTACTCGCTGGTCCATGACGATCTGCCGTGCATGGACGACGATGACATGCGCCGGGGCCGACCGACGACGCACATCGTGTTCGGTGTGCCGGTGGCGACCGCCGCAGGCCTGGCGATGGTCCCACTCGCCGCCCGCACCGCCGCGGCGGCCGCGCGCGGCCTCGGCCTCGGTGAAGACGCCGTCGTCGCAGTCGTCCGGGAACTGATGGGCGCCGCGGGTGGCGCCGGAATGATCGGCGGGCAACTTCTCGATCTGGAGGGCGAGGGACGTCCGCTCGCACTCGCCGACCTTGAGCGGATTCATCGGCTCAAGACCGGGGCGCTGATCACCTCGTCGGTTCGGCTCGGTGGTTTGGCTGCTGCAGCATCGCCGGAACAGATGGCGGCATTCACGCAGTACGGCGATGCCATCGGCCTCGCCTTTCAGATCGCCGACGACGTGTTGGACGTCACGGCGACGACGGATCAGCTGGGCAAAACGGCGGGGCGGGACATCGCTCTGGCAAAATCGACGTACCCGGCGCTGCTCGGCATTGCGGGAGCGGTTTCCAGGGCGGAAGCATTGGTCGAAGAAGGCTGCGCTGCCCTGCAGGCTGCAGGAATGCTCACGCCGCAGCTCGAACACCTCGCACGGTTTTTCGTCACCCGGCAGTCGTAGCGCTTGTACGTTTGTCACGGGAACGCAACGCGGACCGACAGGTCAGGCGTCTGCGGTGAACACCATCTTCGGAGTTGTGTCATGTCCATCCTCGACCGAGTGAAGTCGCCCGCCGACCTGAAAGGGTTGTCGCGCGACGAACTGCGGGCGTTGTCCGCCGACATGCGGGCGTTTCTGATCGATAACTGCTCCCGGACCGGCGGCCACATTGGTGCTGGCCTCGGCGTGGTGGAGCTGACCGTTGCGCTGCATGCGGTGCTCGACACGCCGAAAGATCAGTTGGTCTGGGATGTGGGGCACCAGGGGTATCCGCACAAGCTGCTGACGGGCCGTGGCCCGCGATTCGATACGTTGCGCCAGGAGGACGGCCTTTCCGGTTTCCTGAAGCGAAGTGAGAGCGCGTACGACACCTTTGGTGCTGGGCATGCGGCGACCGCCGTTTCGGCGGCGTTCGGCATGGCGGTCGGGCGCGATCTGCAAGGCGAACATTTCAAGGTGGCGGCCATCCTTGGCGATGGCGCACTCTCCTGCGGCCTTGCCTATGAAGGGCTCAACAACGCTGGCAGCTCCGATCGCGACATCATCATCATCCTCAACGACAACGAGATGTCGATCGCGCCGAATGTCGGCGCGATGCACAAGTATCTCGTCAGCGTGCAGCGCAATCCGCTGTACAATCGCGTGCGGAGCGCGGTCGGCGATCTCGTCGATTCTGCCCCTGGGCCGATCGGGTCACTGGTTCGGAAGTGGGAAGAGAGCGTGAAGACGTTCCTCACCCCCGGGGTATTGTTTGAGGAGCTTGGCTTCAGGTACTTCGGGCCGATCGACGGACACGACATCGATGCGCTGATGGATACGCTGGCGGCGGTGCGAGACCTGAAGACACCGCGCCTCGTGCATGTCATCACGCAGAAGGGCAAGGGATTTCCGGCGGGCGAGCACACCGAGAAGTGGCACGCGCTGCCCCCTGGCCACGATCCGGCGACGGGGAAGCAGCTCAAGACGTCGACGGCGAATCCGGCGTACACGGCTGTCTTCGGACAGGGGCTCGCCGATCTGATGAAGGAGAAGCCGGAAGTGGCGGCAATTACGGCTGCCATGCCCAGCGGAACCGGCATCGGCACCGTCGCCAAGGCGCATCCAGGCCGCACGTTCGACGTTGGGATTGCTGAGGGCCACGCGGTCACGTTTGCGGCGGGGTTGGCGACACGTGGCATCAAGCCGGTGGTGGCCATCTATTCGACCTTCCTGCAGCGCGCATACGACAATGTCATTCATGACTGCGCGATTCAGCATCTGCCGGTGGTGTTCGCCATGGATCGGGCTGGCTTCGTGGGCGAAGACGGTGAAACGCACATGGGGCTGTACGACATCGCCTACATGCTGACCGTTCCGTACATGACAGTCACCGCGCCCAAGGACTCGACCGAAATGCTGGGATTGCTGCGTACCGGCGTGGAGCAGAATGCGGGGCCATTCTCGCTGCGGTATCCGCGCGATGCGTCGCCGGACACGGCGCCACCGATGGCGGAGATTCCGGCGGTGCCGCATGGCACCTGGGAAGTGCTGCGCCCGGGTGCCGAGTTCGCGATCCTTGCGGTCGGCACGATGGTCCGGCAGGCGATGCTTGCCGCTGACGCGCTGGCGGCCGAAGGGTTGAACGTGACGGTGGTGAATTGTCGCTACCTGAAGCCGTACGACTCACTGACGCTGGCGGCATTGCTGGCCGATCACAAGCAGCTGCTGGTGGTCGAGGAAGGCACGGTCGTCAACGGGTTCGGTGCCTACATGGCGCAGGTCGTCTCGAAGATCGATCCGGCCGTTCGCGTGACCGCGCATGGTATTCCTGATCAGTTCATCTATGCTGCATCGCGGCAACGGCAGATGGCGATGTGCGGCCTCGACGCGGCGGGAATTGCGGACAAGGTGCGAGCCCTGCACGAAACCGAAGCGCTGGCAGGGTGACCATCAGACTCGGCGTCCTCGGACACCGCGGCTACGACGGACTGCAGGACGTACTCGCCGAGTTGCAGCGCCTCGCGCCGCAGCTCGGCGTGTCGTTGTTCGTCGAGCGGGGGTTGCTCGATGATGCGCGCGATGCTAACCCGCTCACGGAGGAAGGCCCGCTCGACGTGCTGCTGACGTTGGGTGGAGACGGTACGTTCTTGCGGGGTGCTCGCTTTCTGTGTGGGCGGCAGACCCCGATCGCCGGGCTCAATCTCGGCCGGCTTGGTTTCCTGACATCCGGGACGCGGGATCACCTTGCGCAGAGTCTGCATGTAATTGCGAAGGGAGACTATCCCGTTGAACCGCGCATGGTGCTCGACGCCTACGTCACGGACGCGAGCGGTCGGGAACAGTACCGCTCGCGCGCCGTGAACGATGTGGTGCTGCATAAGGGCGGGTTTGCGCGCGTCATTCAGTTGCGCGCGACGGTCGATGGGAGAGAAGTCGCGCGGTACTCGGCCGATGGTGTGATTGCCGCGACGCCGACAGGATCGACCGCGTACTCGCTCTCCGCCGGCGGGCCGGTGATCGTGCCCACGGTCGAATCCATCCTGCTTACACCAGTGTCACCGCACACGCTCGCGATGCGGCCGCTGGTGTTGCCGCCAACTGCGCTGCTGACGCTTGAAGTGATGCGCGAAGCCACCGAACTGCTGATCACGGTCGATGGGCAGGTCGGCGCAACGTTCGGTGTCGGCGAGACGCTGCATGTCCGGCGTTCCCCGGATCCCATTCTGGTGGCCCGGCTGGACGCCGGCGAGGATGGTTTCTTCGCGAAACTCCGCGAGAAGCTCGGCTGGGGCGGTCTCGCGGATCGCGACTAGCCGTTCACATGCTGATCGAACTGCGAATCCGCGACCTGGCAATCATTCGGCAAGTGACGCTGCCCCTGGCACCTGCATTCAATGTGCTCAGTGGCGAGACGGGTGCGGGTAAATCAATTGTCGTGGGCGCATTGACCGTGCTCCTTGGCGATCGAGCGAGTGCGGACCTGGTGCGCACCGGTGCCGATCGCGCGACGGTGGAAGGCGTGTTCGATGTTTCCGACCGCAGGGACGTGCTCGACGCGCTTGACGATCGCGGTCTCGAGCATGAACACGGTACGCTGGTGCTGAAGCGTGAGATCGCGCCGGGTCGGGCGCGCGCCTGGATCAATGGGACGCCGGTGACCGCGACCATCCTCGGTGAAATCGGGCGCATGCTCGTGACCGTGCACGGGCAGCACGAGGCCCACACACTGCTGGATGGGGCTTCGCAGCGTCGATGGCTCGATGTGGCGGCGGGCGCGGTGCCACTCGCGCGGGACGTCTCGGTGCGGTACGCCGACGTGCTGGCGGCGCGCGCGGCCATCACCGAGCGTCGTGCCCGACAGCGCGAGGCAGAGTCACGCGCTGATTTTCTTCGCCACGTCGCAGACGAGATCGAGGGCGCTCAGCTCGCCGCTGGCGAGGATGATCGCCTGCAGGAGGAACTGCAGCGACTCGAGCACGCGGATGAACTCCGTGCGCTTGCCGAGCAGGTGGTTCGGCGCCTCGATGGCAGCGAGGACGACACGAGCGGTCTCGTGCAGCAGGTCGGGACGGTGCAACGTCTGCTGGCGCAATTGCGCCGCATCGATGGTGGCGCGGATCGGCTCGCACAACTGGCTGACGAAGCCGCCTATGCGCTCGATGAACTGTCGCGTGACGCGGCGACCTACGCAGCTGGGGTCGAGTTGGATCCGGAACGGATGGCAGAGGCGCAGCGGCGACGTGACGTGGTCTTTCGCCTGCTGAAGAAGTACGGGCCGACGCTGAATGAGGTGCTGGCGGAAGCCGCCGCCGCGCGCGACGCGTTGCGTCTGGTGGATGAGGCGGAGAGCGACCTTCGGCGACTGCACGAGGAGCTGCAGTCGGCTCAGGCGGCGTTCGGTGCCGCCGCGTCAGAGCTCACACGACTGCGGCGGCTGAATGCGGCACGGCTGGCAGAGACGGTGTCGTCGCAGCTTACCGCGCTGGGATTGCCGGAGGGTCGCTTTCTGGTCGCGCTGCCGCCGCGGGATGAGCCGGGAGCGTCGGGGAATGAGGACGTCGAATTCCGGGTCGCGTTGAACGCTGGGCACGATGCCAGACCGCTGGCGCGTGTCGCGAGCGGCGGTGAGCTCTCACGCGTCATGCTTGCGCTGGCAAGCACCCAGGCCGCCCACGGGAGTGTCCCGACGCTCGTCTTCGACGAGATCGATGCCGGCATCGGTGGTCGCGTCGGTCAACAGGTAGGTGATGCGCTCCGGCAGCTCGCGGCTCGGCACCAGGTGCTTGCGATCACACATCTGCCGCAGCTGGCGGCCCGTGCGCACCACCACATCGTGGTTGAGAAGGGAACCGCCGACGGCGTCACATCGGCCGATGTTCGCGTTTTGACGGGTGACGAACGCGCGCTGGAAGTCGCGCGCATGCTCGGCGGCGATCCGACGAGCACGGTTGGCGTCGCGCACGCCGAAGAGCTCCTTCGGGGTAACGCTCCATCCGCTCCGCCGCCAACTGTCCGTACCTCGAGACGTCGCTGAAGGGCGTCCGCGCCTCAGCGTCTCGGATACAGTCGGACTTGCAGCTGATGGATTGAAAGTCGCGGCACGGCACCGCCGCTCCCTGAGATCGTTCGCGAATTGAAGTACTGCACCTCGATCGGCAGCGATGCCTTGCCGCGCGAGTGGGATGCCAGACTCGAAAAGGTGAGCCCAAAGCCGACGCGCTGCTCTGTGACTGCGGTTTCGAGGCGCAGTGTGCTGGCGTCGAGCGACAGCGGCGCGGCAAGTCCCGACTCGGTCGGCGGGACAGTGAACGTCCCGGTAAAGGTGTCCTCCGCTTTGCGCCGAATCAAATACTGCGCACCGACGGAGAAGAAGTCGCTCAGAATCCAGCGCGGGGTGAATTCGAGCTCGAGCTGATCACCAAGATCTCGCGAGACCAGCCGTTCCCGATACGACGGCGCGAACACTTCATCTGGTCGATCGGTGATCCTGCGCAGCTGTTGATCCGCGAGCTGAACGGTGTAGCGGGCGATGACGGAAGCGAAGAACTTCCGGCCGTACACGACGTCGGTGAACGATCGCACTTCGATGTCGTTCTGTCCGTCGCCAGTGCCGACATCCAGAAAGTCGTCTGCCTGATCGATCGTGCCAGTACCGAAGCGGTATGCACCGGCGAAGCTTTGCCGGATGTTGAGGCCACGAGGAAGGAAGCGCATGGTGTCACTGCGCGCACCGAACGAGTCGAACAGTCGCAGCTTCACCGCCACCTCGATGTCGCCGAGGCCTTGTCTGGTGATTGTGCCGAGTCGCGCTGCGAGGAGGCCGGGCAGCGAATCCTGAATGACACTCTGGAGTCCATCCGGCGTGATGGCGGCACTTGGGCTGGCCGGACCCGTCGTTGTTGCCGCCAACGCCGTGATGCCATACTGCTGGAACTGTGTGCGGAGCGCCGTGACACGGTTCACGATCGCTGAGTCCGCGGCGCTGCCGGCAATCGGCACAAACAGCGACCCATCTGTGCGTCGAGTACCATACACTGCAATGATCCCGTCAGTGAAGGACTGTGCATTCGTCGTGAGTGCCGCGCCATTCGCGATCACGGCCGGACAGGTTGCACTCGAGGCTGGATTCGCCACGCATGCCGCGAGCAGCGAGGCAAGCTGTGTGCGTGCCGTGGTCAGCTGGCTGACGAGCAGGGCATTCCTCGCCGCCGCCGCCGCGTCGACGCCCCTGCCCGGATTGAAGCTCACCGTGCCGCCGGAAGTCCCGGGATTCACGTTGAACTGCACCTGATGGCGCGCGGACACGATCGGGACCATGACCCCTAACGAGAGGCGATTCGTGAGTCCAGCCTCGAGCGCGATTGGCGTCGTCTGCACGCGCACACTCGAGGTCAGGACCGTCCGACCGAGACTGAGTGTAAAAGCCGAGTTGCCTGTGAGCGCGCGAATCGCGTTCTGGACCGGCGTCAGGCCTGGGAACTGCCTGACGCCGAGCGTGTCGACTGAGAAGTCCGCGAACAACGGCTCCAGTGATCCGTCGGCACGACCAGGTGAGCCTTTGCTGTAGCGTTGGCTGAAGTCACTGATCGCCGTGCTGAACTGGATGCGAATCGAACCGCGCGGCGCGGTCAGCGCGTCGTCGCCGAGACCGCGGACCGACTGCGCCGACAGCGCGACCGCGCTGATGACGATCGCGGTCAGCTGCATGCACACGTGTGCACCCAGTCGCATAAGTTGACTTGTCTCGGGCAATGGTTCGGTCCAAGGGATCGATCCGCTCGAACGAGGTGCCACCGGTGTGGCCAGCCAGCCCGTCGAACGCACAGCGCCCAATTTACTCTCGTCCACCGTATGGACCGCATTCCGCTTCCTGACATTCCCTGGCAGTTGACCGGTAATCACTGGTTGGCTCTCCCGTGCATCCATCCCGCCACCGGGGCGATTCATCGGATGAGCGTCCTGCATCGGGGGGCGCGCGCGGCGCTGGAATTCGTCGCGGCCGGGACCGGAACGGAGAGCGATGCGCCACTGCTCAGGCCGACGCTATTGGTCGACGGCGAACCCGTCGCGCTCGGTGCCAGCGGCATGGCATGGGAACGCGCACTCGGGTGGCTGCCAACCTTCACCTGCACGGTCGGGTCGCTGCTCGTTCGCGGAATGGTGTTCTGCCCGTTCGGACGCGATGCCGACATGGCCGGCGCGGTGTACACATTCGCGATCGAAAACCGGGGCACGAAGTCCCGGACCGTGACCATCGCGCTGGAAGGCAATGGCGGTGCGCTGGTCCCCCGAGTTCGTCGGGCGCGCCTGGCCGCGGGGCGGTTGCAGGGGGCTGTCGCGGATGGCGTGGTGGTGCTCGACCCGGGTGTGACGCCAGGGCTGGCGGCGTTCGCCCTGGCGGCCGACGGTGACGGCGAGGTCAGCGCCAATGCCGAGGGTGCGTCGCGTCTCGCGCGCACCGTCACCATCGCGCCTGGTGCGCGTGACGAACTGGCGTTCTATCTGGCGGCAGGGCCAGAACGCGACGGCGCCATCGCCACCTCGGCCGCCATGCGCCGACGCGGCTGGCAGTGGCTGTTGTCTTCCACCCGCGACGCACTGACGGCGTTGCAGCAATCAACCGGCAGCGATTCACTCGATCGGCTGGTGAATCAGAATCTGCTCTTCGCGTACTTCTATGCCGTCGGCCGCGCGCTCGACGATGCGCACTTTTATCTGATGCGGACCCGCGTCCCGTGGCACGCGGCCGGCGTGACCATGCGCGAATGGGACGCCCTCATGATGACCTTGCCTGCGGTGCAGCTCGCAGATCCTGGCCTGGCGCGGGAACTGCTGCTGCGCATGTGCGAACTGCATGGCTACGCACCAGGGCGCGGCACCCACTACTTCGATGGCACGATGTTCGAGCCGGCATTCTCCCTTGAGGGAGCGGCGGCCTACGTGCTGGCGGTGGATCGATACGCCGCCGAGGCCAAGGACGAACAGATCGTCGACGATCCTGTGCTGGCGGACACACTCTACCTGGTGAACGACGAACTGGCGGAACGACGCCACGGTGAGATTGCGCTGTACTCGACCGAGATTGCGCCGTCCGGTGCAGTGCCGCCCTTCGCGTACACGGCGCATGCCAACGGCGTGGCGGCAGTGGCACTCGATATCCTGCGGCGGACACTTGATGAAGACACCGCGCGCGATGTGCCGGACGGCGAAGCGGTGCGCGCTGCACTGCAGCGCAGTTTCGAACGGACGGAGGGCGGGAAGAAGTCACTCTGCACGGCGATCGATCTCGCAGGTGCGGCTTCGCGTGAAGATGATTCTGTCGGATCGTTGCTGTGGTTGCCGATGTACGGCGCGATCGACGCCGACGACGCCGTGTTCAAGCGTGCCGCGCGCGCGCTGGCAACGCCGACGACGTCGCTCGCCACCGTGCTGGCGCGGCTCTGCGGCCCCGATAGCGTGGCGGTGCTGGAGTGGCTGCGTCGCGCGCCGTTGGATGGCGGACTGGCGGCAGAATTCGTGGACGCCGATGGCCGGGCAATTGCAAATGGCGGAGACGCCGCTCTGGCCGGACTGCTCGCGGCCACCGTCTGCTGGTTGACGCGACCGGCAGCAACAGGCGATGCGTGAGCCACGAGCGCTTGTCGTGATTCGCTGATACGCCTATACTCTCTGCGGTGCGGGAATAGCTCAGTTGGTAGAGCACAACCTTGCCAAGGTTGGGGTCGCGGGTTCGAGTCCCGTTTCCCGCTTCAAGTATTGCAGAGGGCGCGCGCAGTTCGATCCGCGGGCGCCGCTGGCTTTTGCAGGATTGCCATCGCTGCCGCGTACGACCGGAAGCGCTCAGCCGCTGGACGACCGAGGCTCGCGGCGGCTGAGGGTTCCGGTGGCGCGGTGCCCGTGGGTTACCGTAAGACATTGCATCACAACGACTTCGCCCCTACGTTGCCCGATGCCCGTGCGCGCGCAGCGACCGGTGGCCCGGGTGGCGAAATGGTGAGACGCGGGGGACTTAAAATCCCCTGACCGCAAGGTCATGTGGGTTCGATTCCCACCCCGGGTATCTGGTCGCAGTCTCGACTACTTTGCGCGGATGACCGACGTCCTCGCACTCGCTGCCGAACTCCTCGCCATTCATTCGCCTTCCGGCGGAGAAGGCCCGGCCATTGATTTCGTCAGCCGTTGGCTGCTCGTCAAGGGCTGGAACGTTCACATCCAGGAAGTCTCGGCCGGTCGCGGAAATGTCTGGGCGTCGCGCCGCGGCGGGGGGGTGACACTGTCCACCCATCTCGACGTGGTGCCACCCTACATCCCACCGCGTCTCGACGGAGACAATCTCTTCGGGCGCGGCTCATGCGATGCCAAGGGGATTGCCGCCGCGATGATGGTCGCCGCCGAACGTCTCGCGGCCGAGGGGGAGGAGCGGGTTGATCTGCTCTTCGTCGTTGGTGAGGAGAAGGGTTCAGACGGGGCGCGTGCGGCGAATCATCTGCCCGCGACCAGTCGTTTTTTGATCAACGGCGAGCCCACCGAAAGCATCCTGGCTTCTGGGTGCAAGGGATCGATGCGCGTGCTCGTTCGCACGCGTGGGCGCGAAGCCCACTCCGCATACCCGCAGCTGGGCGTCTCGGCGATCGAGCCAATGCTCGCCCTCCTGCCGACGGTGCACGCGCTGCCGTTGCCGAGACGAACTCGTGATCCGTATGCGCCACATGGATCGATCCGGGCCC
>CAYMQV010000126.1:0-13589 GCA_964392395.1 uncultured Gemmatimonadaceae bacterium
TCGGCGATGGGCAACTGGCGTTCGCGCTCCAACCGTGCGCGCAACGTTTCGCCGGTCACGAGCGGCATCACGTAGTACAACAGGCCGTCCGCCTCACCGCTGTCGAGCAGCGGCAGGATGTGCGGATGCTGCAGGCGCGCGGTGGTGCGGATTTCGCTCAGGAACCGTTCGCCCCCGAGCGCCGCGCCGAGGTCGGGATGTAGCGCTTTGATGGCGACATCGCGCTCGTGTTTGAGGTCATGCGCGAGGTACACGGTCGCCATGCCGCCGGCACCGAGTTCGCGGTCGATGCGATACCGGTCGGCAAGGGCGACCGTGAGGCGCTGTGTCGACTCGCTCATGCATTGGACCCGATGGCGTCGGCGCGGCGCGGCGGACGTAGCGTTGCCGTCACGAATGCAGCAGCGCCAGTCACCGGCGCACGCTGTCGACGGCCGCCTTCAGTCGCGTGACGAAGTCGGGAACGAAGCGAAGGTATCGTACGGCGCTCTGCAACGGTTCTTGCGGGTAGATGATGCCGCCGTCCCACGACGGGCGGTTCGACCAGCCGGGGGTGTCCACGAAGCGTGGATCGCGGGCCCAGAGGGTCGGCGCACCGACGAGCGCGCCCGTGATGGGATCGAGGCGTGCCGTGTACCAGGTGACGCTCGAGCGAAAGAGCAGATTTGTGGGTGAGAGCCAGATCGGTTCCACACCGCCGATGGCCACCTGCTGTCGCTGCGTGCCCGGGGGATACAGACTGGTGAACAGCTGGTTGGACTGCGACGTGTGCCAGGCAAGCCGTTTGCCGTCCGGCGAGCGCGTCATGTAGTACACGTCGTTCATCAACGTGTCGAGGCGGACCGTTCTACCTGAAAGCGTGATACGGAATGCCATCGCCGTCTGGACCCCGCGCGCGATGATGGTGGAGTCATCGCTGAATTCCATTGCGTCGAGGGCGTCACGATCACCAACGCGCCGCATCAGCGTGTCGGGCGCGCCGGAGGCGTCGGGTGAACCGATCACCAGCGCCGCACCGGCATCATCCTCCACGCGGACCACGATCCGGTCGCCGCGCGGGCTCCACAGCGGCATCCGGATGACGGGCGCACGGAGCCAGACCTGCTTCAGGCCACTGCGCAGGTCGTAGATGCGCAACTCGTCCCCTTCCGGCGTGGCCACCACCGCCGCCACGCGACTGCGGTCGCGCAGCACGGCCACGCCATCGGAGGCGGAGCAGCTGGATTTCCTCACCACCGCAGTGATGCGCGTCAACACGCCGCGACCGGCACGTCATCCTGACACCGCAGCGCCGGCACTCTCGGTCGGCGCGCCGCCGCTTACACGCGCGCCGTCGGTCCCTGCGTCACCGCCAACCCTGACCGTCGTGCAACTATCGCGAGCGACAATCGGTGGTGACGTCGGTCGTGGCCGGTCGTCATCGCGTATCTGGCATGGTAGCGTGGTAGCGTGGTATTGCGGGATGGTTCTGGAGTGGGTGGCGGGCGCTGGCGCGGCGGCGGAGCACAGCGCGGCTTGACGAGGGCGCTCTCGCAGTGCGTGAGAAATTCGGGGCGACTCGAGGCCGCTCTGTTCCGAGCGCCTCGATGACGCCCGCCCGCAGCCCTTCAGCCGACACCGCCAGTCTGCGTGGCCGATCCACCGATCGAGGGCGCCAGCCCGAGGAGACGGACCTCTCCATCCTCCCTGGCCGCCTGATCCGCACTCTACGGCTCGCATACACGTGGCACTGCGTGGCCCAGGACGAAAGGGGCAGGGGTGAAGTTGGAAGCCAACCGCATCGAAGTACAGCGTTCCGACCAAACGGCCGAGACTGAGAACCATCGGTTTCCCTTCCAGCTCTCGCTGGTTCTCCGGCGACGCTCCTCGGATGCGACGACACACGACGATCACAGCGCAGCATCGACACGCCGTCAGAATCGCCGGCAATCTCGCGGCACTGGTGGCATTCACCACCACTGCTGCCGCGCAGTCAGCGGTGCAATGTTCCACAGGTGCGGCGAGCGCCGAGGCGGGCGACGGTGATCGGCTATCACGCGCGCAGATGCTGGCACGCAGTGGACAGTATGGCTCGGCAATCACCATCCTGAAACAGTCACTGCTCGATGGTGCGCCTGCCGTTCCATCACTCATCGCGCTCGGCCAGACCCTTTCGTGGGCCGGGCGATACGGTGCGAGCGTGGTGGCGTTCGACAGCGCGGCCGCACTCGATCACGGTAATGTCGACGCGCTCTTTGGCGCGGCGCACGCACTCGCACGAGCGGGCAACCACGATGCGGCACTGCGTCGCTACGCCGCAGCGTTACAACGTGCCCCTGACAACATCGACCTGCGCGCCGGCTATGCCACTGTGCTCGGCTGGGCCGGGAAATACGAGGAATCGGCTGCGACCTTTACAGCGCTGGCGCGCGACACTGGCAGCCTATCGCGTCTTGGCGCCCGGGGGCTGGCATCGGTGGCGGCATGGCGCGGTGAGCTGGGCCAGGCGACGGAACGCTGGGTTGCGCTGACGCAGTCTGATCCGCGCGACGCTGAATCGTGGAACGGGTTGAGCCAAACATTGAGATGGGCGGGAGACAGTCGTGGCGCAGCGGTGGCAGCGCAGCACGCGCGTTCGATTGCGCCGTGCGACCGCGACGCATCAGATGCTCTGGCGCTGGCTCGCGCCGACATGGAGATGGCCACTGAACCCGCAGGCTTGGGCGTGTGGGACAGTGATGGCAACCGGTCACGCTTCTTCAGCGTCTCCGCCCGGATGTCCGCTGCCTGGCGTGGCAGCGCCACAGTGATTGCCTCGCAGCGGGACGCCGATTTTCTCGCGTCACGCGGTACCTCGCGCACGATTCGTTCGGTCATGCTCTGGCGGCCGGTGCCTGGAGGGAAGCTCAAGATTCGCGGGGAGGGTGGTGCGAGTCTGCTGGACGGACGCCGGTCGCCGTCGGATACGCAGCCGGTTCGTCTGCGCCCGCTCGCCGCACTCGGTGCCGTCTGGAATGGCTCGAATGCGACGATCGGACTTGCCGCGGCCCATCGGCCATTTGATGAAACAGCACTCCTGATCGTCAATGGACTTACGACGACAGCCGTCGACGCCACGGCAGAATTTCGCCTAACACGACACTCCACACTGAGTGTAGACGGTGGCCTGACTCGGTACGATGGGGGTACTCCAAACACTCGGCGCGCGCTCGCATCGTCGCTGCGCGCCAATGTCACGTCGTGGCTCGTCTTCGGCGTTGCAGCACGGCACCACGCCAACTCCGGCACACCACGTGACGGCTATTTCGCTCCGCGGCGATACGGACTTGCTGAAGCACTGGTGTCCCTCGGCCGCAGGAAGGACAGCGGCGTCAGTACCACGCTCGAGGGTGCCCTTGGTACGCAGCGTATCGATGCCTCCGCAGGCAGCCACACAACGCAGGGCACACAGCGGCTGGCCGCGCTGCTGACGTGGAAGCCCAGCCCACGGGTCGAACTGGTCGCAACGGTGGACGCAGGCCGCATGGCGTCACCGTTCACGCAATCGATCGGCCGCTACGAATACCTGAGCACCGGAGTGCGGCTCCGCATGCCCTTCCGATAGAACGCAAAAACACGACGCCGCCGGCATCGACTGTCTTCGTGGCAGTACCGCTCACATCAACGCCACCCCCCTTCTGCTTCTGCCCCCTTCACTGCAATTGCCATGTCCTTCTCCCACGTCAAGATGCGCGCGATCCGGAACCCCGCGCTGGCCGCGGCGACGATACTGCTGGTTCTTGCGGCCTGCGCGGGCGACAGCACCGTCACCGGGCCGACGCCGATCGCGCCGCCGTCGGTGCGCCAGGTTCCGCTGTCGGGTACCGTCATCACCAATCCGGCCACTCTCGCGGGCTTCGTGAAGCGGGGTGCCAATCGCAGTATTCCGCTGATTCGCTCAACAGTGATTTCGCCGAGCATCGTGAGACGATCCGTGGCGGCCGTGACGCCGGCGGCGCGACAGGGGAACGCACTCCAGCTTGTCCTCGACGTCGAAGTCGAGCCACCAGAGGTTGATGGGAAGGTGTTGCAGGCAACCCACATCGCTGCGGCTGGTGGCAGAGTCTACGTGACGTACGCCATGATCGGGGAAGGCACCGCAGGTGCCATCGACGTGTTCGACCTCGGAACGGGCAGCACATCGACCGTCGCCGCAGTCGTCGCTGCCACGAGCGATACCAGGTTAATCGCACGGATGACCTTTGCTGCCACCGAGTATTACGCGGTCACGGCAACCGACGATGCCCTGTATGTCGTGGGTGCCAGCGACGATCCTGAGCTGACGGAGCGTGCAGTGCTGGATGTGTACGGACTGCGCGACGGCATCTTCGATTCGAAGCCGGCGTTCCGACGCATCGCGCTGCCGAGCTTTGCCGGTACCGGCGTGCATGTGCAGAACGGCCTCGTCTGGGCCACATCCGGCAGCGGGGGGCCAAACGTTGGTGGCGTCACGGTCTTCGCGGAGCGGGACTTTTCGGTGATCGCACGAGAGACGTACAGCGACGCACGCGCCGTGCACGGCGCGGGGAGGTACGTCGTCGTCCTGACCGGGACCCCGGGAGGCGCCATGGTGTTCGACGCCGGGAATGCGCAATACGTGGCTAAGCCTTTCGTGGTGGGTGGTGCCACAGTTCCTGAGTCGAAGGGCAGTGCATGGGTCGAAGGCAACTGGGCGTTTCTTGGCGCGGGTGACGGCGGCGTACGCGTCTTCGGGATCGCGGGCTCACGACCAATCATCAATGGTGAGGGCATCCCGACTCCCGAGGTCAGAGGGGTTCCGCGCGAGCTCTCCACCACCAACGCCGTCACGACCAACGGCTCGGGTCTGGTTTTCACTGCGAATGGCGAAGCGGGCGTCCTCGTCTACACCAGCGACTACCTCAGCCTGAGGCCGGGAGTGACACGTGCCGCACCACGGTTCGACCTGCTCGGTGCGCTTGATTTCGGCGAGAAGATCTCCGCGAACTTCATTGCCAGCAGTGAGAAGCAACTCTTCGTTGCCAGTGGTCTCGGTGGATTGAAGATCCTCCGGATCCAGTGACCGCACTCGTGGCTGGCTCACCCGCGTCATCGCAGCAGTCGGCCACCGACGTGACGGTTGTCCGGCTGCTGCTCGTCGGCGTGCCGGAGCGACAGGCACAGGCACTTCTGGCGTCACTGGAGGGGCTTCGGGTGCACGTCGATACGCTTGCCGTTGCAGCGTGCGACGCCGGAACGTTGCAGCGCCTCGCACCACATGCCATGCTCGTGCCCATCTGGCACCTGTCGGCGATGGCCGAGGGGGCGACGACGGCAGCCATTCCCATTGTCGCGTTGAATCTTCGGGCGCAGGCGATCGACTGGACGATGCCTGCACTGCGTGGTGCGGCGGCCATTTCCACGACTGACATCGTCTCCGACCCACGAGCGACGGTGACCCTCGCTCTTCGCGCTGCAGCCTCATCGCGATTGAACGGCGCGCTGGCAGTCATTCTGCCGGGGCCGACACGGATCGTCGAAGCCGCGCAGGAGCTGGCAGCCCACGCGGGCCTGCGCGCTATCGCATGCACAACGCCTGCCGGACTCACCGAGCTACTCACCGACGCGCAGCCGGTGTTGGTCCTTGCCTGCGAAACCACGCCAGCGCGTGCGATACGGGCTGTTGCCGACATTCGGGCAGCGGACGCGTCTTCGCTGGTGCTGGTGTCGATCGGTGACGTTCCACTGGATGCTGCTGTCGCGTGGGACGCCAGGCTGAGCGTGTGCGCCACGGACGGCGACCGTGAAGCACTGGACGACGCGCTTGACCGACTGCGTCGTCTTCGGATTACGCGGGGGCGTCACGCCGCGACGAATCTCCGGATGCCCCGAGCCATGCAGGCGGACGCAGGCGAGGCGTGGACCGAATTGTCGAAGCTGGGCCCCTCGCTCACTGCGATCGTCATCCGCCCGGAAGAGGTAGCCGAGCCGGCTCACTGGGCCTCCGAGGCACGTCGACTCGCGACCTGCGCGCGCCTCGCGTTCGGATCGACGTCCGTTGGGTACGACGATGACGACAGCCTGGTCATTCTTGCACCGACGCCCGCAGCCGACGCCGAACGCGAGGTGCAAGGGTGGGCACGGCTACCGGCGTTGATATCATGGTCCGCGGGGATTGCTGACACAGGTGAGACTCGGGCACAGGATTATCAATATCTCCGTTCCTGCGCGCGTGAAGCGCTCGCCGCCGATGCGCCGACCACGGTCCGACGGTGGAAACGCGAGATTGCCGCAGCGGTACCGGATGTCGTCATCGTCGAACCGGATGCCATACTCTCCGACATGCTGCAATACGGGCTGCGCGGCCTCGGCTTCTCGTGCCGAGCGCTGAACACGGGCAGTGATGCGCTCGCGGCGTTACGTCGCCTGCCACCAACCGCGCGGCCAACACTGGTCGTCACCGATGTGGACCTCGCGGGCATCGACGGCCACTCCCTGCATGAGCGGCTGCAGATTGAACGACCCGGTGCATTTGCCTTCGTCTTTCTCTCGAACCATGCGGCCGAAGGGGAGCAACTCAGAGCTCTCGAGGCAGGCGCACGTGACTACCTCATCAAGCCGATCAGTGTCCGTGTGCTGCTGGCACGCCTGAAACGGCTGCTGCGGGACAATTGATCAATGGGATCGACAGCGGCCCTGATTCTGATCGGAAGCCTGCAGACTACGTTCATGCTGCTCGTGATTCTGCTCGTGCTGACGCATCGGCGCCGATCGGATCGCACCGACCGGGAACGCCGCCAGTACTCGCGTCAGCTGGAGGAGCCGCTCCGTGCCTGGGCGGTAGGGGGAACGTCGATCGAATCACTGCTGCCGCTGTTTCGCGTGGTGCCGCCGGAGCTTGCGCTGGAATCGATCGCCGTGCACTGCGCCGTGCGAGCGACACCGAACGAGCGCGCGTCGATGGCCCGGCTTTTACGAGCCGAGGTCTGGATGCAGCAGCTGATCGACGGCTACGGCGCTCGTCGATGGGCCGTGCGCTTACAGGCGGCGCGGGCGATCGCGATCTGTGGACTGACCTCCGATCGCCCCTTGCTGGCACAACTGCTCCGCGACCCGCACACTGCGGTCGTCTCGGCAGTGCTTGCCACATTCGGACGGATGGCCGACGCCGCGCTCGTGGCGCAACTGCTCGAACTTCTGCCGGACATGCCTGAGTATCTGCAGCGGCGCAGTGCAGAGGCGCTCCACGATGCCGCGGACGTGGCGCTGCCAGCCCTGCGGGAACGCGTGCGCGACGAGTCGGATTCGAAGCGTCTGCAGGTATATCTGCGCATCGCGGCCGCGCTGGCTGACCCGAGAACAATCATCGTCTGTGCAGAGCACGCCAGTCACGCGGACAGTTGTATTCGAGCGTTGGTGGCACGGGCATGTCAACACTATTTCAGCGAGCGTGCACACCCGGTGTTGGAGAAGCTGCTGGCCGACGACTCCGCCGCTGTACGCGCTGAGGCTGCACGCGCGATCGGCGAGATTCGCGCCAGCCTCCTCGTTCCTGCACTCGCAGCGCGGTTGCGTGACCGGGCGCATGGCGTTCGACTTGCCGCTGCACTGGCTCTGGCGAGCCTCGGTGACGCCGGTCGCAGTGCGCTCGCGACCGCGGCCGCATCCGACGATCGGTTTGCATCGGACACGGCGCGTCTCGTGGCGCGAATGTCTCGTGGTGCAGTCCGCGAACTGGTGGAGATCTGAATGATGGCATACGATGTCGCCGAGGCTGGCCGTGCCGTCTTGCACGCCAGCGAGCAGGCCGTCTTCTGGTATATGCTGCTGGTCAACACCGGGTACGCGGTACTGCTGCTGCTGGCGATCATCGAGCTGGCGGAACAGTGGCACCTCGCAGGCGATCGCCAGACAAACCTGGAACTCGGCTCTCGGTCGCTCCCGCCGATTTCAGTCATGGTCCCCGCGTACAACGAGGAGGCGACGATCGTTGCGAGTGTCATCAGTTTTCTGACGCTCGAGTACCCGCGCCACGACGTGATTGTCGTGAATGACGGATCCAGGGACGCGACGATGGCCGTTCTTCATGCGCATTTCGAATTGTACGAGGTGCCGCCAGCGGTTGACGTGCGGCTTGCAACGGCAAAGGTCGTCGCCTATTACCGCTCCGCACGGTTCTCGCGACTGCTGGTGATTGACAAGGAGAACGCCGGCAAGGCCGATGCGCTGAACGCGGCGCTCAATGCCGCGCGACATCCGTTCGTGCTGGCTGTTGACGCCGATACGCTGATCGAGCCGGACGCCCTGATCCGCCTGTCGCGCCCCTACATGCTCGGAAAGGAAATCGCGGCGGTGGGCGGGACGGTTCGCGTCGCGAACGGGTGTGACGTTACACTCGGTCGTGTGGGTAGTCCGCGCGTCGACAGTCGACCGCTTCCAGGAATTCAGACAGTCGAGTACTTGCGCGCCTTTCTGTTCGGGCGCCTGGGATTCAACAGAATCGGCGGCAACATGATCATTTCGGGTGCCTTTGGGCTGTTCAGTCGACGACACCTGCTGGCGATCGGCGGCTATGAGCACGGGAATGTCACTGAAGACATGGATCTCGTCGTTCGACTCCATCGCTGGCTGCGGGAGCACCGTGATCCTGCGATCGTGACGTTCATCCCCGATCCCGTGTCGTGGACCGAAGTGCCAACGTCTCTGTCCGTTCTTGGGCGTCAGCGCGAGCGCTGGCATCGCGGGCTGATTACCACGATGTGGACACGCCGGAGCATGCTGTTCAATCCAAGGTACGGTGTCATCGGCATGATCACCTATCCATTCTTTTTCTTCGGCGAAATGATCGCGCCGGTCGTCGAGCTGTTCGGGTACTTTCTGGTGATCATGTCGCTGCTGACCGGCGAGTTCGACCCCACCGTCACGCTGCTGTTCCTCGCTGTGTCGGTGGGGTTCGGCACGTTGCTGTCCTACTGGGCAGTCCTGCTGGAACAACTCACCTTCCGACGGTACACTGACGGCAACGACATATGGCGCATGCTCGGTTTTGCCCTGCTGGAAAACGTCGGCTATCGGCAGGCGACTGCGTGGTGGCGGTTGAAGGCGTTCTACAATGTTGCCCGCGGCGATCGTGGCTGGGGCACGATGGTGCGCGAAGGGTTTCGAGGCGGTGGAGAGATACGGGCGCTGACTCCCGTGACGGCCATGATCGCTGTCGGAACCACGCCAGCCGCGCACGAGAGTGATCGACGCGTGGCGTAGCTGAAGCAGCCCGCGCGCACACACGCGTTGCTCCCGTCCGTAGCCGGATGACCAGACGCGCCACGCGCGCCGCGCTAGCTCGTGTGAGGCACAGATCGCAGCCTCGGAATGCTTCTGAAACTCCGGCGGAGGCTGCACGTTTCGATACCGGTCCAACGCCAACATTTGGTGAGCAGCTCAACTGTGCCTACGGCGTTGCACTCGTCCATCACGACCACGATCGCCCGTCGTCGCTTACCTGAGAACCTGCGGCACTGAGCCCAGATTTTAGTGGAGCCCGGTAGCCTGCAGTTTTGTCAGGTACAGGATCCGACCGCCCTGCTCGACCTCGAACTGTACGGCAAACGTGTCCGACTCGCCACTGAACCGACTGGTGAACGTCAGCTCCCAGCTGCCGATCATGGCGTACCGGCCGGTGTCTGTGTCTGAATGGACTGCCGAACTGCACGGGCGCGCCTCGGATTCCACCCAGTTTCGGCACACAGCAGCAGATTGAAGGCCTGGAGCGCCTCGGACGGTCGCTCTGGAAGACGGCGGCGGCCGCGTGGCCGACTGGCCGCTGGTAAATCCGGCCACCACGGGGGTGGTGTCCACCGACTCGGTGTCTTCGGATTTCTCAGTGACGGGCGTGGCGACGGCGGCGGTGCCAGAGCTAAGCCGCGCCCCGACGGCGAGTGCGTGCGAGCCGTACCGTCAACTCATCGTCGACGGGCTCCGCGGCAGCCGGAATGCGGTGGGGTCGCTTGGCGTGACTCAGCGCTGCGGCGCGGGGACCGCGACGACTTCGAACCCGTCGATCCCGGTAAAGACATCCGGGTTGCACGTGTATACCGGCAGCGCGTGCGCGAGGGCGGTCGCGACCCCGACCCATGGTGCCTTCGGCCGAGCAGCCCGGCAGCGATTGCGCCGCCAGGCCGAGGGGGAAAGCGACCGAGCGGGAGGACGAGTGGACGTGTCAGCACGACCAGGTGGCGCGATGAAACAGAACGCGGCCGCATGGGAACGAAATCCGGGAGCGCGATCGAGCCGGGGTGATCGTGCCTGCACGCCGATTCACGATCAAGAGGCCTCGTCACAAATTGTGCGCGAGCGGCATCCAAGAAAGACCAACGCGACGCAGGACCTCGCTTACCGTCTGCCGGAGTCGTCTCACATGCGCTACCCCATCTCGTTCTGGCTCCTGTTGTGCGCGACTGTCGCCTGCCGGCCCGAGGCGCGTGCGCAGAACACCCAGTCGCAACCTGCGCTGCCGGTATGCGAGTGGTGCGGTGCGGCGGAGGCACCAACGGAACTTGGCCACACCCTGCGTCTCGGTGCTCCGAAAGAACCTGGGGAGCGCCTTGTCGTGACTGGGCGGGTGTTCGAGGCGGATGCACGCACACCGGCGGCCGACGTGTTGCTGTATGCCTATCAGACGGACATCACGGGAGAGTACCCACGGCGCGGCGGCGAGACCGGCAACGGCCTGCGCCACGGCGCGCTGCGCGGCTGGTTGCGCACGGACAGCGACGGTCGGTACCGCATCGAAACCATCCGACCGGCACCCTACCGGGATCGCAGCACGGCGGCGCACATTCACCTCACGCTGACGCCCCCGGGTGACGCCGAGGGCTGGCTTGATGACCCCGTGTTCAGTGACGATCCGTTGCTTTCCGCGCGCGATCGGGACGACCGCGGTGTGGTCATGCCGCAGCGTGATGCGCAGGGCGTGTGGCACGTGGTGCGCACTCTGCTGCTTTCCGAGATCCGACGATGAATCGACCCGGTCGACTCGGGCTGTCGGCACTGGCGCTCTGCGGGACCGCGCTGCGGCCGGCGGAAGCGCAACCCACGATGCGGGTGGATCTCGCGCGATCGCACGTGGAATGGACGGGCACCAAGTTCCGCGGCCGCGGCAAGCACGAGGGAAAGGTGCGCTTGCTTGCCGCACAACTCGACGCGTGTACGCCGACCGGCTGTCGCGGCCGCTTCACGGTCGACATGCACAACCTCGAAGTCACCGACATTCCGGCCACCGACCCAGTTCCTCGGCGGCGCCTCACCGAACATCTGCAGAGTCGTGATTTCTTCTGGACCGAACGCTATCCGGTAGCGATCTTCACGCTCACCGGAACGAGGACGACGTCGCGCGCGGACTCCGTATTGGCAAGCGGGCAGTTGGCGCTGCGCGGCGTCACTCGCCCGCTTCTTTTTACGGCGCGCATCATGCGATCCTTCGAGGGAGAGGTGCACGTGCGTGCCGAGCTTACCATTGATCGTCAGCAGTGGGGCATCCGCTATGGCTTCGATCCCATTCGCAACGAACTGGTGGACGACGTACGACGGCCGGCAGGACCTGTCGCAGCCATCGCACCTCGTGATCCGCCTGCCGCGACGGGCCCAGCTCTGGCTCAAGGGGACCACGGGCACGATCAGCGCGCGCGCGCTCGCTGGTACGGTCGATCTCTATTCGATCAGCGGCCCGATAGATGCACGCGAGATGCGAGGCGATCTCACCGCCGAGTCCATGCAAGGAGATCTGCGAGTTCGAGGTAGCCTGCGCTGGCTGCGAGTCCGGTCCGGGGAGGGCCGCGTGTACGTGGAAGGGGTGGTGCGCGATGTCGCGGCCACCACGGTGCGCGGCTCGATCACGCTGCGGGGATCGGCTGATCGTGCACGCGTGGAAACCGTATCCGGGTTGGTGGCGGTCGCCTTGCCAGCGCCCGCGTCGTCGTCGCTCGACATCGATACGCACGATGGCCCGGTGCGCCTGCAGCTCGGACCAGAACGCAATGCCACCGTGGACCTGTTCACCCACGCTGGTCGCATTCGCAATACGCTCAGCGCGGCGACGCCAAGCGGATCGGGGCTCAAGGGCAGCGTGCTGTCGATGGTGCTCGGCGCCGGCGCATCGCGCGTGTCGGTGCGTACGTTCAGCGGAGAGATTGTGTTGAGCGGTCGGTAGGCTCACATGCCCGATCTCTTCAGGCGCCCACCGCGTGAGTGCGTGGCCGCACGATGGGCAGCATGATCATCAAGCACGCCGGCGCCATTGCGACCAGCTGATCAGCGTGCCGGTCGCGAACTCCGTCGAATCGAAGCACAGCCGCAGCTCGCGCGCACCGATCGGCAGGTCCACGCCGAGCAGTGTGTGGTTGAGGCGGCGGACGACGCCGGGCTGACCGGCCACCTCGAATAAAGGGGTCAGAGTCCTTGACCCAATCAAGGGGTCAGAGTCCTTGACCTATTTTAAGGACAGGGACCCTGTCCCGATGCTCGATCACCATACAAGCATCTGGATGCCCGCGATGTCGCGGAAGTCGTCGGCGTTCATGGTCACCAATGTCGCCCGGTGCACGAGCGCATGCGCGGCGATCATCCGGTCGAGCAGCTTGCGCCGGGAATACCCGGCGCGGGCGACAATCGCAGCATAGGCCTCCGCCGCCGCGGCATCGAAGGCGAGTACCGGGATCGCGCTGAGGAGCGTATCGAGCCGCGCGCGACGCGTCCGCGCGTCTGCGGCATCGCGATGAACGCCCCCTTCGAGTTCGACGCGCGTCACGATCGACAGCAGAATCGCATCGTCCAGCGCCGCGACCTTCGCGCTGATCGTCGGGTCACCGTCGCGCAGGTGGATCGCGACGTTCGTGTCGAGCAGGTATGCCACGCGCTACAGCCCCGTACGTTCGGGCAGCGGCTCGTCGTCGCGACACTCGATCGCACGCGGACGCGGCAGCGCCGCAAGGCGCTCAAGCATCGCCGGGATCGTCATCCCGGCCGGATACATGGTGATCACATCGCCGGAGCGGACGAGGACGAGTTCGACGTCGTCCCCGAAGGCCACGTCCTTGGGGAGACGGACCGCTTCACTGTTGCCGCTGCGGAAGGTCCGACTGCGCGCGATGGTCATGGGGGATTTCCAGAAAGGATATACGTGTAGATACGCTCATTCTGGCCTGACCGCAAGGCGTGGTTTGGCCGCGACGGACCGGCTAGCGCCATGAGACACCGGCGAACTGGCGGTCGGCCGGACAGTTCCGAGACCCGTACCGATCTCGACCGTAAAACGGTTATACCGACACATCTCCCAGGAGGTGTGTCCGTGGAATGTGAAGTTTTCGCAGGAGCTGGCGGAGGGGTCGCCGTTTGCGGCGCGGGAGTTTGTTGCGGAGAAAGACGCGGTGACGCTGGCGCGCGACATTCTGGCGCTCGATCAGGAAGCTTTCAGCGCGGCGTTCCGGAAGTCGCCGATGAAGCGGGCGAAGCTGCGGGGACTGCAGCGGAACGCGGCGGTGGTGCTGGAGAACAGATCGGAGCGCTAGTGTAGTGTAGCAGAAATTGCTTTCATGATGCGTCGGGCGTTTCGACGACGT
>CAYMQV010000127.1:0-13555 GCA_964392395.1 uncultured Gemmatimonadaceae bacterium
GGCAGATCGGCGGTGAGGCCTTCGCCTCGCCGGCGGATATCGTGCTGACTGACGCTGCTCTGGTCCAGCCAGATCTGTTCGTCGTTCCACGCCAGGCAGGCGTCCGGCTGACAGCGTGGTCACAAGTCGCAACGCTGCTGCTCGCGGTCGAGGTCCTCTCACCGCGTACTGCCAGGCGGGACCGCACGGTGAAGCGGGCACTCTATCAGGCGCAGCACGTGCCGGAGTACTGGGTCGTCGACATCGTCGCCCGCGTCATCGACCGATGGCGGCCGGACAGTTCCGAGTCCGAACTCCTGCGTGACGCACTGCGGTGGCAACCCGTGCCCGCCCGCGAGCCGCTGTCGATCGACCTGGTCGCGTACTTCCGAAACGTCCTCGAGGAGTAGGTGTCCGGCCGGGTAGCGATGCCTTCTCCGGCAGGCAAGATGGTCGCGCCCGCGCGTTCCGGCCGTACATTCTGGCGCATGCGCCTCCTCCCCTCGCTCCGCCCGTCACAGGCCGTCGTCCTGGCCGCCGCCTGCGCCCTCCTTGGCGCCGCTCCCAACGCTCTGCTGGCGCAAGCGCCGGCACCGAGCCGAACCTATGCGCAGCTCGAGTCGTTTTTTGCCGAGTGGCGCACCTTCGAGGAACCGCCGCGGGTCAACGGTATTCCTGATTACACGATGGCCACGAATACACGCCGCCTGGCGGCGTTGACCCGCATGCAACAGCGTCTTCGTGCCATCGACACCACGGGCTGGCGCGTGTCGGAACAGGTCGATTTTCATATCGTGCGGGCCGAGCTGAACGGCATGCAGTACAACCTCACCGTGCTCACTCCCTGGTCACGCGATCCGGCGTACTACGCGTCGATTCGCACCGAGGAGAGCGATACGCCGGCTGAAGAAGGGCCCACCATCCACGGCGTGATCCGGCTCTGGAAGTATCCGGTCTGGCCGCGCACGCGACTGGAAACGTCTCAGCCGTTGTCGGCGGAACAGTCTGCGGATCTCGCTGGAAAGCTGCGCACGATGCCAGCGCTCCTGCGTCAGGCCCGCGTCAACCTTGCCCGTGGGAATGCCAAAGATCTCTGGGTCGGTGCGGTGAAGACCTTCGAGGAGCAGCACGAGTCGCTGCTGGAGCTGAAGAAGCTCGTTGGTGCGAAGGGCGACGCCGCGCTCGTGAAATCGATCGACGATGCGGCCATCGCCACCGCCACCTTCACCGACTGGCTCAAGGTCGAGGCGCCGAAGAAGACCGGCCCGTCGGGCATCGGCAAGGCGCAGTACACCTGGTTCCTCAAGAACGTGCTGCTGGTGCCGCTGACGTGGGAAGACGAAGTGACGATCACCCGTCGCGAGCTGGCGCGCGCGCATGCCTCGTTGCGGCTCGAGGAGCAGCGCAACAAGGCCCTGCCGCCGATGCCGGTCGCCGAAACGCGTGAGGGTTACGCTGCGCTGCAGGACGCTGCGATCACACGCTACACGACGTTCGTGCGCGAGAAGGGAATGGTGACCTGGGAGCCGTGGATGGAGCGGGCGCTGCGCGAGAAGGTCGCCCCATTTGCACCGCCCGAGTCACGCAACTTCTTCGCGCAGACCTACCACCGCGATCCCATTCCCCTCTGGACGCATCTCTGGCACTGGTGGGACAACGGGCGCTTCAAGGAGCATCCGCATCCGAGCGCGATCCGTCGCACGCCGCTGCTGTACAACGTCTGGATGAGCCGCGCCGAGGGTATGGCCACGTCGATGGAAGAATGGATGATGCAGGCTGGGTTGTACGACGTGTCACCACGCTCGCGCGAGATCGTCTGGGCGATGCTGGCCGCGCGTGCCGCGCGTGGACTGGGCAATCTGTACGCACATTCGAACGAACTGACGATGGCGCAGGCGGCCGACATGCATGTGAGCTGGACGCCGCGCGGCTGGATGCGTCGTGATCCGTTGCTTGGATTCGAGCAGCATCTGTATCTGCGGCAGCCGGGCTACGGCGCGAGCTACGTCACGGGCGGTCGTCTGATGGAAGAGACGATGGCCGAACGTGCGCGGCAGCTCGGTGATCAGTTCACGATGAAGCGGTTCTTCGACGAGGTGAACGGGGCGGGGATGATTCCGGTCAGTCTCGTCTACTGGGAGCTGACGGGGGACGATCGGATGGTGCGGGAGTTGAAGGATGGGGTCACGCCGCGGCCGTTCACGGTGAAGTGAAGGCTGGTGAGGTGGCGTGGTGTGCTGCGAGGTGTGGTGAGCTGAACTGAACTGACGTGTCGTGAAGCCAGGTCGATTGCAGTGGAACAGGGAGCGACCCGGTCAGTCCGGTCGCTCCCTGTTCTGCGTTCGAGTGTGGAAAACGTCATGAGCTGCCCATGTCTGATTTTCATCTGTGCGCTTGACCGGGAAACGTACGATACGTGTTCGGGAACTCTGGCTGTGCGCGCCTGACCGTGGTTGTCGCGGGCCAGGTGGAGTCGCTGCCCGACAGTCCGGCCCTCGTGTGAACGACATCTGTCGGGTTGCGCCCCGCAGTTCCGCTCTACTGTGCACGGCGTATTCGCCCATCTGGCGGTCGGCACTTGTTCACCGGGGGTCCTTCATGCGACAGCTACGAACGATAGTGTGTTTCGCTTTCTCCGCGCTTGGAACGGCATGTGGTGGAGGCAGCGATGGGTCCGTCACACCTCCACCGCCCGCCGCGGCCGTTGCAGCCGTCACCATTGCATCGCCGGGGTCGATCGCGCTCGTCGTCGGAGACAGCGCACGTCTCAGTGCGGTGGCGCTCGATGCGCAGGGTAACACATTGAGTGGGCGCGCGATCATCTGGACGTCGTCGGCCGCGAACATCGCGACGGTATCTGGCTCAGGCGTGGTGACCGCAGTCGCGGCTGGAATCGTCGAGGTCCGCGCCACCAGCGAAGGAAAGAGTGCCGTTGTGTCGATGACCGTGCGTGCACCCGTGTGGATGCTGACCGGGGTGCTGCTTTCAGGACGCACGCTGCACACCCTGACGTTGCTCGCGAACGGTAGCGTTTTGATGGTGGGAGGTCAGACACCTGGAGCGCCGTTCCGCACGCTGGCAACGTGCGAACTCTACGATCCGGCAACCGGCACCTGGAGCAGCACAGGGAGTCTCGCCGCGGGTCGCGAGAATCACGTCGCGGTGCTGCTGGCTGATGGGCGCGTGCTCATAGCCGGAGGTTTGTCCATCGATCCCTCGGCGCGGCTCAGCAGCGCAGAACTCTACGACCCGGCTACGGGCACCTGGAGCGCAACGGGTAACATGGCAGTTGCGCGTCATCTGGCAGCCGCGGTCCGACTCACGGATGGGCGCGTTCTTGTGGCCGGCGGCTCTGGTACTGGGACCGACCTGAACGCTGTCGCGTCGACAGAAGTCTATTCGCCAGCAACCGGGCAGTGGACCTCGGCAAGCCCGATGAGCGTCGCCCGCAGCGCGCACTCCGCTGCACTGTTGTCTGACGGCACTGTACTTGTAAGTGGTGGCGCCGACGGCACATTCAGAGCGCCAATTCTGTTCCCGGGCTCCGAACGCTTCAATCCGATCACTGGCGCGTGGACGGCCACGGGAGCTGTCACCACCGCGCGCGGCTTCCACCGAACGCTGACGCTGGCCGACGGTCGCGTGCTGATGATCGGCGGAAGCGACTTCGTGACGACCGTATTCAGCGCCTCCGACCTCTTCAACCCCGCCACGGGCATCTGGACGCCGACCGGAGCGCTTTCCGCGGCGCGCATCTCACACTCGGCAACTCTCCTTGCCAGCGGCCAGGTGTTGGTCGCGGGCGGTAGTGCATCGTCACCGCTTTCGAGCAGCGAGCTGTACGACGCCGGCACCGGTTCCTGGGCTAGTGCGGGAGCAATGCGCGTCGCACGATCGAATCACGCGGCGGTGGTTCTCGCGAACGGCAAGGTGCTGGTCGCCGGAGGGCAGGGTGTCGGCGCGTCGACGAGCGCGGAGCTCTTTGACCCGAGCGCAATTCGGTAGCGCATTACAGCGCGCCGACCGGCTTCGTGCCCCGCGCGCGAGCCACACGCCGTCGCCCGAACCCTGCATGGAGCCGGATCGGAGCGCAAGGTGACAGTTCCGACCACGTTGCGGATCGCCCACGCGTCGTGCTAGGATCCGATCTCCGCCGCTCCCCGAATCCATGGCTGAGCTCTCCTCCGACGCCCTCTTCGCCGCGCTCTACGACGAACTGCACCGGCTTGCCGCGGTGCAGTTGCGACGTGCCGGCAGTGACTTGTCGCTCGGTGCAACCACGCTGCTTCACGAGGCCTACCTCAGCCTGGCTGGTCACGACCGCGCGAAGTTCCCCGACCAAGCCCAATTTCTCGGCTACGCTGCGCGCGCGATGCGGAGCCTGGTGATCGACTATGCCCGCCGCGGCATGGCGCAGAAGCGCGGCGGCGGTGCGTTCGAGATCACACTCACCAATTCACTCAACGGCAACCCGCTGACTCGCGCGAGTGAGGTCACGGAGCTCGAGCAACTCTCCGACGCCCTCGACCAGCTGGCTCAGCTTGAGCCAGCGCTCGCTCAACTCGTCGACTTGCACTTCTTCTGTGGCTACAGCTTCGTCGAGATCGCAGACTTGCAGGGCCTCTCCGATCGAACGGTCCAGCGGAAGTGGCGGAAGGCTCGCCTCCTCCTCCAGCACACGATTGGCGACGCCTCCTGAACGGCGTTCGACCGACTCACCGTGGCAAGGAATCGCGGAGCGCATTCGCCGAGAGTGTCCAGGCGTTGGCAGCGCCATACCCGTTCGACAGCGCCACAATCGCGCGCTCCGCCGATGCGCGCGCGCCGCGCAAGTCTTTTTGTGCACGCAGCGCTTTAGCTCGCAGCAACTCGGCTCGGCCGACCAACGCGCTCCGGGTTGCAGCAAGCGAGTCGAGCCGCGCAGCCTTCACGCCGAGTTGAGCGATCGAATCGGCGCCCGCGGCGTCGCCGTCCGCAAGCCGCCACTCGCCTGCCGTCACGAGCGGCAGCGCGAACAGCGCCAGCGTCTCGGCCGACTCGGCATACAACGCCGCGAGCTCGCGCTCCAGCAACCGCGATGCCGCCTGCGAATTTCCGCTTGCCCGCATCAGCATGGCGGTCGCTCTGGCGCTGGTGGCACGCCGGCCGCGCCGGCCGCCCGGAAGTTTCGTCGCTGCAGCCCGCGCGTCGGCGAGTCTGCCTTGGTTCAACCTGAGTTGCACGAGCACCGACGGTAGCCAGTTCGACATCGTGCCGCCCTCCTGCCACGGACGACCGATGGCATGGGTGATCCATGTCTCAGCGGAATCGGTTTCGCCCAGTCGCAGCTTCCCCTGCCCAAAGAGAAACGCCAGCAGCGGCGGCGCGCTCCCTGACCCGGCAGCTTGCTCGCGCTGACGGATCAGTGCCGCAAGGATGGAGTCCGCCACCCTGAATTCCCCGAGGTCGGCAAGATTCTGGTCGACGAAAGTCGCCACGTTCGGCAGCATCTCGGTGTTGCCGTATCCGGTGATCTGCAGTTCCGAAAGGACGCGCAGCTGGGCAGCCACTGCTTCGCGATGTCTGTTGGAGAAGCGGAGCATTTCAGCGAGCGTGTTGATCATGGACAGCCGCCTCACTCCACTCGGCGTGACGAGAGCAACTGCCTGCCTGACCAGTGTCACAGCCGAGTCCCCTTGTCCACTTGCCTGAAGTGCCTTGCCTTCGGCCTCGAGGCATGTCGCCCGGATCACGGCATCGACGTCGCCCCGTACTCGTCGCAGCGCAGCCCGCGCCATGGTGAGCTCCGTGCGCATCGAGTCAATCAGGTCATCTCTCCAGAAACTGTTCGCACGTAAGCACGCGTCTACGGCAACCAGATTGGACTGATTGCCTGTCCGCGCGATCGTCGCGGCGCGAGCCAGCATCGCACGCTCGCTTTCCCTTTGTTGAGACTCGCCAAGGCGGCCAGCGAGATCGGTCATCACCTCAGCGACCAGCCACGGCTCGCCCCTGAATCTCTGGACCAGCATCTCCTCGGCGAGTCGAATCCGTCCCGCCTGCGTCAACGGTAGGCCGTCCGGACCGCGACTGTCGCTCCCCAGTACACTTTGCAGCTCGGACATCGCCGTCGCGCGCCTGGCCTCCCGGATCGCCGCATCCCGTTGTTCTGACGCCTGCCGCGCCTGCACCACCGAAAACACGGTGGCGACCACGAGGACCGACGCCACGATCGTCGCCGCCGCAACTGCGGTGCGGTGGCGGCGCAAAAATTTGCGCGCGCGATAGCCGACCGAGTCGGGACGCGCACGAACCGGCTCATGCCGCAGGTAGCGGCTCAGATCATCCGCAAACCCCGTTACGGTGGGGTATCGCTCCGCCGGCGATTTGCGGAGTGCTTTGGCGATGATCGTGTCGAGATCGCCCAGCCCAAGTCGTGGCGGCTCGACCTCGAGAATACCGCGCACGACCTCGACCGCCGTTGTCGTCGCGCCGCGCGTCGGGTGGCGTCCCGACAGCAGGACATACAGCAGCACCCCCAACGCGTACACGTCGGTCGCCGTGGTGATGTCTTCGCCACGGATCTGCTCAGGCGATGCATAGTCCGGCGTCAGTGCGCTGCCGGCGGCGGTGAGTCCGGTGAGTTCCTCCTCTCCTTGCTCCTGCAGCAGCTTCGCGATGCCGAAATCGAGCAGCTTCACCTGGCCGTCGGCAGTGACCAGGATGTTCGCCGGCTTGATGTCACGGTGCACCACCAGATTCGCATGCGCGTGACCAACGGCGTCCATCACCTGCAGCATGAGGCCAATGCGTTGGTGCGCCGTCAGGCGCGCCGACTCCGCATACGTGTCAATGCGCTGGCCGTCCACGTATTCGAGCACGAGATATGGCTGGCCCGACGGTGCGACACCCGCGTCCATCAGGCGCGCAATGGCGTGATGGGTGAGGCGCGCAAGCGCGGTTCCCTCCCGGCGGAAGCGCTCCTGTCCGGTCGTGCTCATCAGCGCCAGGTTCATCAACTTGACCGCTGTATAGCCTTCGAATCTGCCGTCGGTCCGACGAGCCAGCCACACCGATCCCATCCCGCCGTGCCCCAATGGATTGATCAGGGTGTAGTGACCCACTTCGTGTCCGGCGAGACTCATCGGTCGGGGTTCGAGGAACCCGCGCCGATCAGCCACCGCGTCGGCTGACAGCAAGGCATCCAGTGATGCCGCAAGTTCAGGGACACTGGTCCTGAGCTGCACCAGCCACTCCTCCCGCGATTCGCCCGTGAGGTCCAAAGCGCGATCGAGAAGCTGCTCCAATTCCGGCCAGTACTGCTGATCAATATTCGCCATGTGAGTCCAGATCAGTCGGGGCGCCGCGTGCTCGGGGGCTTCCCACGGAAATATGCGCTCGCCTGAGCCAGACGACCATCCGCCGTCAGCGTCGGCCAGCATCGCGTGAGCCGATTCCGGTTGTGCAGCCGGGTGAGGAACGCGCTCACCAATTCCCCCGCGCGGCCGAGTGTTCCGGCCTCCTCGAAGGTATGGCCCGCTCCGGGGACCACTCGAAGCGTAACCGATCCTCCAAGATGGGGCAGACAATCGCGATTCGACTGCACGGTGTCGCGGTCGGCGCTTCCAACGACGAGAAGGGTTGGGGCGAAGACGTGCGCAAGGCTCTCCCGGGCGAGGTCGACACGGCCGGAACGCGACACCACGCCCGCGACGCGCGCCCCAAGTCTGGCGGCGACGCCAACCGCCGCCGCCGCGCCAGTGCTCGCACCGAACAGCACGATGTGATCCGAGCCGGGCAGCCGCTGCTCGATACACCACGCAGTCGCAGCGAAAAGTCGACTGGTAATGAGCTTGATGTCGAATCGAATCTCCCCGTGGCTGTCGGCGTCGCGCTCTCGTTCACCGAGGAGATCGACACGCAGCGTGGCCCAGCCGGCGTAGCGGACGCGTGCGGCGAGGTAGCGATTGCGATAGCTGCCTCGACTGCTGCCGCCGCCGTGGGCTAGAACAACGAGGCCGCGCGGTGCGGCGGCGGTACCCATCCGACCGAGGTCACCAGCGATAGTGCTGACGGGTCCTGATTCACCGGTGGGAATCACGACCTCACGCTCGACGTCAGCGGGCACAAGTGGCGCGTCGGTTGCACAGGCCCCCGCAGCAGAGCGGCCCAGCAGGGTGCGGACGCTGGCGTCGCTGACGGGAGCGTAATGGTGATACCACTGGGATACCGTGCCGAAGGGGTCTGGCGTGATACACGCGATCACCTCATCGAATTCGGTGGCCACCTCGCGCATTCCGTGTGTCGACGCGACGGGCACCGCGGCAATCAGGTGCGCTGGCCCAAAACGTCGGAGCGCAATCCCCGCAGCCCGGAGCGTCGCGCCGCTGGCCAGGCCGTCGTCAACCACAATCACCGTGAGACCGGCCAGATGTATTATGCGCTTATTCTCCCGATAACAGCGGATCCGCCGCGCGATTTCGAATTGCTCGCGTTTGACGATCGCGGAGACTACGGCTTTCGGCAGGCCGATGAAGCTGTGCACCGCATCGACCACCGGCCGGTGGCCACCCTCGGCAATGGCGCCGAACGCGACCTCCTCGATTCCCGGAACACCGAGTTTGCGGCAGACGAAGGTGTCCAACGGCGCAGCGAGTGCGCGGGCGATCGGTGCGGCCACCGCCACGCCTCCTCGTGCCATGCCGAGCACGACGACGTCGCGACGGTTGGCCCACGCTGCGAGCTTGCCGGCGAGGGCGAGGCCTGCGGCATGCCGGTCAGGGAAAAATGGCTCGACCGGCATGCCGTCTGTGCGTTTCTAGTTTGCGGCAAGCCTCATCGACGGCCCGGCGACCTTCGATGCAGCCTCGAGGTCGATCCTGGCCTGTGCCGCCCGAGCGGCGGCTTCGCTATCGTCAGGTCCGGTGACGGTGGCGGCGGAGCAGGCGCTCAGTGCGATTGCAGCGGTTACGAGCTTTACGAGCGTCTTCATGGTGGCTCCAGAGCGAGGGTGATGATGGTGTGGCGATTTAGTCGGCAAGAGCTCAAATGTGTTTTTCGATGCGAGCTGGGCAGCTTGAGTGCACATCGTTCAAATTGTTATCGTGGTCTGATTGGTGCAGGCGGCCCAAGGTCGAAGATGCAGGTATACCAGCAGTATCGCGTGATAATGTCGCCCGGCTTGCCGCAAAGCGTTCCTCCTGCGAGGAAACAGATCCTGCCGCCGCTTACGGTCACTGCCGGGCATGGGTCGCACCCTGAGATTACACCTGGGCCAACCGCCGCCATGGCTGACACGACGCCCGCCTCCATCGCCGGCCTTGACCGCCGGACACCAACGTCGGCGCGACCGGTACGCGCTTGCCAACTTCCAATGTCTCGCGCGAGGGCTTCGAGTTCGCCACGCTGTGCATCGGTCATCTGACCTGTCGTCGCGACCTTCGCCTTCAGGATGTTGGCGCGCTGCAGAAACGAGTTGCGCTCGATGTCAGCGCTCACCGGCCCTGCCAGCCGATCCGAACAACCGCCGATCGACAACGCGAGCACAGTCACTGCCAATGCCATCATTCTCCATTTCATCGGTCTATTCCTCTGCTGGTTGATGGTGAGTTTGTACCGCTTCGCTAGCGCCTTCTGATCGGTGTGCCGCCTGGGTCGAGCGTGATGCAGAAGTAGGCGCATACCTTCATGGTGAGCCCGCCGGAAGTGTCGCAAGCCCCCTCCTCCGCCAGGAAACAGATTTTGCCCCCCGATGCCGTGACGGGAGGGCAGGCGCTGCATACTCCTGGACCCACAGATGCGCCGGCGAAGCTCGTCGTATTCCGGGCCGCCTCGGACGACGAGACGGCGATGTCGGTGCGCCCCGTTCGCGCCCGCCATGCGCTGATGTCCGATGACAGACCCGTGAGTTCGAGGCGCTGCTCAGTCGTCAGTCGGCCTGTCTGCCCAACGCTGGCCTTCAGCCCCAGCGTGCGTTGCTCCAGCGCACTGAGCGCGAGATCGTCGGACGCTGGCGCAGACACTGCATCCGAGCATCCCACCAGAAAGACGGCCATCGTGCCAAGCGCCAATCCAACCGCTACCCATTTCATCGGAGCACTCCTCGGCTCGTTGTGATCCAACGCACCGGCGGTGACCTCCGCCAGCACAGGCGCAGTCGTCGTGACGACCCGGCCCACCACAGAGAGCGACGAGACGAGGCCAAACCCGCCAGGCAGCGTTCGCGCGATTGCTGAGAGCGTACTCGCGATCGTGGAACTGGCGCCGCTCACCGCGCCGCGCCGAGGAGTGGAGCGTGCGCGTGAACGCGCTCAGCGGGTCGCTACGTGCTTACCTGCTGCTCCGGTTCGACTGAGGCTTCGCGCGGGCGCTGATTCGTATTTCATGCTGCTGTTGCTGGGTCCGCTACTCGCGAATCATCCATGCCGTGGCGACCGACGATGCAGGCATAATTCGCCTTCGCAACCAAAGTGGTGATTGCCGCCAGTGCGCGTCGCGGCTCTGACACGGTCCTGGAGAGGATTCAAGACGGAAACTGGCCGATGAACCCCGCAGGCGGTGCAGCGAATGCACGTCCGCACGGAGCCGGAGCGCTGCCAACACGGCTGCGGCGCACTGGCGGCCGCGGCCTGAGCCTCCGATGCTGCGCATCGATCTCGTGGTGCTCTTTCAGGCGATCGACCGCGACCGACAGTTGCCCGGCGGTCACGGTCGGCTCAAGGAGTCGTCAGACGCACCGGCGTCGGCGTGTTGTGACACAGTCACCCACCGGTACACTATTGGTATGAAGACTGCCATCTCGTTGCCAGACGCCGTGTTTCACGCGGCCGAACGCCAGGCCAGGCGCGCGCAGAAGTCGCGCAGTCAACTGTACTCGGAGGCATTGTCCGAGTACCTGAGCCGTCATTCGCCGGACGAAGTGACCGACGCGATGAATCATGTCGTCGACCAGCTTTCGCCTGGGCCTGATGCGTCCGTATCGGTCGCAGCGCAATCGGTGCTGGCGCGCAGCGAGTGGTAGACGTCACCCAGGGCAAAATCTGGTGGGCCGAGCTGTCGGCGGGCGCTGGCTCGGCGGCGGGGGTCCGCCGGCCCGTCGTCATTGTGCAGGGCAACGCGCTCAATCGTAGCCGGTTGGCGACGGTGGTGTGCGTGCCGCTGACAAGCAATCTCACGTGGGCGTCCGCACCCGGAAACACACCGCTCAGCGCGAAGCTCGCCGGCCTTCCGAAAGACTCTGTGGTGAACGCATCACAGTTGTTCGCCATCGACCGCGCCAAGCTCACGAAACGAATTGGCAACCTCGCGCCGAAGCGGCTGGAACAGGTGCTCGCCAGTAGCGATGTCGTTCTCGGTCGGTAGGGTGAATGATCGGGAACATGGTTGGCACTTCAGTCCGGCAACACGGAGTACGCGTGAGACAGCCATGTCGCCCGCCTACATCCCCAGCAGTTTCCGCAGTTTTTTCATGTCGCACTGCTGCGTAGCGGGCAGTCGACTCTCGTGATACTCCACATCGCGCAGCAACGATTTCAAGGCCGCGTGATGTTTGGGATCGGCCGCCGCCTGTCGCGGCGTCAGCCCACCCAGTGCCGGAATGTTGTCGTCCAGCCACCCCTGCATGTATTGCTCGCGGAATTGGCGCATCACCTCGTCCATCTCCGGCGATTGTTCCGGCGGTGGCGGCAGCTGACCTGATTGCTGCGCCTGCCGCGCATCTTCCATCAGACCCTGTAGGTCAGCTTCCTCCCGAATGCGGAAGCGTGCCAGCGTGCCGAGTGCCGACGAGATCAGGGCCTTGAGGGTGTCGGCGCGCACGGTGGAATTCGTTTCGACCAGCAGGTGCGTCTTCAGTACTTCGATGCGCGCGATCATGGTCTCCTGAAACGGCATCGACGCCGGGAGGCCAGGCTGCCTGCCGTCGGCACTCGGTTTGGTGATGACGATTTCAGTGCCTTCGTCATTTTGCATCACTGGTCCAGCGCCTGACAGTGCACCGAGGGCCGTGATCACGGCCGCACGTCGTGCCGTGGGAAAGTCGAACCGGTCAGTGATGAATGCCAGCGGGTCGCCATCGGTATTGGCCATCTCGGGCGGCGTCATCTGCATTTCGGCGAGCTGCCGCCAGACGTTCACCAGATCGAGCTGCGCGCTGGGGTCGAGCAGCTTCTCCGCGTTTATCGGGCGTGTGCGCACGCGAAAATACTTTCGCATGCTGGTCACGGCGCGATCGGCGAAGCGCGGTGCCAGCGGCTGCGGGTGCACGCCGGCGATGAACGACACGTCGTTCACGGTCACCACGCGCGCCAGAATCGCCAGATGCAGCGAGACCGACTGCGACGCCTTGATCTCGTGCGCAAACGCGGTAGCGCCGGTGAGCAGATCAGTGAGTGCGATGCCGACGCCCGGTTCGATGGCGGTCACTTCCCAGATCGACAGCCATGACCGCAGTTGTGCGACGAGCACCGATAGCTGCATGTCCGGCAGCCGGAGTCGCGGCTCCGCCAGCATCAGCCTCGCGACCGATACGCCGCTCTCCGCGACCGGACAGTGAAAGAGCGCCCACGGGATCGCGAGCTCGATCTCGGCCTGCGCCATGCCCTCGAGGGCCTCGCCCATGAACAGATCGAGTGCGCCACGCAGCCATTTCTGGCCAAGACGCTTGGCCAGAAAGCGCATCAGTACCTCGTGCAGCTCCATGTCGGCGCGCTTGACTCCATTGGCGTACGCAACCTCAGGATCGAGGGCGATGGTGTTCGCGGTCACGCCACCACAGCACTTCTTGAACTTCAGGCCGCTGCCACATGGGCAGGGGGCGTTGCGCGGGGTGGACATGGCGGATCGGGGCTGGAGTGCTGAACAATGTGGCTCCCGGTTTGCCCCGCTGGCAGGTGCTCAGCCGCCGCCCATCCCGTTACTCCGTGCGGGTCACCGCCGCGTCGCAGTCCCGCTCGACCACGATCGTGAACTCCTTTGCCAGCGCCACGATGCTGGCCACCGCTGCCCAGAACGGCAGCAGGACCACGCCCGCCAGTCCGGCGCTGAGGGGCATGTCGATCAGTGTGCGGCCGGTCGAGTTGCGCACGATGATGCGACGCACGTTGCCTTCGCGGATCAGTTTCCTGAGGGTGGACTTGAGCTTGTCGCCTGCGACCTTGATCTCTTCCACGGGTGCCTCGCCGGCGGGGTTTTAGGTTGCGTCTGCCGTCCGGGTGCACGCGGCACCCATGGGGAGCCATACGATGCGCGCCGCTCGCTGGTTTCTCAATGCTCGGGACGACTGTAGCGCGCAGGCCGCCTGGTGACGCGGCCGATCACCTCGCAAAGCACCGCAACGCCTGCGATCTGCGTCGGGGCCACGATCCCTGCGGGCAGCGGCTCGCGAAGATTGACCTTCAGCACGTAGTCGTCGCCGACCTTCGAGATCCCGACTGCCGTCACGCCAGGCAGCGCCGAGAGCTCGTCTTTCGCACGTTTCCTGGCGACCCGTGCCTGTGCCAGCGTGACAGGCATGATTACGCCAGCCTGACCTTCAGCGCCTTCAGCACTGCGGACAGCGGATTCGCGAAGATCAGTCCTTCCCCGTTCCGTCCGCCAT
>CAYMQV010000128.1:0-2558 GCA_964392395.1 uncultured Gemmatimonadaceae bacterium
ACTGGAAACTAGCCGCTGGGCTCCGAGTCACAACGATCTCAGGTTCGACGCAACGGGCCATCTGCGGCCACCCAGACCCACGACGGTCGCGACAGGCGCCTTCCGTGCAAATACGGTGCCTTTGGGAGGGCGCGCCTCGGCGGGCGCTGGCGTTCGAGCACGCCGCTGACCGGCGAGTGTTCTGCTGCGGGCGCTTCAGCAGATCGTAGTCGCGATTCACCGATCGCCAGGTGCGGCGGCCGTCGGCGCGGAGCAAGAGCTCAATGCAAGCCGAGAGGGTCGCCTCCGACGCCGGCGCGTACGAGTGCGCGTGGCTGCTCTGATCCGACCGTTGACCGCGCGCGCCGCATCACCCCAGCGGAACCGGCGCCGGTTCGAGAATCACCGCATCCACCCACGACGTGAACGCGTCGCGCGGTGCGCCATACTCTGCCATATCGTTTCGTCGCCTGAGTGTTACATCTCGAGCTCCGGCCACACATCCCGCCTTGGCGGCAGCCATGATGGCGGTGTCACCGCGCAGTGTGCGGACTGCCGTGCAAAAGTGAATCGGGCGACGCTCACGCCGCGGTCGCGGTCATACCGAAGATCACCCACCGCGACGGAGTCAGCGCCGTGGGCTGTCCAGAAGGGCGCCCTGGCAAATCGCAGCCACCCAGCCACGTCGCAGCCGCTCCTCGCGAGCGCCACGAGTTCAGCGCGTGGCACATCCCAGGTCCATCCCCAGTGCACCGCCGCCGACACTGGTGCCGTAGCGCGGCGCATCGAGAGATGCTGCGCGCCGGCGGTCGTGTCAGCGTGTGCGGCGCGTGCGCACCAGGCGGCACTCAGCAGCGTCGGCGCGGCGCTTGCCCACGCCGTCGTCAGACGGTAGCGCTCTGCAGACGCATCGATCGTGATGACACGCGCACAGAGTGGATTCGCGGGGCTGGCGCTGACGATCAGATCGCGCAGTGCGAACGTGTCACGGCGTCCAGCGCCTGTTGCCTGATCGAATGGTGCCTCGCGGCGCACATGTGAGCGAGCCAGACCGGTGCCGAGTGCGAAGCAGCCGGTGACGGCCATCCACCCACCGATGCCTGCGCCGACTGCCACCGCTGGTGTCCGACGTGGGGCCAGTGTGAGCCAAACCGCGGCGCCCAGCGTGACAGTCACCGCCGCGGCAGCCGGAACCTGCGGAACCGCCCAGCTGAGGCCAATGCCGATCGCAAGGAGTGTCATCAGCGCGATCCGCGTTGTGCGGCATGCCGTGTTGCGAAGGAGTGCCGGGATCGCCATCACCCAGAGCCACGGCTCGATGATGAACACGCTGTCGCCGTACAGCCACTGCTGCGAGAACGGCGACAGCGGATGCACACCGTAGTCATTCGTGGCATCCAGCAGGATGTGGCTGAGTACGGCCACGCTCGACAACAGGATGAGCCGCCTGATATCGGTGGAGTATGTGAGTGCATTCACGGCCGAGCGCCGCAGTCCCGCGATGGCGGCGCCACTGAGCAGCGGAATCCAGATCAGTGCGGCCAGAAACGTGTGTGTATAGCCACGATGGTGCAGCAACGCGCCGAGTTCGTCGAGTCGGCCGAGTGATTGCAGGGCGGCAATCCAGAGCACGTCGGAGTCGGGCAGGTTGGCGCCAACGACTGCCGTGATTGCCGCGACGGTGGCAAAGCTTCCTCGACCCGAGCCGTCGATCGCAGATGGATTGCGCGTCCGAAGTTGTACCGCGGCGTCGGCCAGCAGCAGGCCGGCCAGGGAGTGCGTGATGTTGTCCACGAAGCGCGTGCTGGGGCGATGGCGGTGTGGCAGGTGTGGCGCGGCTGACGGAACATAGCGGCCACGGTCACTGTGGTAGTTCCGGGTCGCTCGACACCGTGCCGCACCGATGGTTAGTCAACCTCGCGAAGCCAGCGCGCGTGGCGAGTGCTGTCTGTCAATCTGCCGAGTTGCCACGCCAATCGCCTCGCGAGCTGGACGCAGTGGCTGGACACCACACTCCCGTGGCCCGTGCCATACGGACGGTGGTGCTCACCATCCCCAAGCGGCTGCGCGCGTATTGTTCGTCTCGGCGCCGGCTGCTCGGCAAGATCGCCCGCGTTGCCGCCCGCAGCGTGCCCCCCGCCAGCCCGACGCTGACCGGGGATCGCGCGCTCGCGGTCGGCATCGTCGGCTGTCTGCATACGCACGCGTCGCGTGCCAACTGGCATCCGCACGTCGCCGCACTCCGGGTTCCACGTGCATTTGGCCGTCTGAGTGCCCGAGGACGACGGCGCCTTTGCCACCCGGCTCGCGCGGTACTGCGCCCGGAATCAGGTGGCGCTGGAGCGACTGACGTATGACCGGACCACGAAGGCCGTGACGTATCGGTCCGACAAGTCCGAAGGCCTGACGGCAGGCACCGAATCTTGGCTGGCCGTGTTCACGCCGCCCCTCGCGAACAGGATGCAGCGCGCCACCGGAGTGCGTTAGTTGCTGAACGTATTGCCGAAGAACCGAAAGGAACGCGGAGGCATGTCGATTACGCCATAGTCGAGGCGCGACGGCACCCAGGAGTTGTCGCT
>CAYMQV010000128.1:2658-13542 GCA_964392395.1 uncultured Gemmatimonadaceae bacterium
GAGGCATGTCGATTACGCCATAGTCGAGGCGCGACGGCACCCAGGAGTTGTCGCTATAAACGAAGCGGATGAAGCAGAAGCAGGGATACTCGGCGGCGTACTCCTCGAGCTCCCGCCAGTTCATGCCCTGCTGCGCCCCGACGTTCCAGTGCACCCCGACGCCTGACCGGAAGCGCGTGTTCACGGATCCCAGCTGCGGGAAGAAGTTGATATCCATCTCGCCGCCCATAGTGTGCGCGAAGGCATGGCCACGATCGCGCCCAGGGTACACCTGCGTGAATGTCCGCGCGCCGTGCTTTCGCTCGGCTGTCGTGGGTGACAGAAATTCCTTCTCGCGCTTGTGGTCGCGCGAGGCGCCCAATGTCGGCGATGAAACACCCCACACCGCGGCCAGTCGACCCTGTGATGTGTCTTTCGCTTCGTGGTCAAACAGGTAGCAGCGGAACGCCCCGGGGTGCGAGCCTACGGTGATGGTGTGCAGTTGTCCCGAGTTGGCCGGCATACGGGCATCGTGATCGATGAACAGGGTTTTGAGCGGGCCTTCAAGGTGCGCCACGGCGATGCCGACCGTCACCGGATGTCCCGCGCTGCGCGCAATCCGCTGGTACTCGTTCCACAGCGAACCATCCATTCGTTCCCCCGGAAGATTGCATTTCAGCCCACGCTCAGGGGAAAGCTGTCTGACCGTAGCCGATTTCCCTGGTTTCGGCGGGCCAAGCTCCTCAGAGATTCGGCTATTCGTCGCGCATTGCTTCTTCGAGCGCCTGCCGCCTGGAAGGCACGACCAACGACCCGCCGCGGCCCTTGATGCCAGTCTCTGTCAATCCCTTCGCCACCTGCTCTGCGGCGCTCAGTTGACTGGAATGGTACTTGGCCCAGAACTCCATGACCTCCGCGCGCGTCGGATTGTCTCCCCACGCGTTGAAGAGCGCATGTAGCGAGTTGAGTATGTCCTTGTGATCCGGCACCGGGACGCTGCCGCCAATCATCTTGCTCAGCGCCCACTGGATCGCGTTGGTGATCAGCGAAAGCCGACGATACGTCGTCCAGGATTCAACCAATTGCCATTGCGCGTCCTTGATGTCGTGCGCCGTCATGGCACTGGCCGATCTCACCCAGTAGCCGCGATCGTACCTGACGAACATGGCGCCATAAGCCTGAGGGCCAGTCAGGACCAAGGGAAGATTCATGGCACGTTGCCTGGCGTCGGCTGCTGCACTGGCCGCGCCAGCGGCCGCATCAGCAGTGGCCTTGGCTCCGCTGAGCTGCTCTACGGTCGCGCGCCCGAATGCCCATGTGCTGCGTGCCTGTTCCCAAATGCCCATGATTTCATCTTTCGTTGAAGTCGTGAGAACCCGGCAGAAGTCAAAAGTTTCGGCCTTTCGTGGTCTTGTCAAGTGCGCGTAGTGTCTTCGGGGTGCCTACTTCGCTGCCGTCCCGAGGTATCGCATCAGCGTCGGGTTGAGCGGGTGCGCACGAAAGCAGTCGAACTCCATGAAGTAGCCTTCCCTGTCGTAGCCGACGAAGGCCCGGTATCGGCCGGCGTCGTCGTCGTTGATTGCCGCACTCCGAAGCGCAAACGACTTGGCTCCTTTCACATAGCTGAACCAGCCATCGATGTCGTCGAGAATGAAGGACACATTGACGGCCTTGGTCTCCGACGATCGGTTCATCCCGCGCCGTTCATCCACCAGCCCGACGAATCCGGTGCGCGAGGCCTGATACACCTTCGCCCAGCCCTGATCGACGACCTCACGCAGGCCCAGCACCTCTTCGTAGAACGTCTCGATGGCAGGCAGGTCCTTGTAGTAGAGCCAGGTCACCGTCGCATTGAACCCGAGCCCCGCCGGCACGGTGCTGGTGGGCGACCGCACCGTGGCAGCCTCGGCCAGCAACGGAACGAAGTTTTCATTCTCCGGATGCGGATTGAATCGCTCGAACTCCAACAGATACCCCTCCGGGTCGGCGATCACGAACCCATCGTGCGCACGTCCGGGCCGCACGGTGAATGGTGACTTCGGCGAGAGTCCCCTGCTCGCCAGATAGGCGTGCCATGCCTCCAGCTGGTTCGTCAGCAGCGCCAGCGCCACTGACTTCGGTTCGTCGGCGGTGTGCATGCCTTTCGCTGCATCGACGAGAATCAGGTACGAATCAGTCGTCATGCGAAAGATGCGCGCCATCTGGTAGTCGGCCACCAGCTCCATGCCCAGCGTCTGCTGGTAGAACGTCGTCGCGCGCTCGAGATCCTTGTAGTAGAGAAAGAGATTGCTGGCCCGGATGCCGAAGTCGTGCAGCGTGCGAAAATCGCTCTGCTGCGCCAGCAACTGATTGATCCGCCACGTCGGATAACTCAGCATCCGACCGAATCGCCGCGCAATCGCTTCGCGCGCCTTACCCGTATCCGAACCCGCCAGTGTCTGCGCGCGCGCATCCGCCTTCAGCTGCAGATACTCGTCCTTCGTCGTGCCCTGATAGATCAGCAGCACATCCTTCCCTCTGGCGACATCGGCGGGGAAGAGATCGGTGATCAGCAGATCGCTTTCACGATAGAGCAAGACCTTGTTGCGCTCGGCCACCGGTCGTGCGGCCGCAACCAGGCGATCCATCTCTGCGGCGGGGAGCACCGCGCTCAGCGCGAGCTTCTTCACCCCCGAGTTCACCAGTTCGCCGAAACCAGAGATGGTACCGAGTGAGTACGAAAGCGGCTCGGGCTCTGGAGCGCCGCGCGGTGCACGGGCGCAGGAGGCGGCCACCAGCAGAACGGTGAGAGCGAAAGGAACGCCGATTCGGGGCATGGGTCGTGCGCGGTGAGTGAGTGCGGAAGAAGGGTGGGCTCGCGAAGCGTATCGCCAGAACCGGCAATTCGCCGGCATTCTGGGGAGCCGGACCATGTCCAACTCGTGACTGCCCGGCACGGCACTGGCGCCGTTGCATTGCAATATCCCACCCGACGTCATCCCAGCGCCTCGTCACCCCTCCCGAGCATCTGGAGTGCGCCCGCAGATCACCCGCAGATCACCCATATGCTCGTGCAGGTGGCCGGCGCCTGCAGTCGATCGCGAAGAACTGGGCATCAGCGGCCACGGGCGCTGCAGCGCTGGTAGCCAGCGATCCTCGCTGGGTTCAGGAGGCAGGTGCAGCCGGCGTGACCTGAAGGCATGGGCGGAATCGGCGGGATGCTGGGTGGACTGCTCGGTGTACTGACGGACGGCTCCTCCGGCGGCACGCCGAGCGGCGGAGGCCTGGCAGCGATGCTCGACATGAACGGCGACGGCAACGCGCTGGATGACATGTGCCGGACGGACGGGAGGTTCTGACGTAGCGCTTGTGCGCGTTGTACGTCGGGTATGATTGGCACCAGCTGACTGCTTCGTTGTTGACGACCCGCACGCAGTGGTTAGGCTACTGAAAGATCAGCAGGCTTCCTCTTCCTGCCGCGACGTCATGAACTGCACCCTCATCAGACGCCCTTGGGCATTGTCGTGGGCGACCTGTCTGCTGATGCTGAGTGTCTCGGCACCCTGCGCCGTTTCGCAGGCAGGAAGGGAATTGACGGGCACGCTGCAAGGCAGCGTGATCGGTGCGCTCACGAACATCCCGTTGCCATTCGCGGTCGTGAGTATTCCGCAGCTGGCGATCGAACGATTTACCGATGCGGGCGGGCGCTTCACGCTTGCAGCGCTGCAGGCCGGTCGGTACGAAATCGTGATCCGTCGCATCGGCTACACCCCGTTTCGCGACAGCGTGCGGATCGTGGCCGGCGCGGTCGCCCGCCTGGATGCGACGCTGACCCAGATTCCTGCGCAACTCGTCCGAACCACGGTCGTCGCGATGACGAGTTGCCCGCGGCCCGGGGCGCCGGATCGCGCGCGTGATCCGATTGTGGCCGACCTGGTCTCGTTGCTCCGCGAGAACGCCGATCGGTACCGGTTGCTGGTGCAGCAGTACCCGTTCAGCTATCGGCAGGTGCGCGCGATGGGGCAGTTGGGCGATGCGTTTTTGACACTGCAGTCGGTCGATACCACGCTGAGCCGCGGTATTGCGCGCGTCACCTATCGCCCGGGAAGAATTGTCAGCCTCAGCTCGGATTCCCGGCGAGGGAAGGAGTATTCGATGAGTCTGCCGACGATCCTCGACCTGGCGGACGACCAATTCGTGCGGAATCACTGCTTCGCGTACGGCGGGGCGTCCGATCGCGAGGGTGAGACGTGGTTGCGGCTCGACGTACGTGCGGCGGACAAGATCCGGTCGCCAGATGTGCATGGCAGCTTCTATCTCGACAGCGCAACATCGGAGCTGCGTCGGATGGATCTCACGATGAGTCGCCCCGATCGGCTGCCGAAGGCGCTGCAAGGAGTGTCGGGCGTGGATGTAGTCACGTCGTTCGTGAACCTTGCCTCCGGCCTGTCGGTGATCGACAAGGTCTGTGGCCTGAACTTCCCTCGTCGGGTCGGGATCTCGGCCATCCGGACCATCCCGGCCGAGTTGCAGCAGCTGCTCGCATATCAGTTCGTCGAGCCGCCGACTGGTGTTCGGGCGAGTGGCGGTGTCGCCCCGCCAGCGGAATGGCGGGTCGGGGCGGTGCTGCCACGCAGCGTGGCGTGGTGCGCGTCGTAGCCGGGTTGCAGGCACGCGTGGCGCGTCCGATCCGACAACCGTCTACACCGTAGCGCCAGCTGCGACGATCGCATTCATCGCAGGCTGGCTGACGAAAATCGGCACATAGGCATCTGCCACCTCACCAAGCGCAGCCGATTGCCCGTCGCCCGCGGCGTCGCTCTACATGGAGTAGAAGAAGTCCTCGCGAATGATCTTCCCATCCTTCACAGTGTAGAGCGCCGCTTCTTCCATCATGAACCGATTTCCCGAGGGCTTGTTCGTCACGTCGTACTTGAAGGTGACGATGAACTGGTCGCCATTCGGCCACGGTCCGCCGAAGCTAGCCTCGTGCACGGTATGGTTGTCCTGCCACCACTGACCCTTGGCCATCACGGCGTCGATGCCTGAGACTTCCTGTTCCATCCCCGGCGCAGCGGCTGCTTCGTTGGACAGGATGTCCGTCGCGTACAGCGTGGTCATCGCTTCGTGATTCTTGCCTTGCTTGCAGAGATCGACCAGCGTGGTGGCGATCTCCATCGTGCTCATCATCGCGGTGCTCATCGGTGACACTCCTGTGACAGGCGTTTGGAGGACGGGAAGCGAGGATAGGAGATCGTCCCGCGATTCGCAACTGAGCTCAGTCGTGCCCCCAGGCGGGACTGTCCATCTCCGGCGTGTACGGCCCGACGCGTGAAGAGTGGACCAGTTTCGGGATGGACGCGCCGGCGATCTCGTGTCGTGTCGCCGCAGTCGAGTGGTATTGCACTATCGCGCGCGCCCTTCGGCATCCGCTCGCGCTCGGCTGTCCCAGCCGTAGTTTCCCTGAATGCGTCTCTCACTTCCGCAGGCCAGACTCACCGCCGCGACCTTCGCGATCGCCGCCCTGACCGCGTGCGACCGCGGCCCAGCGGTTTCCGCGCCGCCCGATCTGATTCTCGTCAATGCACACGCCTACTCCCTTCGCTGGAGCGATCCCACGCGTGAGGGTGCACCCTCGCCAGACGCGCCGTTCGACTCCGCCCGAGGGTGGTCACACGATGCCACGGCGGTCGCCGTGCGTAACGGACGAATCGTCTACGTCGGCAGCGACTCCGGTGCCTTGGCGCTACGCGGGACGACGTCGCGTGTCATCGACTTGCGCGAGGCAACGTTGCTGCCCGGGTTCGTCGACGCGCACACGCACGTGGCAGAACTCGGGCAGTCGCTCGATCGCGTCAACCTCACCGGCATTGCGACCGAAGCCGAGGCAGTGGAGCGTATCGTCCAGCGCGCCGCGACTACGCCAAGAGGCCAGTGGATACTCGCCTACGGCTGGGACGAAGGTGCATGGGCCAACCGATATCCCGACAAGCGGCTGATCTCGGCCCGCGTGCCCGATCATCCGGTGATCCTTCGCAGTCTGCACGGCTTTGCGGCCTGGGCGAATACACTGGCACTGGCCAAGGCCGGCATCACGCGCGATACGCCAGCGCCGACTGGTGGCGAAATCCGGAAGGATGCGAGCGGTGAACCGACGGGACTGGTCCTCAATCGCGCCGTGCCGTTGCTCGATGACGCGGTGCCACTGCCGTCGCCTGTGCAACGCGATGCGCAGGTGATGCGCGCCCTGCACGTGATGGCCGACGCGGGATACACCGGGGTGCACGAGGCAGGCGTTGCGCCAGATGTGCTGGCATCGTTCGAGCGTCTCGCTGCCAGCGATTCACTCCCCGTGCGTGTGTATGCGATGCTGAGTGGCCGTGACTCGGCGCTCATTCGACGCATGATTGCGCGGGGGCCTTTCACGACGTCGAACGGGATGCTTGGCGTCCGGGCCGTGAAGGCGTACTTCGATGGTGCGCTTGGTTCGCGGGGCGCGCAGCTGCTCGCCGACTACAGCGACACTCCCGGTCATCGCGGCGTGAGCGGCGGTGCGTATGGCTTCGATCGACAGGTGGTCGGTGACGCCATGGCAGCGGGGTTTCAGGTGGGGATTCACGCCATCGGTGACGCCGGCAACCGCGCCACGATCGACTTCATCGATTCCGTGATGCAGGCGGCACCGCGGGCACGCGGCCTTCGTCACCGCGTGGAGCATGCGCAGGTCGTCTCGCCGGTGGACCTTCCGCGCTTCGCGACGCTGGGGATCATCGCGTCGGTGCAGCCGCCCCACGCCGTGGAGGACAAGGGGTGGGCTGAAATCCGGCTTGGTGCGGATCGTGTGACGGGAGCGTATGCGTGGCGCACCCTTCGCAGGTCAGGTGCGGCACTCGTGTTCTCATCCGACTTGCCCGGTTCCGACTGGAGCCTGTTCTATGGTCTGCACTCGGCCATCACGCGTCAGGACACCGCTGGCACACCGCCCGGCGGCTGGTATCCGGAACAGCGGATGACGCCGGAAGAGGCGGTACGAGGGTACAGCTCGTGGAGCGCATTCGCTGGTTTCGATGAGCGGGATGCGGGAACGATCGCGGTGGGCAAGCGCGCCGACTTCACGGTGCTGGACGTCGATCCGTTCCGGCTCGCCACGCCCGCCGCGCTGCTGCGCGGGCGTGTGATGCTGACGGTGTCGCGCGGTCGCGTGACGTACTCACGCGACCGCTGATTCAGGCGCCGTCAGACGCGCAGTGCCGCCGGTAGTGCCTCGACGAAGGACTTCATTTCCTCGGGCGTCCCGATGCTCACGCGCGACCAGTCCATGTACGGCGGGAAGTTCCGGCCGGTCAGGAACCCCTGCTCCTTCATTGCGGCGCGGAACCGGTCATTCGGCATGCCGGCCTGGAAGAAGACGAAGTTCGTCTGTGACGCAGCCACGCGCTTGCCCATCGCCGTCAACGTCGACGTCAACAGCGCGCGGCCATCACGATTGCGCCCCTTCACGAACTCCTGATACGAGGTGTCCGCGAGCGAGGCGATCGCCGCCTGCATCCCGAAGGCATTCGGATTACCCGTCATCCGTTCCTCGAGTCGTTCCACGATGTCCGGCCGGGCAATCGCGAAGCCGACACGCAGCCCGGCCAGCCCGTGTATCTTCGACGCGGTCCGCGACACGATGATGTTCTCACCCTTGAGCACCAGGTCCGTCATCGAGCGATGGCCGGGCGTGTCGACGAAATCATGGTACGCCTCGTCCACGATCACCAGCGCGCGATGCTGCGTGGCGCTGACGAAGCTCCGAATCTGCTGTGCGTCGGAGACGGTGCTGGTCGGATTGTTCGGATTGCAGACGAAGACGAGTCCGACGGCGTTGGTGATGCGTGTGTCCATGGCCGCAAAATCATGACCCAGATCGGCCGTCAGCGGAACCTTGCGCACCGTCGCGCCCATGGTTTCGGCGTAGCTGGGCAGCCCTTCGAACGTCGGCCACGGGATGACCACTTCGCGTCCCTGAAGCCCATACGCCAGCGCTGCAACCGACAGCGTCTCGCTCGATCCCTGCGTGATCAGCACATTGGATGGATCGACGCCGGCGTGCTTTGCAAACGCTCGCTTCAGCGCACCGTTCGATTGCAGATCGTATTGACTGTGCTCCCACCAGCCGGTCGTGATGCCGTCCTTTGCCTTCGGCGACATGCCGAACGGATTCTCGTTGAACGCCAGACGGATCGGTCCGGCCGCGCGTCTCGCTTCCGTGGCACTGGCTTCCATCTCGAGCAGCCGGTCGTGATAGGTGCCGACGACGTCGAGTTTCTGGGCCGCACCGAGCGCGGGCAAAACCTTCGGAAGCAGCACCGACGACCCGGCAGCAAGGCCGGTGGAGATCAGCCACTGACGACGATTCACGGGAGCGGACATGGAAGCCTCGGGGGGACCGGGTGGGCGCGCTGCGTCCGTCAGAATAGCACGATCGCGCCGTGACTGGTGAGTCCTTGCCCCCGGCCGCCGGTTACCGCCCCCGCAATCCGGCCCGCAGTCCGATCGTGGCCTGGCGCTGAAATGCCGCCGTCCACCCACTCGGCCGCTGATCGAAGAGATTCACGACGCCAAGTGACAGCTCGACCGGATGCTGCAGCCCGAGCCGGACCTGCCCATCGACCGACAGGAAGCCGCCCTGTGTGATCGCGCCACGTGGCGCCGAGCCGGTGTAGCGGGTCGAGAGGTCGCCCGCGACGCCGCCGAAAGTCTGCCACTGTCTGGAGAGCGCGACTCTCGCCGTGTGCCGGGAGCGACCGTCCAGGGTCGCGCCCGTCAGCAGATCGCGGGCGCGCAGGTAGTCGTAGCCAATGGCCAGTTCGGCCGATTGCCGGTTGAGACGAACGTTCGTCTCGATGCCTTCGGTCCGTGCACGTTCGACGTTGATGTTCTGAAACACCAGCAGCCCGGCCGCATTGGTGCCAGTGTTCCGCGTCGCGATCAGGTTCGAGAGCGCATTGCGATACCCCTCGACTTCCAGCGCCACTCCATCGGCCGGTGCCCACGTGCCGCCCGCGCTGCTGCTCCACGACGACTCCGGTCGCAACGCGTCGTTGCCGATGATCTGATAGCCCGCGGCGCCGTTGATGAAGGTGTAGCGCAACTCCTTGAATGCCGGAGCGCGGAATCCTCGCGCCACATTCGCCCGCCAACGCCACGCAGGCGAGGATTGCCAGACGGCGCCGACGCTCGGTGAGATGGCGTTGCCCCAGAGTGAACTCGAGCTCGAGCGCGCGCCGACGGTGACCAGCACCGGGCCGAGTGACCACGCATCGCGCGCGAAGAACTCGAGGACGCGATCGTTCACGCTGTCGCCGTCGATCTTGTTCGGCGCGACGATGCCGCGGGCGCTGAACTGCATGCCGACATCGAGCGAATGTGTCGACACTGCGCGGGTGAATGCCACCAGCCCGCGCGCCAGTTGCTCACGCTGCTCGAGCGAATCAGCCGAGCCGGCGATTGGCAGATCGCCGAGCGCTTCGCGGAACTGGTAGGCATAGCGCTGCCCGAAGACACGGGCGCGCAGCTGCCCGCCGCCGGTTCGCGCTTGCATTTCGACGAACCCCTGTGTCGATCGGTCGTCGATGAAGCCGTTGAACCCCGCACCAACCGGCCAGCGTTGCCGCTGCTGTGTCATGGTCAGGTCGGTCCGCAGCGAGACGCGATCGGAGACGCGAATCCTGGTGTCGCCGCGAAAATCATAGACGCGGTCGAGCGTGGACCCCGTGGCGTTGATCGCGGTCACGCGATCCGACTGGCGCCAGCCGCCACTGAGGCGCACACCGACCGGGCCGAAACTGTTGCTGATCTCGGCCGACGATTCCCGTCGCCCGAGTTCACCGGTCCGCACGGTGACATCGCTCGTCAACCGCGACGTTGGCGCCGCCGTGACCAGATTGATCACGCCGCCGAGTGCTTCGCTGCCGTACTCCACGCTGGACGGGCCTTTCACGACTTCGATCCGTTCTGCCGCGAGTGTCGACAGCCGACCGATGTCGCGATTCCCGGTCATCGCGCCGGCCACAGGCTCGCCGTCGACGAGGACCAGCACGCGCGACTGATCGAGCCCTCGAATGGCAATCGACGTCTGCGCCGGCGGTGAGCCGATCTCCTGCAGGCCGGGAATGCGGCGGAGCAGCTGATTGGCCGAGACTGCGTTCGCGGCGGCGATATCCGCCTTCGACAGCACCGTGACGCTCGCTGGTGTGTCGCCGACGCGGATTTCACGCTGCCCGACCGTCGTGACGACACGATCGAGCATGGTCGGCACCGGTTCCAGCACCACGCGCAGCTCGGTCACCGAAATTCGGAGGCGCTGTTCGCGAAAACCGAGGGCGCGCACCCGAAGACTGTCACCGACGTTCGCACTCACCCGAAACCGTCCTTCGGCATCGGTGCGTACGCGGGCGCCAACCGGGAGCACGCTCACTTCCGCTGATGCCACGATTGCACCTGAACTCCCGGAGCCGACCACCAGCCCGCAGATGCCTTGCGCCGTCAACGGCGCCGCCGACACCATCACCCCAAGGCACATCGCGGCCAGCAGCGACGACAATCGTCGCTGCTGGCCGCTGCCCCGATGTGGCGACCTACCACCGATCATCGGATGCGGGCGTATCGCAGAGTGGGGAAGCCGCCGGAACCCGACGTACCGTAGTAGCCGATCACCTGCAGCTTGTACGTCTTCGTCCCGCGGCGGATCAGATACGTGTTGAATGATGGCGAGAGCCGCTGGTCGTTGTTCAGGTCGTAGCGGAACGGACCGCTCACGTCTTCGATCGAGTTCGGGATCGGGCCGGTGAGCACCGAGAGGTATTGGGCGTACTCGGGCGCGTCGCCCGCCGCGGTGGTGCCGGCGAACCCAGGTGTCGCTTCGCCCGGATAGGTGCCGAC
>CAYMQV010000129.1:0-13328 GCA_964392395.1 uncultured Gemmatimonadaceae bacterium
CGAGCCGCGGCTCGTGACCTATCAGACGTTGAAGAGCAATCTGGCTCTGTATCGTGCTCGCGCCGCCGTTGACAGTTCGCAGCAACATCGTGTCGCGCAGATCGTCGTCACGCTGGAACGATGGCGCTGGCTTCCGCGATCGTTCGCCACGCCACCGGTGATCGTCAACATTCCCGCGTTCGATATGGATGCGTGGAGCAGCGACGGGTCACCAGGAATGTCGGCGCTCCACATGAAGGTCGTAGCTGGCACCGCCGGCGTGCACGAGACGCCGATCATGGCCGACACCATCCGGTTCATAGAGTTTGCTCCATACTGGATCCTGCCTCTCAGCATCGTGAAAGGCGAACTCATGCCGATGGCGATGCGTGATCCGCACATCCTGACGGTGAACAACTACGAGGTTTTGAACCGTCGCGGCCGGGTTCTCGTGTCGAGCCTGGCGTCGCTACGGATGGTGCTCGCAGGAACGGCGTTCATCCGGCAGCTGCCCGGCGGTCTGAATTCACTGGGCAAGGTGAAGTTTCTGTTCCCGAATGTGCACGATGTCTATCTGCACGACTCCCCGGTTCGGGCCGACTTCCGGCGCTCGCGGCGCGACCAGAGTCACGGCTGTGTGCGCCTTGGCGATGCGCGGGCGTTCGCTGCGTTCCTGCTGCGTGATCAGCCGGAGTGGACGGCCTCGCGGATCGATGCTGCGATGAGTGATCGAATGCCGACACGCATCGGCCTTGTCCGGCCGGTTCCCATCTTCCTGTTCTACGCGACGGCCGACGCGCGGCCCGATGGCGGCATCGTCTTTCATGATGACATTTATGGCCATGATGCGACGCTCGCGGCGCTCATGTCCGGTCGATACGGACCCCGTGGCGTGGTGGGTGACGACGCAGCGGCCTTGGCGGGCAGGCAGTGAGTCACACGTGGCCTGTCGGAGTTGAGCTCGACGTAACGGAGGTGCGGATCTGATCGAATACTGACGGCAGCATTCGCATTCACCTGCGTCGTAGCATGCCGGGCGCGAAAGGCCCTCATCCCCGTTGACCAACACGGCGATGTAGAAGGGGGCAGGCGCCAGTATCCGCCCAATCTCCTCGTACTCGCGGCGTACATCTATATCAGTGCGCTCCGCACCTAAATCTCCGAGCACGTCACCGACCGTGAGGCGCGTCCCGGGCAGGCACGGCGTCCGGCAGCCTACTGGCGGGTCAATCGTGATTCGCGACAGGGACCGCACAGGGCCGGTCTTCGCGCTGCAGAAACCATAGATCGGCATCACGCTTGCGATCTTTGCTGCTGCCGAGTGCACCCGCCGTCCGCGCAGTGCGTCTCTGATGTCAGTCTACTCGCAGCAGAAGCCCGCGTTCGGCACAAACCTGCGCGTTCCTCGCTCCGCACGGCCCGCCATGGAGACCGTACAGACCCTCGAAACACACCTCGGACTCGCCGCCTTTCACGCGACCGTGGATCGGCCCTGCTTCCGGCATCGGTGTCCGGAGCATGCGGAGTTCGCAGGCACGCTTCCGAAGATACTCGCCAGCGCCCGTGCCCGACACGGATGAAGCTGTCGCCGACCGAAGAACACCAACGCGAGACGCGCTTCGCCTTAAATGGCGGCGGGCCGGGAATCCTGGTGTCCGGTCTCGTTTGGATTTCAGCCGCGCTGGTGTGCTCTCAGCTCGGAATCAACAAGGCTGTCTGGGCTTTACTCCTAGGCGGTGCGTTGATTCATCCAATCGGCACGCTGCTCACCAGGGCCCAGGGACGACCCGCGACGACAAACAGCGCCAATGCACTCAACCAACTCGCTGCAGCATCGACAATCTGCCTTCTCCTCAGCTGCGTCATGGCCCTTGGTCTGTTCCTCCTCAAACCAACGCTGTTCTTCCCGGCGATGATGGCAACGATTGAAAGTCGCTACCTCGTCTTCGCCACTGTTTGTGGCAGAGTGGTGTTCTGGGCGTTGGGGCTGAGCCTGATTGTCGCTGCGATGCTCGCCTTCTACCTGAACGCCCCGCCAGTCCTTGCCGCAGGACTGGGCGGAGTGATTGAGGTGCTGTTTGCCACACCGATGTTTTCAAAACCGTTCAAGCTGGCGGCCTGAGGAGCTCACCGGCACGAGAACGCACTCCGGGCGGTTACTTCAGCGACCCGACGTACGAGATCGCATCCACCGGTCCTTCGAACGCGATGAAGAGCGTGCACGACTTGCCGGCCTTACACCTCGCGTCATGCGGCAGACTTGCCGGACCATAGGCGTATTGGCCCGGAGTCAAAACCGCGGCAGCCGCACCCTTGTAAAGGACCGTCAGCTGGCCCTCGACCAGGATCATGCGCTCGGCCGAGGTGTGGGAATGGGCCGGAATCGTATAGCCGCCCGGTACGCGCAGGAACACATCGGCGTTGGGCTTCGACGGATCGCCATTCAGTACGGCGATCTGACATCCCGTCGGGAAGATCGCCGGGCACGGCCCCCACTGGAGAGCCGAGGAGACACTGCGGGTGATCGGCGCCGCCTGGGCGCTCAGGTGTACGCCAGCAACCAGCTGTGCGACGATGGACAGCGACAGGGCCATTCCGAATGCTGAGATACGGGCCTTCATCATCAGGTGTTCTCCCGAGTTGCGGTTTTGCACTGACAGCGATGAGATGATCAAGACAGATCTTATCCCGCATCGGCCGCGGCCGCTCGGAGACGGTCTGGAGATTGTCTGGAGACTGTCTGGAGAATTCCCTTCAGATGGGCTACCGTTTCGGGTGATGATCTACCAGTTCACCAACTTCGAGCTCGACACTGACCGCCAGGAGCTGCGCGCGTCAGGCGTTCGCGTTCCGGCGGAGCCGCAAGTGTTCGCACTGTTGCGGCTGCTCGTTGAAAATAGCGGGCGAACTGTAACGAAGGAAGAGATCCTCGCCACGGTCTGGGACGGACGGATCGTCTCGGACTCGGCGCTCTCCAGCCGGATCAAGTCCGCGCGGCAGGCCATCGGCGACGATGGCCGCGCGCAGGCGTTGATTCGCACCGTGCACGGGATCGGATTCTGCTTCGTGGCCAACGTCACCACGCGCGCGGCCGTCTCGTTCCCCGAGCCGGAGGGTTCCCCGGAGACAGAGCCGATCGCGCATACGCGCCCGAGTATCGCGATCCTGCCCTTTCAATGCCTGGGCGCGTCGGAACATGTGTTTCCAGTCGCAGAAGCGCTGCCGTCCGATCTCATTGCGGCGTTGTCGCGACTGCACTGGCTATTCGTGATTGCACGAGGTTCGTCGTTCCGCTTCAGGACGCCTGACACGAGTCTGGACGAGGTACGCAAGGCGTTGAACGTTCGATACTGCCTTGCCGGTGTCGTCGAGATCTCAGGGAGCATGATGTCGATCTCGGTCGAACTCAGCGACACGAGCGACCGCGGTATCGTCTGGAGCGATCGGTTTCGCGGCAAGATCGAAGCGGTACACGAGATACGCGAACAGATCATCAACGCGGTGACGAGTGCCGTCGAAGTCAGGATTCCCAGCAACGAGGCGCAGCGCGCGCTGCTCAAGTCGCCCGAAAGCCTCGACGCCTGGTCCGCGTATCATCTGGGCCTGCGTCACATGTATCGGTTCAACAAGTCTGACAATGACAGGGCCACCGGATTGTTTCAACGCGCCATCGCGATGGAGCCCGGGTTTGCTCGCGCGTATGCCGGACTGTCGTTCACCCACTTCCAGAACGCCTTCCTGCGCTACGTGGACGATGCGGAATCGGCACACCTTGCGCAGCGCTACGCAGCCGACTGCCTCGAACGGGACCCCCTTGATCCATTCGGCCACTTTACGATGGGCCGGGCGCACTGGCTCCACGACGATCTGGAAGGCAGCTTACCCTGGCTGGAACGGGCCAACGCACTGAACCCGAACTACGCGCAAGCGAGATACTCCACGGGATGGGCCGAGGCCCTGCTTGGGAGCACGGACGCCAGCCAGCGAAACATCGCCGCAGCGCTTGTCCTGAGCCCACTCGATCCCTTTGTCTATGGCATGCTGGGCGTACGGGCCCTGTCTCACCTGACCCTCAACGACAAGGCGCAGGCCGCACACTGGGCGGAGCGTGCGGCCAACTCACCGGGCGCCCATCCGCTGATCGAAATGATCGCGGCGGCGGCCCACGGTCTGAACGGCGACGAGGCCCGGGCAAAGGTCTGGGCCGCATCGATCCGCGCCCGGGCGGGCTACCTGAACAAGACCGATTTCCACCGTGCGTTTCCGTTTCGTGATGCGCAGACGAAGGAGCGTGTCTCGGGGATGCTGATGCGGCTTGGGTTTTAGTGGCCTGCAGACGAAGTGCCGTGGCGAAAGGCAGGTGAAGGATTGTGGCGCCAGCCAAGGCGCCACGCGGATGGATATTGGGTGGTACCGCGAGGCGTGGCACGCCGGCTCGCACCACAACCCAACCCTAACTCAGCGCACCATGACCATTCCCGTCATGCCCGTGTGCAGCGTGCAGTCGAACGGAAAATTCCCGGCCGTCGGAAACGCGCGGGTGACGCTGGCTGCGGTCGTGTTTGGAATGTTCGTTGGCGCGCCCGTGACCGTCCGGAATGTGACATTGTGCAACCCCGCGAACGCGAAGGTGACGTTGGCGTTCCGGGCCACCACGAGCGACGCCGGAGCGAAGATCAGCCCTCCCGTACCAGCGCTCACGGTTGCCGCTGCGGCCAGCGCACCCGTCACTGTAACCACCGCCGTGCTGGTGGCCGTCACACCGTCCCGCGTCAGCGACACGGTGATCGTCGCCGTGCCGGCGCTGATGGCCAGTACACTGCCGTCCCCTTGCAGCTCTGCGACACCCGCCGCCGAGCTCGCGTACGTGTATCCGGTCGCGCCGCTGATGACACGTCCGCCAGCGTCGAGCGCCTCGGCCACCAGCGTCGCGGCCGCGCCGGCAGCCAGCGCCACGGTCGGCGTCGTCACGCGAATGGTCGACAGCGTCTGCGTCGTGCCCCCGGTAAGAGGCGTCGGAGTCGTCGACCCACCGCCGCAGGCAACCATGCCGACTGTCGCAACACTCAGCAGCATCTGACCGAATTTCATGGACAACCTCGCAAGGACGGGGTGGCTCGGGCGCTCGAGCGACGTGGCTGCGAAAACGCGGCACGTGCTTCACGACACGGGAAGACAGGATCAGTCGCCCAAACCTTCCCACCGCGCCTGCCCCCGATCGTCCGCCGGATTGACGCCAACCCGTGGACCGTACCTGTACTGCAACACGACGCCGTGACGTCGCCAGGCGCCATCATGGTCTGCGCTCGTACCGCTTGAGCGCGCGGGGGCCGACCTCCGCCCCGTAAATCACACCTCTCGCGTCGACGGCCACCCCCTCCGCGGCACTCGTGTTTCGGGTGGCGGTGATCGGATCGGGAATAAACGCCGTCACCTCACCGGTGCGCGCACTCCCGATGCGGATCCCACGCAACCATTCGGGCCGGGTCGGTGCAATCGAGCCCGACTCCGAATCGGCGACATACAGCACGTCATTCCTGTCGATGAAGATCCCGCTCGCGCGCGAGAACTGGAGCCAGGTGTCGAGCAGCGTCCCGGTCTGCGAAAAGATCTGGATCCGATTGTTGCCGCGATCTGCGACAAAGAGGCGTCCTCGCGAATCCATCGCCAGTGCGTGCGGCTGATCGAACTCGCCTGGGCCCGTCCCTTTCCGGCCCCAACTCGTGAGCAGCGCGCCCTTCTTGTCGAACTTGAGCACGCGCGCGTGCGCATCGGCACCGGACGCGTGCCCCTCGACGACGAAGATATCACCGTTTCGCGCGACGTGAACGGCATTGGGTTGGAAGAAGTAGCCGGGCTCACGCGCGCCGCCGTCGGTGCCGAGCCGCATCAACAAGTCGCCACGCGGCGAGAACTTGAGCACCTGATGCCCGAACACGCGATCGGGCATTGGCGGTGTCGGCGTGTCGGCCGCTGCACCGCGTGGCGCGGCAGGCTTGTTGTCACGACCGTCGACCACCCAGACATTACCCTCGAAATCGACGTGGATGCCGTGGGGCCAGTTGATCAACCCCCGGCCAAACGAGCGCAGGAGATTGCCGTCGCGATCGAAGAGCAGGATGGGATCGAGGGTCGAACCGACGCAGCTGTTCTGTCCGCAGCGTTCAGCGACCCACACACTCACGCCGTCCTTGTCGATGGCCACCGCACTGGTGGAGCCCCAGGTGCGACCCGTAGGCAGCCTGGCCCAGGCGTCGAAGGTCCGATACGGATTCGGCCGATCGTTGACCGGCAGCATCGCTTGTGCAACGAGTGACGACGCGCTCGCGACCAAGGCCGTGAGCACCAGACCTCCCCGAATCGTTCCGGTCATTCGTCTCATTCGTCGTCCTCGTCGCGCGGAGTGCCAGTGGCAGGCGCCATGTCGTAGGTCTGTGTCGGCAGTTTGAATGCATCGGCTATCGCAGGATCGCCGTTGTCGCCAAGCACGCGCGACGCGATGTACTCGCCAATCAGAATCGAGAACTTGAACCCTTCAGACTGTCCCATTCCAGCAATCCACGCGTTCTCTGCTCCCGGCACGCGATCCACGATGAAGTTGCGATTGACGCTGATCTCGTAGTGGCACGAACGTGTCTCGAGCAGCGGTGCGTCCGCCATCGTCGGGAAATACTTCTGCAACACGCGTCGTGAGCCGTCGATCCGATCCTGACTGGTCCATCGCACGCTGAGGTCCGGGTCCAATTGCCGTGGATCAGCGGCGACGGCCGGCGGCGGCGGCGGTGGGGTCTCCTCTTCAGCTCCAGCGGCACGCGACAGGGGCGGGGGGGCGATCGCACCTCGCACGCGAAAGCCGCGGCTGTCGACCGGGAGTTCAGCCCAACCCGTCACTCCCGGCACATTCCAGGTCGGGATGTTGGGAAAGGAGAATCGTGTGTCACCGATTGGCGTGCCGAAGTAACAGACATGGCCGATCGGGAGCCGCGTCCGGTTGCGCATCACCTCGGGGAACACCTTTTCCATCCACGGTCCGCAGCAGAAGACATAGGCATCGCCGGTGAGTCGCGTGCCGTCTCCGAGGGTCACGCCGTCCATCGTTCCATTGCGAATGAGGCCGGGCGTCACGCGACCGATCCTGAGCTGCACGCCGGCGTCGCGTCCAAGGGCCACCGCCGCCTGTACCGAGTCGCGCGCACGCGCCACACCGGCATCAGGCTCGTACAGCACTACGCCATTGCCATCCGACTTGATCTGCGGCCAGCGCCGCGTCGCGTCCTCGGCGGTCAGCACGTCGAACTTCACGCCCTGCGCCGTCCAGAGTTCCTGCGTTCTGGTGGTGAAGCTCTCGGGCTTTTCGCGCAGGATCAGGTCACCGGTGGTGAAGAAGTAGCGCGTACCGAACCGTTTGGCGTGTTCCGCGTCGAACTCGCGCCACTTCTGCATGCTCTTCCGTGCCCACGCCGTCCAGAGCTCCGGGGTGAGTGCCCGATCGCCGTATGAGGAGCGAATACCACGGGTCTCGTCGCCACTGGTCGAGCGGGAGTTGCCGGCACCGTATTGATCGACGAGGGTGACGCGATTACCAGCTTTGCGCAACTGCCAGGCGGTGAACGCACCCCAGGCACCGGCACCGACCACGACGATGTGGCTCGAGGCGCGGGCCCGACCGGATCTGCGCTCGGGCGCCGCGGCGTCCTCCGCGACAATCGCCCCGGCTGTCGCTGGCACTGCGCCGACCAGGAGCGCACCAGTGCCCAGCCCCGCCAGCCGGAGAAAGGCCCGTCGGTCAACGGCTGGCATCAATGGATCGTGCTCGTCCGACATTGGCAGGGAGGCCTCGGGCGGTAGGGCGGAAGCGGTACAGCAGGGCAAAGTGCGCTAGGCAAGGTCGCGCGTCCGCTCGGGCTTGGCAATCATCCCGCACCCGGGCCGCGCTCCCTGATCGCGCCAGCTCAAGGTCACCGGGCCGACTTGCCCGCACTCTGCGGCCGCGCCAGCTTGGGGGGTCATGCCACATCCCCGATCTTCCGTCCGGCTCCTCGCTGGTCTGCTCATCGCCTGCGCCGCGCGCGACCTGTCAGCACAGCAACCGGCGGCATCGAGCGACTCGGTCGCCGCAGCGGCCGCGCGCCAGCTCGACGTAGGCGAGCAGTGGTTCCGATCGGCGTGCCTCGAGTGCCATGCGGTGCGTGGGCTCGACGACGCCGACTTCCGGCTCAAGTGGAGCGGGCGAAGTGCCTACGACCTCTTCGAACGAATCCGGTCGACGATGCCTGAGTCGAAGCCCGGATCGCTGACGCTGGGGACATACGCCGCCATCATGGCGTACCTGATGAAGCTGAACGGCATGCCGGCTGGCACGCGCCGGGTGTCGTCCGACAGCACTGCGCTGACTACGATTCGCCTGACTTTTCCCGCGGCCGTCAATCCTCGCTGACCGAGAGCTCCCAATGCGTGTGCCGTGTCTCGCTTCACTCGTTCGTTCTGCTGCTCTCATCGCGTGTATCTCCACGCCGGCCATCGGCCAGATGCGCGAACCGCTCGGGCAGTCGTCACCGACGCTCACTCCAGCGATTCGTGTTGGCACCATGGTGTATGCGTCCGGCCAGCTGCCCGCACGCGGCGCCAATGCCGACACCACCATCCAGGGGCAGACGAAAAGCACACTCGAGAATGTGAAGCGTGTCCTGGAGATGGCTGGTACGACGATGGAGAACGCCGTCAAGTGCACGGTGTTTCTCATCGAGGGGACCGACTTTCAGGGCATGAACGAGGTGTACCGAACGTTCTGGCCGGTGGCGCCACCGGCGCGATCGACGGTGATCGTGAAGGCGCTGGTTGTGGCGGGGGCGAAACTCGAAATCGAGTGCACGGCGGTGATGCCGGCGAAGTGAAAAAGCGGTGCGGCGGTGTCGATACCAAATACCGATTGGCCGCGACCGGAGCGCGGTCGGCCCCACCGCTTCAGCCGCCACCTGACCCGTCACCAGTCGTATGCCCAGTCTGCGCGAACTCTTCTCCCGCCGGGGACGCACGCGACCCAGCCCTGGGAGTGCGGCAGCCGTCGCACCTGTTGCCGCGCCTGTTGCCGCGCCGACGCCAGTGTCGGCGCCACCAGTCGCGCCGTCAGCCGCGCCGTCAGTCGCGGGCGACGAGACCCCTGTTCTCGACTGCCTCGGCGCCGTGCTGCAATGCTGGTCGCGCTACCCCATTCCGCTGCCGGACGAAGACCGTTCCGACGCCGAACGCATCGTCCTCGAATGGCAACGGCACGCCACGATCGGGACTCCGATTCCCGGCGTGCACACGCCTGATGCGGTCGCGGGGCCAGTCCACACGCGCGACTGGAAATCACTGACCTCCCTCGCCAGCGAACGCCGTCGCGCCGAGGCGGCCAACGCGGGCCAGCAACTCGGCGATCTGCAGCGCGTGGTCTGGGACACGGTGACGTCGCTGGTGAAAGTGGCCGGCGACGACGCACTCACCGACGCCGCCGTCGAGCAACAACTGGCGCTGTTGCGAGACTGTGCGCAGCGCGGTGATCCCCCGGCGGTGATGCGGGAACTGCCGGAAGCGCTCCGACTGATCACGGAAGCGATCGTCGGACGGCAGCAGCGTGCCGCGCAGGAGCGGTCGTCGATGGCCGAGCGTGTCGAGTCGCTCGGGCGCGCCCTCTCGAACGCCGAGGACAGCGCGCGAACAGACGCGCTCACCGGTGCCGGAAACCGCCTCCGCTTCACTGAGGCGACCGAACGGGCCGTTGCCCTGACGACACTCTCGGGCAGCGTGGCGTCGCTCATCAGCGCAGACCTGGACGGCCTGAAGCTGATCAACGATACGCTCGGGCATCCCGCTGGTGATCTGGCAATCAAGGCGGTGGCCAATGCGTGCTGGATCGTGTGCACGCGCGCAACCGACGTGGTGTGCCGGATCGGCGGCGACGAGTTCGCCATCGTCATGCTCAACACCGATGCGACCGCCGCCGCCTCGCTGGCTGACCGGCTTGAACATCGCCTCAACGAAACCTCTGTGGCGTTGGCCGACGGTGTGTCGCGTATCGTCACGGCGTCGATCGGCGTGTCGTCCACGCAGCGTGGGGAGCCGGTCGAAGAGTGGGTCGCGCGTGCGGATCGCCGACTGTATGAGGCAAAACGGAGCCGGGCGACATAGCTTTTGCCGGGTGATCGATGATGCACCTGCGTACGACCACCGGTGAGTGAGACAGCGAATGTGGACCTGGACCGGACAAGCGCGCCCGCCGTTTGCGCAGGTGCCGTCAGCAACGCAGGAATCGGTATGGGACTATCCGCGGCCGCCAGTCATCCGCGCCGATACGCGTGACGTGGTGGTACGAGTGGGTGGCATCGAGATCGTTCGAACGCGACGGGCACTTCGCCTCCTCGAGACCGCGAGCCCACCGGGTTTCTATCTCCCGTTCGATGACTGCCTCCGCGACGCCTTCATCCCGGCAGCCGGGTCATCGCAGTGCGAGTGGAAAGGTTCCGCGCAGTATTGGACGATCACGGCGGGCGGTCTGCGATTGCCTCGCGCCGGCTGGTCATATGAGGATCCGGCGGGCCCATTCGGCGCACTGGCCGGCCATGTGGCCGTGTACGCGACGCAGGCCGAATGCTTCGTGGACGGCGAACGCGTGCGGCCGCAGGACGGTGGGTTCTATGGTGGCTGGGTGACGGACGATATCGCGGGGCCGTGGAAGGGCGCCGCAGGAAGCGGCGGCTGGTAGGTCTGCAGCGCCCTGCCATTGGCACGGCAGGAACGTTGGCCAGCCCCGGGGATGGCGGGCGACGCCTGGACCGGATGGAACCCGCGTCTCCCGGCGCCCGTATGAGTCGCAGCCGCACCGGTTCATGTGTTCCTTCCAAGCGATACAGATGCTTCGCCTCGCCGTCGCAGTGCTCGTCTGTCTGATACCGACGGTGGGCCAAGCGCTGTCAGCACAGCCACCCACACCCGATAGCGGTGCCGGTCGCGGCGACAGCGCGCGGGCGCTGACCGCACCAGGACTTCTGGCACGAGCACGAGCCGCGCGCCTCCGGGTCGACTCTGCGCTGCAGTCGTACGACGCACTGGCACGAGAGCGATTCACACTTTCATTGTCGATCAGGGGCTCGGCGCGCGAGCGGGTGCTGACGCGCGACGAAAGCGCGGGCCGCGTGCGGTGGGCACGCGAGCGCGGCGTTCGGGTGGAGGTGCTGGGACGCCGACGCGTGAGTAACAGCCCCTTCGGCGACGGCGGTGGCCGATCCGCCGACGCCACCATCCCCGTTCCGTACTTCCCGGGCAAAGAGCCGCTCTGGGGGATCGGGAGTGCATTCATCAGCACCACCACCGACGACCAGCGCACCGTCCACCCGCTCGCCGACGGCGCCGAGAGTGTCTATCGCTACGCGCTGGGCGATTCGGTGAGTATCAGCCTGCCGGATGGATCACGGATCGTGCTGCACGAGCTGCGTGCCACACCGCGCACCGCGAGCTGGCGGGTACTCTCGGCATCACTCTGGTTCGAATCGGGTACCGCGCAGCTGGTGCGCGCCGCGTATCGCTATTCGACACCGATCGATCTGCTCTTCGAGGCAAAGAAGAATCCGGATCCGGCGAATCGCCCGCCGCGCTGGCTGTCCCTCGTCGCATCACCACTGCGCGCCACCCTCGAAGCCGTCACGGTCGAGAGTGGGCTCTTTGAAGGACGATTCTGGCTGCCGCGACAGCAGGTGGCGGACTTCCGCGTTGACGCACCAAGCGAAAGCGTCGTGCGCGGACGACAGGAGCAACGCTTTCAGTACGAGTCGGTGAACGGGACTCTCGAGCTGCCAGCCGCACTGCCGCCGGCAACGCTGGCATTGCGCGCACGCTCGGATTCGGTGTGGACCATGGACAGTACTCGCGAGTCGATGCGTGACAGCCTGCTGAAGACCGCAAGGAACAAGCGCGACTCGGCGAAGACTTACGCGGAGTACCGTACCTGGAACGACTCATCGTTCAAGCCGATCCGGGCCCAGCTCGACTCCCTCCGGAGTACGCAGTGTGCCCAAACCGGAACCTACGCCCGCTATCGATCGCGGTATGGCCGTCGCCTCCCGGCCGAAGTGTATGTTCCCTGTGATTCGGCAGCCCTCACTCGCGCGTCGGTTTTCGAGGGAGACCTCTTCGGCAGGAACGAAGGCGTCTGGGGATCAGGTGACCGTGACGCGCTGATCAAGTCGCTCGCGAGCGTGGCACCGCTGTCGTGGAGTCCGCAGCCGCTGCGCGTCGTGACAGGTCTCGAGTTCGCGCGATACAACCGAATCGAAGGGGCCTCGATCGGCGGTGCGTTGCGACAGGATGTCGGCCCCGGGCTGCGCTGGGAGGCGAACATGCGCGCCAGTGTCGCCGATCGACAACTCAATGGGGAGCTGTTTCTCGATCGCGCGGTGGCCGGCGCGAGCTGGCGGATCAGCGCGTATCGGCGCCTGACACAGGCGGACGACTACGGCGCCGCTTTCGTGCTCGGCGCGTCACTGCAGAATCTGATCTCCGGACTTGATGAACGCTTCTACTATCGCGCCGCTGGCCTCGACGTGCAGGGCACCAGAAATCGCTCGCTCGGCGGCGGCGCGTTGACTTGGCGGCTGTTTGCCGAGCACCAGTCTGCGGCAGTCGCGAACGCCGAGTGGGTCGTCGCGCGCCTGTGGAACTCCGATGCGGGTTTCGCCCGCAACATCATCGATACGCTCGGCGGTGGTGCGCGCGGCCCATTCGCGGGAGCATCGGTTCGCTGGCGCGGGTCCCGCGGTGATGAAGCCTCCGCATGGCGACTCTCGGCAGACTCGCGGACCGAGGTTGTCAGCGGTGTCGACACCTACGGACGCAGCGCGTTGGACGTCGCGATCGAGAAGCGCCTGCCGCTCAAGACCAGAGCCATGCTCTCTGGCGGTGTCGGTGCCTCGCTGGGTACAATGCCGGTGCAACGATACTGGAATCTTGGCGGTTGGCAGACCGTGCGCGGATACGTGTCGGGCACGCAGCGCGGTGATGCGTTCTGGATCGGCCGCGGTGAGCTGCTTTACGAAGGCCTGCGACGCTTCCAGCCGTCGCTCTTTGTGGACCAGGGCTGGGCGGGTGCGCGTGGCGATCTGTTCACCACGACGCCGCAGCTGCGCTCGGCCGGTGCCGGCATCGCCTTCTTCAGTGGACTGTTCCGCCTCGACGCCGCGCGACCGCTCGATGCCGGCGGCACGTGGCGCGTGAACTCGTATGCCGTGGCGCGATTCTGAGAGGCTTGCGCGCGAAGCCTCTAGGAGTGAACCACGTCCGCGTCTGCCGTGCGCGGATCGCTGTTGACCGTCAAC
>CAYMQV010000130.1:0-13202 GCA_964392395.1 uncultured Gemmatimonadaceae bacterium
TGCCGGTGCCGCCTTCTTCGCGGGCGCCACTTTCTTTGCCGGTGCCGCCTTCTTCGCGGGCGCCACTTTCTTTGCCGGTGCCGCCTTCTTCACCGGTGCCGCCTTCTTCACCGGCGCCGCCTTCTTCACCGGTGCGGCCTTCTTCACCGGTGCGGCCTTCTTTACCGGTGCGGCCTTCTTCGCCGGTGCGGCCTTCTTCGCCGGTGCGGCCTTCTTCGCCGGTGCGGCCTTCTTCGTCGGTGCGGCCTTCTTCGCCGGTGCGGCCTTCTTCGTCGGTGCCGCCTTCTTCGCCGGTGCCGACATAACCGCGGCACCAATCTTTCCCTTCCCGACCGGCTTCGTCGCCGGTGCGGTCGTCGTTGCCGCGGGCGCCTTCCTGGCGGGCGCCGCCTGCTTGACCGGCGCCGCCGTTGCTGGCGGTGCGGTCTTTTTGATCGGGGCGGCCGGGACCGCCTTCTTCGCCGCCGGCTTCACCGGCTCGGGTTTGGCGGAGGGTGGTGCCTTCGTCGCCGGGTTGGTTGCCGCCGCCGGCTTGGTTGCCTCCGCCGGCTTCGCAGCTGGAGGAGCCTTTGGAGCTGCCGGTGGCTTTGAAGACGGGACTGCCTTCGGTGCTGTAACCGCCTTTGCAGCAGGCGATGCCTTGGGAGCCGGGGACACTGACGGTACTGCCGATTTCGGCGCCGGTGCCGGTGGCTTTGGTGCTTTGAGGGCAGTCGACGCACGTACCGCTGCGATCGGCTCGACCGCTGGCAGCGTTTTCACCTTGACGCCGGTGAGCGGTTCGTCGCTGGTGTCATCGTCGAGGCCGCCATCATCCTCGAGACCGAGATCGTCTTCTTCGGTCGGTTCGAGGTCGTCCGTACCGAGCTCGGCATCGACTTCCTCCTCGATCACCTCACCGGTGTCCTCCTCCTCTTCCTCGTCCTTGGCGGCATCGTCGGGATCGTCGAACAGCGACTCCCGCTTCCGCTTCACGGAAGGGGTGAAGCCTTCTTCGTCTTCGTCCTCCTCCTCCTCCTCTTCCTCGTACATGGGATCGGAGTCGTAGTAATCGTCTTCATCATCATCACGGCCACGAAGCCGGAATTCAACATCATCGTATTCGCCGAAGCGCGGCATGCCTGCCTCCAACGCAGAAAAGTACCAGCAGGATCAGGGACCAGAACACAGGTGAGTGCAATGGCGACGTAGCCGGAATAACAGCGCCGCCGCTGAACGTCAAGCAGCGGCGGCGCAATATGGTGCTCAACCCAACGTTTTTGTGCCTGTCAGTCGCCGGCCACAGGGCTCGGAAGTGGCACGGTGACCGGGCTGCTGAAGCGCTTTCGGACTGATCGCACAGCGTCATCCAGCAGCGAATACACCACAGGAACGACAAAGAGCGTGAGGAGCGTACTGGTAATCAGTCCACCAATCACGGCCCGACCCATTGGCGCCCGTTGCTCGGCTCCGGCGCCGAGGGCAAAGGCCAACGGAAGCATCCCGGCGATCATCGCGACGGTCGTCATGATGATCGGACGGAGTCGGATTCGGGCCGAGGCGAGCAGGGCGGAGCGCATGTCATCACCCAATTCGCGGCGATGATTCGCGAAGTCGACCAGCAGAATTCCGTTCTTCGTGACCAGCCCGAGGAGCATGATGATGCCGATCATGGTCATGACGTTCAGGCTGCCCTTTGTCGCCAACAGCGCCACGGCCACTCCGATGAAGCTGAGGGGGAGGGAGAGCATGATCGCCAGCGGCTGGAAGAATGAGCCGAAGAGCGAGGCCAGAATCAGGTAGATGAAGACGACCGCCAGGATCAGCGCCTCGCCCACATACCCCTTCGTCTCATTCAGATTCTGGACATCGCCGCCGAACACGGCGCGGTAGCCGGCTGGAAGGCCCATGGAGTCGATCGCGGCCTGGACCCCGACGGCGACGTCACCGACGCCGAAACCAGGCAGGACGCCGGCGCTGATCGACACCTGGCGCTCGAGCGAGGCGCGCTCGATGGCCTGCGGCCCGATGCCGGCGCGAATGGTGGCCACCTGACCGAGCGGGATGGTGGTCGCCAGCCCCGTGCGGCTGTCAATGCCGGAACCGGGGACCGGGAGCTCGGCCACGTCATCTGACGAGCGGCGGAGGGAGTCCGGGTAGATCACGACCACGTCATGCGAATAGCCCTGCGGATCCTCCCATCGGGTGGCGCGCTGCCCGGTGAACAGGGGCTGGAGCGTGGTGGAGATGGTCCCGATGCCCAGTCCGGCGGCCCAGGCCTGCTCACGGTCCACCTGCACATCGAGCTGCGGGATTTCGCCGTCATCGCTCGAATTGGGCTCGGCGATGCCCGTGACGCCTTGCATCGTCTTGAGCACCTCGGCCGCGGCGAGCTTGAGTCGTGTCGGCTCCGGGCCCTGCACCTTCACGTCGATGGGCTGTCGGTATCCGCCGAAGATCGTGGGCGTGCCGGTGATGTTGGCCCGCACCCCGGGGATGCGCATCAGCATCGGCCTGAGCGCCGTCTGCAGGTCCGCCTGCGACAGCTTGCGCTGATCCTTGGGCTTGAGCTTCACGGCGACCGAGCCACCGTTCGGCGAGCCGCGGAAGCCGCCGCCGATGTTCAGGTAGGTCGAGACGACTTCCGGGCGCTTTTCCAGCAAGGTGGCGATTTCCTGCCCCTTGCTGATCGTGAAATCGATCGCCGATCCTGGGGCGACACGATAGTTCACGTTGAACTCACTGCCATCGACATCGGGCATCCAGGTGAAGCCGAGTTTCGGGACGAGCAGCACCGAGCCGATGACGGTTGCGAGCGCCGCGCCGAGAACGATGACCCGATGCGACAGCGCCCAGGACAGTCCGCGAGGATAGCGGTCGGCGACGCGCTCGAACCAGTCGTTGAAGGCAAAGGCAACGCGGCGGACCGGATTCTTCGAGGCGCGCAGTGCGGCCTGATTGTGCGTGTCGACCTCGGGATCGGGCCAGATGCTCGACAGCATCGGATCGAGGGTGAAGCTGACCAGCAGCGACACCAGCACGGCAAAGGCGACGGTCACGCCGAACTGGAAGAAGATCTTGCCGATCATGCCGCCCATGAATGCCACGGGGAAGAACACCGCCACCACGGCCATGGTGGTCGCGAAGACGGCCAATCCGATCTCGCTGGTGCCTTCGGATGCCGCGTGTGCGTGATCCTTCCCCATCTCGAGGTGCCGCACGATGTTTTCGCGCACCACGATCGCGTCATCGATCAGCAGCCCGATCGCGAGCGACAGCGCGAGCAGCGTCATCGTGTTGAGCGTGAAGTCGAACGCCCACATCACGAAGAACGACGAGATCAGCGAGATCGGGAGCGCCAGCCCGGTGATGATGGTGGAGCGCCATGAGTTGAGGAAGAAATAGATGATCACAATGCAGAGAATTGCACCGAGAATCAGTTCGTGCTGCACGCTGTCGAGCGAGTCACGGATGCGCTGCGAGTCGTCGCGGATGACACTCAGCTTGACGTCGGCGGGGAGCGTCTTCTCCAGTTCCGTCATGGTCGCGCGCACGCGATCGGCGACTTCCACGGTATTGCTGCCGGCAATCTTCTGTACCTCGATCGAGACGGCAGGCGTTCGTCCGAGGAATGCGGCGCTGCGTTGTTCGGCGCTGCCGTCGACCACCGTCGCCACGTCGCTGATGCGGATCGGGGCGCCATTGCGGACGGCGAGCGTGATGTCGGCAAATCGGGCCGGATCGACGACGCGACCGGTGACGCGAATCAGCTGCTCACGTCCATTGCGGCGCACGCGACCGGCGGGCACCTCGCGATTCTCGCGTTCGAGCGCCGCCAGCACGACCGGTGGCGCGATGTTGTACGCGCGCATCGCATCGGGATCGAGCTGAATCTGAATCTGGCGCGTGGCGGCGCCGGTGATGTTGGCGCCACCAACGCCCGGAATGGATTCGAAGCGTGTCTTGATCACTTCGCGTGCGATGTCGCTCAGCTCACGCAGTGGACGCTCGGCGCTGGTCATTGCCACGCTGATGATCGGCCGGTCATTCGGATCGAAGCGCAGGACGATCGGATCTTCGATGTTGGGTGGCAGCTGGCGGCGGATGCGTGCCACCTTGGCACTCACTTCCTGCTGCGCCGAAATCACATCGACCCCGAGATTGAACTGCAGCCGCACCAGCGAGCTGCCTTCGAGCGACGTCGAGGTGACTTCCTTGATGCCCTGCACGGTATTGAGCGCTTCCTCGATTGGCTTCGAGAGTTCGCGCATCACCACTTCGGGCGACGCGCCCGGATACGCCGTCTGGGTCACGACGATCGGATATGTGACGTCGGGGTACTCGTCGATGGCGAGGCGCCGGTATCCAATCACGCCCAGGACGACCAGTGCCACCATGATCATGGTGGCAAAGACCGGCCGCTTGATCGACACATCGGAGATAATCATGACTTCCCGCCCGCGATGGTGACCTTGGCGCCATTACCAAGTGCTCCGACATTGCCGACGATGACACGATCGCCTGCCACGAGTCCCTCTTTCACTTCGGCGACACCGTTCCCTTCGTCGATGACGCCGAGAATGACGTTGCGCTTCTCGAGTGCCCCGCCGGCGAGGCGCCAGACGAACGGTGGCGCATCGGCGTTCTGCGACTGGCGAATGGCTGTCGTCGGCACCAGCAGCGCGCCACTCTTGCGTTCACCGATCACGCGGCCACTGGCAAAGGTGTTGCCCTTGATGGCGCCATTGGCATTGGGCACGCGCACATAGACCGTGACGCTGCGCGAGACGGGATCGACGGTCGGACTGACGCGTGCGACGCTCGACTCGACCATGCGGTCATCAAAGTTCAGGCGGACGACCTGTCCAGGGCGCACCAGATTGGCCAGACGCGCCGGGACGTTCGCGGCCAGCTCGAGACTTTCATTCCGCACCAGAGTGAACAGCGGTGTGCTGATCGAGACGCGCTCACCCGGCTGCACACTGCGGACATCGATGATTCCGCTGGATGGTGCGAGGACGCGGGTATCTCCTGATGCGGCGGTGGCCGCGCCAAGTCGGGCCTCGCTGGCGGCGACGGCGGCCTGCGCGGCGATCACCGACTGCTGTGACGCGCGATTCTCCTGCTCGGCAATGGCACCGGCCTTGAACAGGGCGGCGGACTGCTCGGCGGCCCAGGTTGCGGTCTGCAACTGCGCGCGCGCCGCTTCCCGGTCGGCCTCGGCTCCACGACGACCACTCTCCTGCTGAGTGGATTCGAAACGCGCGAGCACCTGCCCAGCACTCACCCGCTGTCCTTCCTGCACGTAGACCGCGGTGATGTCACCATTCAATCGGCTACGTACCTGGATGGTTTCGATCGGTCGCAGATTCCCGGACACCGCAAAGGCATTTTCGATCACACCAGGCTTGAGCGTCGCCACGTCAGACGCTGCCAGGACGACGCCGCCACGGCCGCCACCAGGGCCACCCGGGCGTCCGCCCGGTGCTGCGCCCGTCGCCCCGCGGGGTGCCTGCGCCGCCGGTTTTGCTTCCGCCGCGTCACCGGTCTTTGAACAGGCGGTCGCGAGGAGCAGCGCGGCACAGGCCACGACGGGCGCACGGGGGAAAACGTCAGCGATCCGTCGTGACACGATCTGCTCCACGGTCAGTGATGCGCATTGCGCCGCCATCGGGCAGCGGAATCGGGCGACCAGTCGCCCGCGCCAATTCGGCGGCGGCAAGGAATACGTCGTAGATGGCACGCGCGGCATTCACCTGCGCGCGCACCAGATTCAGTTGTGCATCGGAGACGTCGAGGGTGGTGCCGACGCCCCGTGTATTGCGCAACACGGCCAGATCGTAGGCCTCGGTGGCCTCGGCGACGGTTTCGCGCCGCGCGTCGAACAGCGTGCGCGCGCGCGCGAATTCGGCACGGGCCGCGGCACCTTCGAGCGCTACCTGCTCGCGCACCAGCGCCAGCTGGATGCCCGACTGATCAACCTGTGCGTGCGCGTTCTCGATGTTGGCCTTCGTGCGCAGTCCATCGAAGATGGGCCATGCGACCTGAAAACCGAAGTTGCGATCCGTAAACCAGCCGTTGTTCTGACAGAGCCGCGTTGCGACGGTCCCGGGGGGACAGAACGCGTTGCTGGTGGCGCCAAGAGCCCTGGGCAGGCCGTTACTGGTTGGCAACGCCAGAAAGCCTGACGTCAGCGTGGCGGTGACGGTCGGCAGGAGATCGGCCCGCGCGACCCTCACCCCGGCCTGACGGGCGGCCAGCGTCATCTCGGCCGCGCGCACGGCTGCGCGCGCCGGCCCTGTGGTCGGAGAGGTGTCGACCGTGGCGATGAGGCGCTGCAGTGACAGCGTGTCCAGTTCCGAGGTAAGCACCATCGTCCGCTCGGCGGGCACGTTCACCAGCCGTCGCAGATTGAGGACCGCGATCGCGTAATCGTTCTGCGCCTGCACCACCGCGGGTTCGAGATTGGCGCGCTCGACCTTCAGCCGCAGGACATCGTAACGCGACGCGCGGCCGGCGGTTTCGAGCTGCTGCGCCTGCGCGACGCGCTCGGTGGCGAGCTGCAGGTTGCGCTGCTGAATGGCGATCAGCCGATTCGTGAACAGCGCGTTGAGGTACGCCCGCTCCACGTCGACGACGACCTGGCCGCGCACTTCCGCCGTGCTGGCCCGGGCGGCGCCGCGCGCTGCAGTGGCCGCCCGGGATCCCGCGACGACCCGACCCCCCAGGAAGAGCGGCTGCGAGAGCTGCGCGCTGGCGGTGTAGTTGTACGCCTGCGCGAAGACCGCGCCGACGATGGCCGCACGCGCATTCTCGACGAGCTGATTGTAGCCACTGCTGAGGCGCAGCTGCGGCATGCCGGTGGAGCGGGCGAGGCCGATCTGGGCGTTGGCGATGTCGATGGAGGTGTTCGCCGAGCGGACTTCTTCGCCGTCGCGCAGCGCGCGAAGGACGGCGGCGTCAAAAGAGAGAGCCAGCGTATCAGTGGCGGCGAGACGTTCGTTGCGGGCGGTGGGTGCGGGCGGCGCCTGCGCGCTGATGGCGGTGCTCGCCACGGCGACAGCGACAACAAAACGCCCGAGCGTTCCGGTCGGGCGGTACGGAGATTGGTCTGACATAGTATCCGTTGTACGCTGCAGAGCGGGGAAACGTTTGCCCCCAAACGGATGGCCTGGCCCCGCCGGAGCGCCTCAGCTGGCGGCGAAACGCCTGGTCATGACGACCTGCAGGGCGTGCACGACCTGAGGATCGAGGAGTGCGCCCGCGACTGTTCCGAGATAGGCCAGGGTGTCGTCGGCGCGCATCGGGTCACGATACGCGCGCTGGGATGTGAGGGCGTCGAAGGCATCGGCAGCGGCCAGAATCCTGCCGCCGAGCGTGATACGCTCGCCCTCGATGCCATGAGGATAGCCGCTTCCATCCCAGTGCTCGTGGTGATCGAGGATGAATCCGAGCACGTGGTCGAGTTGCTGGAGCGGGCGGAGAATCTCGATCCCGATTCGCACGTGTTGCTTGACATGCTCGAACTCGGCGGCGGTGAGCGCCGAGGGTTTGTTCAGGATTTCCTCGCGGATCCCGATTTTCCCCACGTCATGCAGGCGACCGGCGAGGCGAATCCGCTCGACCACTTCCTGCTCCTGTCCCAGTTCGACGGCAATCTCCGCCGCCAGATCAGCGACGCGCTGCGAGTGACCGCGGAGGTAGACGTCCTTTGCCTCCATGGCGATGATCAGCGTTTCGACCACGCTCACGGAGAGCAGTCGGAGCGACTCCTTCTCCTGTTCGAGTTCGGCGGTTCGCAGCTCGACTTCGGCCTGAATCCGGGTGTCGAAACGCTCCTTCTCCATCCGCGTCTGTCGCCGGGCCAGCGCGCGAATCACCGCGTCCTGGAGTGCTCGCAACTCGATTGGCTTGACGAGGTAGTCCACTGCACCACCAGCCAGGACATGGGCGGCGGTGGGCGCGTCATTGACGGCGCTGAGCATGAGGACGGCGAGATTCGGATCGTGCTCGAGGACCTTCGGCAGGAGTTCCGGACCGGAGAGACCGGGCATCCGCACATCGCAAATCATCGCGTCGAACGTGTTTGTCTCGAACTGACAGAGCGCGTCGGTGCCGTTGGCCGCCGATTCCACGCCGTACCCTATTCGCTGCAGGAAACGCACCATCGCAACACGGATCGACTCGTCGTCATCGACGACCAGGATCCGGGCAAGCGGGGGCGGGGCGGGCTTGAGAGCCAGCTCGTGCAGTGCGGTCGTCACAAATACGATTGAGCAGAGCCAATGCGAAGGGGGATCGCCAATCGACGAATGGTGCGCCCATCGTCGGTGCGAATGATGGATATGGTAGCACGATGCAGCTCCAATTCAGAAGGGACGACGCCAATCGGCGTGCCATCATCCGCGACGGTGAGGACTGCCAGGCCCCCGTCCAGCGCCGCCCGGACCTCAATCCGCCGTCTGGCAGAGCCGAGCAAGGCGGTCTCTGACGCGACCAAGGCAGTGGCCAACCAGTCACGCATGGCGCCAGCCGGCCACGGTACGGGTGGCAGCAAAGGATCGATGTGCACATTTGCGGTGATCGCCAGCGCCCGTTGGGTCTCCGCGCGCTGGCCCATGATGTCGAGGACGAGCGCACCAACCTCGACCGCATCCATCTCGCCGTCGGCGTCGTCCGCGAGATCGCGCAGCGTACGCGTCGCTTCGGTCGCCCGGTGGGCGCTTCTTTGTATCAATACGACGAGCTCGGTGAGCTCCGCCGGCAAATCCTCGTCGGCGAGCAGCTCGGACAAAGCACTGATCCCAGCGATGGGTGATGCCAGGTCGTGCAGCCGGCCCGAGAGTGCGCTGCGAAGCGCGTGCACCGACTCGAGGCCGGGGTCGGTCGGTGTGCGCGCGACGCGAGCGAGCAGTACGCTGAGTGCACGCGCGAGCGTCCCAGCCTGCTGTTCGATGCGTCGCGTCGCGTCGTGCGGCACGGCCCGGTCGGGGTCGAACACGAGGTCGATCCGGCCGATCGCCACATCTCCATCGATCAACGCGATGGACGCGCCAGGTAGTGCCGGCACCAGCGATCGCCATCCCTCCGGCACCAGATGCCGTGCGTCGGGCAGCTGCAAAATGCGACGCTGTCGCGCGAGCTGTTCGGCGCGTTCAGGATCGAGGGGCGTGCGGACGCCACGCAGTGCAGCAAGCGCGCCGAGCGAGGCAGAAAATCTGAGGCTGCCACTGGTGCGGTCGCGGACGGCGATGCTGACGCCGAGGAGCGCGGGATCATCGAGTCGATGGATGATCGCCGACGTGAAGTCATCGACCGTTACCGCTGACGCGGCGTCGAGCAGCATCGGCACGACAAAGTTCGATTCAGTGTGTCCGGCCGTCTCGTCGGTCGTGCGACGAGTCTCAGGGCCGCGTCGGCGGAGCACCAGCGCTGCGAGCGAGCCGAGCTCGAAGGCAAACGTGCCGTCCGCGACGGTGAACAGTCGTGCCGGCCCACCGATAATCGAGATCACGCCGACGGCATGTTCAGCGTCGACAAGCAGCGGCGCGGCGACAGCGCGCACGGGCACACGAGCAATGACCGTATCGGACCACCTGACACCGGTGCTCGGATCGGCGAAGACCGCCGCGTGCGCGGTCAGAGCCCGGGCCGCGAACGCGCGATCACGCGGAACTCGTGCGCCTGCGTCAACCGGGACTTCGCCATGCGCCGCGACGACCACCAGCGCGTCGGAGTCTTCCATGGTGAGGCCGACCCACGCACCGGCGCCCTGCAGCGTTTCCACTGCAACGGAGAGGAGGCGGGCAAACGCTGCGTGCGTGGTCGGCAGCGTCTCGATCTCTGTTGCGAGCGCGCGAAGCTTGCGCGAGCGCGACCCGTCGTCGGCGGTGCCGCCTCCTCGTGATGCGCCACCTGCGGTTGATTCCGCAAATGGCGCCGGCGGACCGAGCGCCGGAACTGCGGGGACGGACGCGTCGAGGCCGCGAAACGGCGACTCAGGCATCGACGCACATCGGCATTACTCCGCGAACTCGACGTTGACCGTGTGCGGAATCAGACCCGCATCGGTGCCACGCTGCAGAAAGAGCTGCACTGCCGCGCGCCCCGCGTCGCCGTAGTCGAGTGTCCACTCATTCACATACATGCCGACAAACGTATCGGCTTGTCCGCGATCAAGTCCACGCGCGTACTTCATCGCGTGGTCGAGAGCGGCACGGCGATGCGTCAGCCCGTATGCGATACTTTCGCGCAGATGCCGGCTGATCACGCTGATGAGGTCGGGACCAAGGTCCTTGCGGATCACGTTGCCACCGAGCGGAAGCGGTAACTCCGTTTCCTCATGCCACCAGACTCCGAGGTCAAGCGCCATGTGCAAGCCGCGCTCGCCAAAAGTGAGCTGTCCTTCATGAATCAGCAGACCGAGATCAACCGTGCCGTCGAGCACGGCATCCTCAATCTCGTCGAACGGAACAAACACCGCTTCAAAATCGGGTTCGAACAGACGCAATGCGAGGTACGCGCTCGTCAGTGGACCGGGCACAGCAATACGTGCGCCCTTGATTGCGTCGGGCCCGCGCTTCATGCGGCCGACGACGCGCGGGCCGTACTTGTCACCCATCGACGCGCCGTGGGGCAACAGCGCATAGTGGTCAGCGAGGTAGGCGAATGCATGGATCGACACAGCGGTGACTTCGAGTTCCTGCTTTCGCGCACGCTGGTTCAGTGTCTCGATGTCCTGCAGTTGATGGATGTAGGTGAGGCCTTCGGTGTCGATCTTGCCCTCGGCCAGCGCATAAAACATGAACGCGTCGTCGGAGTCCGGGCTGTGCGCGACGGTGATGGTGCGAGTCGGTTCCATGATGTGTTTGGTCACTTGACGTTCCGTCGCGCACGGGCGAGCGCGCTGTCGAGATCGATCTGGGTCACTTGATACTCCTGCAGGTTCTTCGCACGTTCGGACGCGTTGGCCGCGATCAGTCGTCGATCGAAGTCGGCCTGCGCAGTAAACGCCTTGCGCATGCCGGCCGCTGTGCTGGCCAGGCTGAGGCCGAGCAGGTGCGTTGCTGACCCCGCAAGAATCGTGTCTGCCTGCGCGGTGGCGATCTCCTTCACTTCGGCCAACTCGGCAATACGACCGAGTTCGAAGCGCTGGAGCACCGTTGGCGTGGGCAGACTCTGGAATGACATCAGCGCCATTGGCGCGAAGAATTGCACCGAGTCTCGCTTGCCCTGTTCGGCAAGCGAGACGACTCGGTTGAAGAGTCGGAGTGCGCGCTCATCCGGGCTCATGGCGGAGATGTCCGGTGCGCGGACGGGGCGCTCGGGCGCTGCGTCGGGACCGCCAGCGGCGGGTGCGGCCACGAACGGTCCCGTGCCTGAACTGGTACTGGCGACGGTCGGCTCGGGCGAGGGACGTTTGCCGAAGCGTTGACCCGCGACGAGCGCGATCAGCGCGAGGAGCGCGATGGCAGCCACTGCCCATGGCAGGGTTTGGTTTGGCGCCTGCGCGCGGGCAGCGCCCGGCGCCGGGGTGCCCGCCGGCATGACGGCATCACCATCGGCCTGGCCGCACCGATGACAGAATCGGGCGCCGGATGAGAGCTGTGCGCCACAGGCCGCACAGAAAGCTGACGACATGGTTGAATCGGGAGGGGAGCGGGCGGCGCAGGGATGCGTCGTATTAACCCAGCAATCTAGCGCGGTCCGGGGTTCCCTCGCTGGCGAGATGGGGCGCCGGCACGGCCGGCGGGGCGTACTTTTCCGTCATGACACCAGACACGCCAGCCGCGCATCTGTGGCGGACCGCCGGAGCCGGAGACATCGAGGGGCTGCTCCGGGAGCAGGACATCCGTTTCCTCCGGCTGCAGTTCACGGACATCCTCGGTGTGATCAAGAATGTGGAGATCCCCCGGAGCCAGTTCGGGAAGGCACTGGCGGGGGACATCCTGTTCGACGGCAGCTCGATCGAGGGGTTCGTGCGGGTCGAGGAGAGCGACATGCTGCTCAAGCCGGACCTCTCGACGTATCGGGTGCTGCCATTCGGCCCCCCTGGGGCGCAGGTGGCACGGCTGATCTGCGACATCTCGATGCCGGACGGGACGCCGTTCGTGGGTGACCCGCGAGGCCGGCTGAAGGCGGTATTGGCGCGGGCGGCGGCGATGGGATTCACCATGAACGCCGGCATGGAGGCCGAGTTCTTCCTCTTCAAGCAGGATGCGGCGGGCAAGGCGACGACCGACACGCACGACGTGGGTGGCTATTTCGATCTCGCGCCGGTGGACCTGGGCGAAGAGGCGCGGCGCGCGATCGTCGACACGCTGGAACAGATGGGCTTCGAGGTGGAAGCGAGTCATCACGAAGTGGCGCATGGCCAGCACGAGATCGACTTCCGGTACGCTGATGCGCTGCGGACGGCCGACAACCTGACGACGTTCCGTTTTGTGGTGAAGCAGGTCGCGCAACGGTTCGGACTCAGCGCCAGCTTCATGCCGAAGCCGATCTTCGGGCAGAATGGCAGCGGAATGCACACGCATCAATCGCTGTTCAAGGGCCAGGAGAATGCGTTCTGGCAACCGGATGCCCCGTACGAGCTGAGCGAGACCGCGCTGCACTACATCGGCGGTTTGCTGAAGCACGCGCGCGGGTATTGCGCGGTGACGAATCCGCTGGTGAACAGCTACAAGCGCCTGGTGCCCGGGTTCGAGGCACCGATCAACGTGGCGTGGAGCATGAGGAATCGGTCGCCGATGCTGCGGATTCCGGCGCGTCGCGGGACGGGGACGCGGGTGGAGCATCGGTTGCCGGATCCGAGCGCGAATCCGTATCTGGCGCTGGCGGTGATGCTGACGGCGGGGTTGGACGGCATCGAGACGCAGGCCGATTCACGCGAGCCGGTGGATACCAACATTTTCGAGATGAGTCATCGCGAGAAGCGGCGACTGCGGATCGACGATCTGCCGCGGGATCTGAATGAGGCGTGTGATGAGCTGGAGAAGAACGAAGTGATCCGGGAGGCGCTGGGGGCGCACATTTTCGAGCATTTTCTGGCGGCGAAGCGGGCGGAGTGGAGCGAGTTTTCGGCGCAGGTGTCGAGTTGGGAGGTGGAGCGGTATTTGATGAAGTACTGAACCGCGCGTGTCGCCCGTTGACGCTCGGCCGTGCGCCTGTGATGTCGATGTGCGCTCCGTCGCGCCCATGTTGCGGCTCGCACGACGCGGGGC
>CAYMQV010000131.1:0-4519 GCA_964392395.1 uncultured Gemmatimonadaceae bacterium
CAGCTGGCGCGAGTGACCGTGCTGGTGCGCGAGATCATCGCGGACCCGCTGGGACTCGAAGCGGCGCCGATCGAAGTCGAACGCCCGCTCGGCGCGTTGGGCATGGATTCGTTGATGGCGATCCGGATCCGTCGTCGGTGCGAGCGGCTGTTCGAGATCACGCTGCCGGCCACAGCCCTGTTCAGCTATCCGACCGTCTCGGCACTGGCCGGCCTGTTGCTCGAGCGGCTTGGCCTCGATGCGGTGACTGAACCGCCCGTGCCCGCGGCCGCGACTGGTGGCGCTCCGATGTCACCCGCGATGACCGCGCTGTCGGATGACGAGGCACTGAACGCGTTGCGCACCCGTCGAACGGCACCGCGACGGAGCTCGACGTGAGCGCTGGCCGCGAATGGTCTGCGGTGAAGCTGGCACTTGCCGCGCAAGCCGCGCGGGACGCGCAGACGCCGGATGGCGAAGCCGGCCTGCTTTCCTCGGAACCGATCGCGATCATCGGCATGGGCTGCCGACTACCCGGTGGTGTACACGATCCGGAGCAACTCTGGACGCTGCTGGAGCAGGGTGTGGATGCCGTGACGCGGGTGCCCGCCGATCGCTGGGACCCGGCGAGCAACGACGCGGATGGGCCGGCGGGCGTGGACCCGACGCCGTTCGCTGGCTTGCTGGACGACGTGGTGGGTTTCGACGCCAGCTTCTTCGGCATTGCGCCGCGCGAAGCGGTGCGCATGGACCCGCAGCAGCGTGTGCTGCTGGAAGTGACGTGGGATGCACTGCGCGACGCCGGCTGTACGGTGGAGTCGCTACGCGGCTCGTCGACCGGCGTGTTCGTGGCGATCTACAACGACGATTACGCACGCAACCTCTTTCGCGACTGGGACGGCATCGACGCACACACCGCCTCGGGCAATTCACATGGCGTGTCGGCGGGGCGCATCTCGTACCTCCTCGACCTGCACGGGCCGGCGATTGCGGTGGACACCGCATGCTCGGCAAGCCTGGTGGCATTGCACACGGCCTGTCGCTCGTTGCGGGCTGGCGAAACGTCGATGGCCATCGTTGGAGCTGCGAGCATGCTGCTGGGGCCCGAGCAGACGATCTCACTGGCGAAGTGGGGCATGATGGCCCCCGACGGAAAGTGCAAGGCGTTTGATGCGTCGGCTGATGGATGGGTCCGCGGCGAGGGCGCGGTAACGCTGGTGCTGAAACGCCTGGCCGATGCCCTGGGTGACGGTGACCGTGTGCTGGCGGTGATTCGCGGGACGGCAGTGAACCAGGACGGTCGCTCGGCGGCGCTGACGGCGCCGAACGGACTCGCGCAGCGCGCCGTGGTGCGCGCGGCGCTGGCCAATGCGCGTATGTCACCATCGCGGATCACGTACGTCGAGGCGCACGGCACCGGAACGTCGGTGGGCGATCCGATCGAGCTGGAAGCGCTGGTGGACGAGATCGGGCGCACGCCCGGCGCTCCTTGCCTGGTCGGCACCGTGAAGGCGAACATCGGGCATCTCGAAGCTGCGGCGGGACTGGCTGGCGTGCTGAAGGTGGTGCAGTCACTGCGGCACGAGCGCATTCCTCCGCACCTGCACTTCACGTCGATCAACCCGCTGGTCTCACTGGATGGCACACGGCTGCGCGTTGAGCGGCATGGGGCAGCGTGGCCGGCCACAGACGAACTGCGCGTGGCCGGCGTGAGCTCGTTCGGGTTCGGCGGAACCAACGCCCATGTGATCATCGAGGAGGCGCCACGGATTCCGCCGCTGGAGCCGGTGGCCGATGGCCCATGGCTGCTGACCGTTTCGGCCCATGATCCGGTGGCGCTGCAGCAGTCCGCGGCCGACATCGTCGACGCCTCCGCACATGCGTTGCGCGATGTGGCGTGGACCCTGGCCGGTACCGATGCACTGCGATACCGGGTGGCGGTAGTAGCCGATCGGTACGAGGGCCTTGGTGAATTGCTGCAGGAGGCGGTTGGACAGCGGAAGGGCGCGACGGATGCCACCTCACGGGCCGCCTTCGTGTACTCCGGCCATGGCAGCCAGTGGCTGGGTATGGCGCGTGAGTCGCTGAACACGGATCCGGTGTTTGCGGCCTCGCTGGCCGCGTCGGATGCGATCGTGCAGTCGCATACCGGTTGGTCGGTGCTCGAGGCGCTGCGCAGTGATGCGTTGGCGTCACGCCTCGACGACACCTCGGTGTTCCAGCCGGTGCTGGTTGCGCTGCAGCTGGCACTCACCGACTCGTGGGCTGCGCTGGGCATTGAGCCGGCGGCGGTGGTCGGACACAGCGTGGGCGAGCTCACGGCCGCTTGTGTGGCGGGTGCGTTGACACGGGCCGAGGTGCTGCGGATTGCGGTGGAGCGCGGCCGGCTGATGCAGGCCATGGCCGTCGATGGCGCAATGCTCTCGGTGCAGGGTGACGAAATGGAAACACGCCGCGTGGTGAGTGTCGTGGACGGTGTGGTGCTTGCCGGCGAGAACGGGCCCGGCATGTTGACGCTGTCCGGCGAGTTGGCGCAGATCGAGCGGTGCCAGGCGGAACTCGAGCGAAGTGGTGCGAGCTGCCATCGGGTCCGCGTGACGCGTGCCTTCCACTCTCCCGCGATCACGGCGGCGGCGCAGGCGCTGGGGTCGTCGCTCACCGCGCTGGTGCCGCGCGCGACCACGATCCCGCTCTATTCGTCGGTGACCGGCGCACGCATGAGCGGCGTGCAACTCGATTCCGCCTACTGGGAGCGCAATGCGCGCGACGTGGTGCGCTTCGGTGCGGCCACCGAGGCGCTCCTCGCTGAGCACGACGGCTGCATCGTGGAAGTGAGTCCGCATCCGGTCCTTTTGGCCGCCGTTCACGCCACAGCGGCGGCGCGTGGCATACCATGTGTGACGGTGCCGACCTGGCGTCGTGCCCGCGGTGAGCGGGCAACGATGCGCCAGTCGGCTGGCACCCTCTGGTGTGCCGGTGTGCCATTGGACCGCAGCGCAACGTTCGACGAGCCGGGTAACCGGGTGTCGCTGCCGCCGTATCGCTGGCAGCACGTGGCAGCGTGGGCCGGCGCGCCGTTGCCGATCGGACGTCCGGACGCAACGGATGCGTCGTTGTTCACGATGCCTGGGCGGATGAGCGAAGTGCCCGCGTTGAACGCAATGGTGTTTGATAGTGTGGTGCGCGCGACCGACGCAATCGTACGCGATCACCGTGTGTGCGAGCGTGTCGTGGTGCCGGGAACGATGATCCTGCTCGCGGTGCTGGATGCGGCGCAACGCAGCCAGCCTCTGCTCGCCGCACTGCAGGGCATTGGCACAGTCGTGCTGCAAGACGTGGTGCTTGACCGGGCGCTGGCGATCGCGGAGGCTGGTGCACGGAACGTCCAGATTGTGCTGCGCGCTGAGAAGGACGGCGAAGTGTCCTTTTCGGTGTCATCCCGTCCGGCTGGCAGCGTGGCGACCGGTGCGTGGGACCGCCACGCCGCCGGGAGCGTCGTGCTGCGCCTGCCAGAGGTGCCGGCCATTTCGCGGACGGACCTGCTGGCGCGCTGCATCACCACCGCTGACGTGCACGCGCTCTACGCATCGCTGTCCGGCGCCGGGATTGCGCTGGGTGAGCCTTTCCAGCTCGTGACCAGCGTTGCGCTTGGTGTGGACGAGGCGGTGGCCACACTGACGTTGCATGATCCCGAGCTGGACGGGCCGGCGCAGCTCGCCAAGGGTGCCGCGCGGCTGGATGCGGCGTTGCACGCCATCACGACGCTGATCGAGGGCGTGCACGACGATAATGCGACCTGGCTCCCCGTAAGCTACGAGCACGTGATGGTACCGCATCCGGCCGCGATCGCCGGCAGTCATGTGGTGTTGCGAAGCGCGACCTCGCCTGGCGCGCGCGTGGCGGACGTCGTGCTGCTCGATGCGGCGGGGCAATCGGTTGGCGCTGTGCATGGTGTACGCGTGCAGCGCACCGATCGTGCACAGCTGGCGCGATTGGTTGGCGGTCAGCTTCAAACCCCCATGCCGGTGTACCGGATGGCATGGGAGCCGGTTGCGCCGACATCGTCAGCACTCGCCGCCAACGGCACATGGCTGGTATTCGAGGATGGTGCTGCGACGCCGATTGCCGACGCCATCGAGTTGGCGGGTAGTCGCGCGACGCGTGTACGACGGCCCGCGCTGCGCGATGCAGCGGAGGTCGACGCCGTGATGAAGGCGCTGCTGACACAGCTGCTGCCGCAGGGGGCGCGTGCACCGAGCGGTGTGGTGTTCGCATGGGGTCTGGATACAGCCGTCTCGAGCAGCACTGCCGGGGTGATGGACGGCGTGGTGACGATTGCGGGGAGCGCGATGGTGCTGGTGCGTGAACTGGCCACGCGCGGTGTGGCGCCGGCAGGAGGCGTACTGTTCGTGACACGCGGTGCCGCGAGTGTACCGGGTGACATCGTTCCCGGCAGTGTGGGTGGAGGTGCGCTCTGGGGACTTCGGAACACGGCGGCGGCCGAGCACCCTGAGCTGGGGCTGCGCGCACTGGATCTGTC
>CAYMQV010000131.1:4529-6884 GCA_964392395.1 uncultured Gemmatimonadaceae bacterium
GGATCTGTCGACGCAGGTAACCGCGAATCAGGCACCGGATGTAGTAGTGGAATGCGCCGCCACCGATGGTGAGGTGCGGGTGGCTCGGCGGGGCAGCGACCGCCTGGTCGCGCGACTGCGTGCCGTCGCTGTGCCGTCACCCGCAGCCGAACCGGTGGCGCTGGTCCCGCCGTTGCGCCCCGTGCTCGAAGCGCTGGCACCTACGCCATGCGTGCGGCGTGCACCGGATGCGGGGATGGTGGAGATCGCCGTCCAGGCCGCAGGCCTGAACTTCCGCGACGTGCTGGGTGCGCTGGGTATGGTCTCGCTGCCGACTGGCGCGTTGGGTGGCGAATGTGCTGGCGTGGTGAGTGCAGTGGGCAGCGGCGTGCGAAGCGTGTCCGTCGGTGACCACGTGCTCGCCTTTGCGCTTGGGGCACTGCGCACGCACGTCGAGGTGCCAGCTGACCTGATCGCGCCAATGCCGCCCTGGTTGTCGTTCGAGCACGCGAGCACGATACCGATTGCCTACATGACGGCCTGGCATGCGCTCGTCACGGTGGCTCGGGTGCAGCGTGGTGAGCGGGTGCTGGTGCACGCCGCGTCTGGCGGGGTGGGGCTGGCGGCGGTGCATCTGGCGCACTGGCTGGGTGCCACGGTGATCGGCACCGCAGGATCGCCGGCGAAGCGCGCGTACCTGCACTCGATCGGCGTCGCCGCAGTCTTCGACTCGCGCGCTGCGACGTTTCGCGATGCCCTGCGCGGTGCGGATGATCAGGGCACGATTGATGTGGTGCTGAATTCGCTGAGTGATGATTTCATCCCGGCGTCGATCGATGCGCTGCGGCCGGGCGGTCGCTTCATCGAGATCGGCAAGCGTGGCATCTGGAGCCCGGCCGATGTGGCGGCGCGACGCAGCGACGTGCAGTACACGGTGTTCGATCTGTCGGACCTCGCTCCAGCCGACGCCGAGCGACGTGGTGCCATGCTGCGCGAGATCACCGCGCTGATCGGGTCCGGCGCGCTGCCGGTGCTGCCGACCAACGCATTCGCGCTCAGTGAGGCGGGGGACGCATTCCGCTTCATGGCGCAAGCGCGACACATCGGGAAGCTTGCACTTGTGATGCCGTCGCAACCATCGACGCTGCAGACGGACGGCACGTACGTCGTGACCGGAGCGTTTGGCGCACTGGGGCGCGGTGTGGTGGAGACGCTGGTGTCGCAGGGCGCGCGGAGCCTGGTATTGATGGCGCGTCGCATGCTCACCGACGCCGAGACGGCGACGTGGCTGTCCGCACTCGCAGCGCGCGGCGTGACGGCGCAGGTGGCGAGTGTGGATGTGAGTGATCGTCAAGCGGTGAGCGCGGCGCTGGACCATGCACGACGCACGCTGCCCCCGCTGCGCGGCATCGTGCACACGGCCGGTGTGAATGACGACGGAGCGATCGTGACGCAGACTGCCGCGCGCCTCGAGGGAGTGGCCCGCGGCAAGGTCGAGGGCGCGAACATACTGGATCAGTGCACGCGCGATGACGGCATCGAGTTCTTCGTCGCGTTCTCTTCTGCATCGGGCGTGCTGGGCTGGCCGGGCCAGGCGACCTACTCGGCGGCCAATACCGCGCTCGATCAGGTGATGACGCTGCGTCGGGCCAGCGGCCGCAATGCCGTGAGTCTGCAATGGGGCACGTGGGCTGGCGGTGGCATGGCGACGCGCGTGGCCGATGGCGAGCGACGATTTGCCGCGTCGGGTATGGAGGCGATGTCGGCGGATGAGGCGCTCGCGCTCTGCATGGCGCTGCGTTGCACGAGCGCGGATCGCCTGCTGGTGATGCGTGCCGACTGGGGCGTCTTTGCCGACTCCCGCCCCCGGGATGCGGCGCTGTATTCGCTGCTGCCCGTATCGGTGCGCGCTGCCTCGGCCGTCTCCACCGCGCCGACCGTCGCACGAATCGCACTCCACTCGCAGGTGCAGTCGCTGCCCGAGTCGCTGCGCGCCGACGCGGTGCGCGACGCAATCATGCGCATGGCGACCCGCGCGCTGGGTGTGCCGCCAACCGCAGTGCTGGATGGCGCGCGTGCGCTGCGCGACCTGGGGCTCGATTCACTGATGGCGGTGGAATTACGGAACACGATCGGTGCGGCGCTGGAACGCACGTTGCCGGCCACGCTCCTCTTCGAGCACCCCACGGTGGACGCCCTTGCGGCGCATGTACTGGCGCTGCTCGCGGCCGAGACGCCGCTGGTGACTGCGCCACCGCTGATGCCCGCTTCACCAGCCGCGCTGCGCGACGTCGAGTCACCAGCACCGTCGGCGTCGTCCGCTGACCTCGCCGCGATGAGCGATGACGACGCCGAGGCCATGCTGCTGGCCGAACT
>CAYMQV010000131.1:6894-13104 GCA_964392395.1 uncultured Gemmatimonadaceae bacterium
GTCCAGCACCGCGTTCACCGCGATCGAGATGACCATGGAAGCGCTGTCCCCTGTCAAGCAGGCACTGCTCGAGATCCGTGAGCTTCGTGCACAACTCGCACAAGTCGACGCTGAGCGGCATGCACCGGTGGCGATCGTCGGCATGGGACTGCGCATTCCAGGTGGCGCGAACGATCCAGCGGCATTCTGGGACCTGTTGCGCGACGGTCGAGATGCCATCACGGAAGCGCCGGCGGATCGCTGGGACAACACCACGCTCTACGATGCCGATCCGGACGTGCCGGGCAAGGTGTCGACACGGTTCGGCGGCTTCCTGCGCGATGTCGACCAGTTCGATGCCGACTTTTTCGGTGTGTCGCGACGGGAGGCGGAGTCGATGGATCCGCAGCACCGCATGCTGCTGGAGGTGACATGGGAAGCGCTCGAGCGCGCGGCGATCTCACCGGATACGCTGGCGAATACCAACGCCGGGTTCTTCCTGGGTATTGCGAACAGCGACTACTGGCGCAAGCTCTATGGCGATCCGATGTCGATCGACGTGTACGCGGGAGTAGGTGGTGCGTTGTCGGTGGCGGCTGGCCGCTTGGCGTACTTCCTCGGTGCGCATGGCCCGACGCTTTCGGTGGATACGGCCTGCTCGTCATCTCTGGTGGCGATCCACCTGGCCTGCCAGAGCCTGCGCCGCGGCGAGACCGATCTCGCGGTGGCAGGCGGTGTGAGTCTGATCCTGTCTCCGGAAGGCACGATCAACTTCAGCAAGGCGCGCATGATGGCGCCCGATGGCCGCTGCAAATCGTTCGACGCCTCGGCCGATGGCTACGTGCGCAGCGATGGCTGCGCGATGATCGTGCTGAAGCGCCTGCCGCAGGCGGAAGCAGATGGTGACCGGGTGCTGGCCGTGATCCGCGGCAGCGCGGTGAACCAGGATGGTCGCAGCAATGGGCTGACCGCCCCGAATGGCGTGGCGCAGGAGGCCGTGATGCGTCAGGCGCTGCATGACGCCGGGCTCCCGGCGGCGGCGGTGCAGTACGTGGAAGGGCATGGCACCGGCACATCACTGGGCGATCCGATCGAACTGCGTGCGGTGGGGGCTGTGTACGGTGCCGCCCGCAACGCTGATGCGCCGCTGATCATCGGGTCGGTGAAGACCAACCTTGGTCATCTTGAAGCGGCGGCTGGGGTGATCGGCGTGGCGAAGGTGGTGCAGTCGCTGCGGCATGAGACCATTCCGCCGCATCTGCACACCACCGCGCCAACGCCGATGGTGGACTGGGATGCCATGCACCTGCGTCTACCTCGCGCGGACGGCGAGCCGTGGGTGCGCGGTGACGCCCCGCGTGTGGCGGCGGTCAGTTCGTTCGGCTTCAGCGGCACCAACGCGCACATCATCATCAGCGAAGCCGCGCCGCAATCTGCCGCCGCTCCGCGTGCGGAGCGTACGACACACGTACTCCCGATTGCCGGACGCACGCCATCGGCGGTGCGGACACTGGCGGCGCAGTACGCCGATGCGCTGGATGGTGCGTCACCCATCGCGCTGGCAGACCTCACCCAGACCCTCTCGGTGGGGCGTACCCACCTGAAGTGGTCGAGGCAGGCGGTGGTAGCGCGCGACCGCAACGAGGCAGTGGTGCGGTTGCGTCAACTGGCGGAGCATGGCCGCGTGCGCCAGCCGGGCAACGAGGCGCGTCCACGGATCGCGTTCCTCTTCACCGGGCAGGGTGCGCAGTTCACTGGAATGGCGCGTGACCTGTACCAGACTGCGCCAGTGGTGCGTGAGGTGCTGGACCGTTGTGACGCGGTGATCACGCGCGAGCTCGGCGAGCCGCTGCCGGAAATACTGTGGGGCCCGCGATCCGCACAATTGCTCGACGATACGCGCTACAGTCAGCCGGCGATCATCGCGATCGAGCTGGCGATGGCGTCGCTCTGGCGCAGCTGGGGTGTCGAGCCTGCGGCGGTGGCGGGGCACTCGCTGGGTGAGTTCGCTGCAGCGGCATTCACAGGGGTAGTGTCGATTGAAGATGCGTTGCGCCTGGTGATTGCGCGCGCAAGCATGGTAGACGGGATCGCCGCCGACATCGGTGCGATGACGGTGGTGTCGGCGCCTCGCGCACGCGTCGAGGCGATGCTCGGCGGATTTGTGGCGGGAGCAGTCGAGCTCGCGGCCGACAACGGACCATCACAGATCGTGCTCACGGGGCCGATCCCTGCGCTGACCGCTGCCGAGTCGGCGCTGGCGGCGGCGGGGATCGAGTTTCGGCGGCTGCACGGTGTGCGCCACGCCTTCCACTCGGCGGCGCTGGATGCGGTCCTGCCGGCATTTGAACGGCTCGCCCAGTCGATTCCGCTCTCGGCACCCCACCATGCCTGGGTATCGGGATACACCGGCACACTGTTTTCGCCGGGCGAGGCACCATCGTCGCGCTACTGGGCGCAACAGACACGCGGCACGGTGCGCTATCACGACATGGCGCGCGAGCTGTTGCGGCTGGGCATGAACACCTTCGTGGAGGTGGGACCGCATCCAGTGCTGGCGTCGCAGGTGGCAGAGATCGTCGAAGCGATGCGGGCGGCTGGTGCCATGATGGCCGAGCCGTTGCTGCTGCCATCACTGCGCCGCAACAACGAGGGTTGGGCGATCATTGCCGAGTCGGTGGCGCAGTTGTATGCCGCTGGCGGCGACATCGACTGGGTTTCGTTTTCAGCGCCATACGCGGGAGATCGCGTCGAGCTGCCGACGTACCCCTTCGAGCGGCAGCGCTACTGGCTGCGCGAGGAACCAGTGAGACAGCCGGTGGCGTTCTCGACATCGGCATCGCGCCGCTGGACCGCGACACTTCGCCGCGCAACCGCGCAGGCGGCGCAGGCGCCGATCGGCGTCGATGTACCAGCATTTCCGGCGTTCTGGTCCCAACTATCCACGCTATCCACGGCACTGATCGTCGACACGATCCGCGAACGTGATGTCTTCATGCGGGCCGGTGACGCGGCGACGCAGGATGAAGCGGCAGAGCGCTGTGGCTTCATCGCGTCGCAGCGACAGCTACTCGGCCGCTGGCTGCAGCGACTCGTGCGCGAGGGATATCTGCGTGCGAGCGGCGACCAGTTCATCAGCGATGTGCCGCTGCCATCGGCCGGCTCGCGCCAGCTGCTCGAGGCGGTGTGCACGTCGCAGACGGTCGATACGGCGATCACGGACTACGTGCGTAACTGCGGGCGATTGCTGGCGGATGTGATGACGGGTCGGGCGAATGCGCTCGAAACGCTCTTCCCCGATGGCTCGTTCGCCGTGGCCGAGGCACTCTACACGCGCGGCTCAGCCGCGCGCTACATCAACGCACTGGCGGCGGCGGCAATTGCACCGCTGGCCGAGCATCCGCCGGAACGGCGAGCGGCGCGTGTGCTGGAGATCGGTGCTGGCACGGGCGGCACAACGTCGGCGCTGATTCCCGAGCTGGCCGGCAGCGGTACGGAGTACTGGTTCACGGATGTGTCGGACACCTTCATGGGTCGCGCGCATGACCGGTTCGGCGCGCAAGTCACGTTACACACCGCGGTGTTCGATGCCGATCGTGGTGGTGCCGTGCAAGGTGTACCGGAAGGGGCGTTCGACGTGGTGACGGCGGCCAATGCGATTCATGCGGCGCGGAATCTCACGGCGGCGCTCGCGAATGCACGTGCGCTGCTGGCCCCAGGTGGTTTCCTGTTACTGGTCGAGACCGCGGTGCACCATGACTGGTTCGACATCAGCACGGGACTGATCGAGGGGTGGCAGCACTTCGAAGATGACCTGCGGCACGACGTGCCGCTGCTGAACATCGAGGCATGGACGGCCGCGTTGCAGGCGGGCGGGTTCGAGGAGGTGCGCGTGTTCCCGGAACCGGGGTCACCGGCCGCAGCGCTGGGCCAGCACGTGATCGTCGCGCGGGTCCCGGAGTTGGTGGGCGGTGAGACCGAGTCTGCGATGGCAACGGCGCCGGCAATGGCGACGGTGCGTGCGACGGCGAACGTGGCTGACGAACGCGCGAAGGTGGTGGTGTCGCTCGACCGGCTGCAGGGCGCGGCACCGTCGGAACGCATCACGCGGTTGCAGGACATCGTCGGCGATGCCGTCTCCGAGCTGCTGCGCCGTGGTCCGGATGAGCGACTCGATCCGCATGACCGCCTGATGGAGCATGGGATCGATTCGCTGATGGCGGTGCAGCTTCGTGGGGCGCTGTCACGCGGGCTGGCCATCGATCCGCCGCTGCCGGCCACGCTGATCTTCGAGCATCCCACCATCGACGCCATCGCGCGGCATCTGCTGGCGCGGCTGTTCCTCGTGGCCGCGACCGTTGATTCCGCGCCGCCGGCGAGCGAATCGGGTGTACCAGCCGACACCGTCTCGGAACGACAGGTACGAGCCATGAGCGACGCCGACATCGCGGCACTGCTCGAAGCGCGCTACGGCTCGGCGCCCACAGGTAACGACGAATGACGGGACGTGGTTTGCGATGAGTGCCGAGCTTTCACCGCTGCAGCGCGCGTTTCTGGCGCTGGAAGAGACGCGTGCGCGACTTGCCACGGCCGAAGGCCAGCAGCGCGAGCCGATCGCAATCATCGGAGTCGGCTGCCGCTTTCCGGCCACCGCCACCAGTCCTGCCGGCTACTGGCAGCTGCTGCGCGAGGGCCGCTCCGGCGTGAGCACCGTGCCGGCCGCGCGATGGGACCATGCGCCGTTCTTTGATCCCAGCGGGAAGCGCGAAGGCACCACATATGCACAGCACGCCGGCTTCATCAGTGCGCCGGTGGAGGCCTTCGACGCCAGCTTCTTCGGCATCTCGCCGCGCGAAGCGGCGGCGATGGACCCGCAGCAGCGACTGCTTCTCGAGGTGACATGGCAGGCACTGGAGCATGCCGGCATTGCACCGGATCGGCTGGTAGGCTCCGCGACGGGTGTGTTCACCGGCATTGCGGCGGGTGACTACGCCCAACTGCAGCTGCGCGGCGGAACACTGGCCGACATCGATGCGCACTACGCATCGGGCATCGCACACAGCATTGCCTCGGGACGGGTTTCGTACCTCCTCGGCCTGCAGGGCCCCAGCCTGTCGATCGACACTGCCTGCTCGTCGTCGCTGGTGGCGGTGCACCTGGCCTGTCAGAGCCTACGCACGCGCGAATCGAACATGGCGCTGGCGGCCGGAGTCAACCTCATTCTCACGCCCGAATCGTTCATCGCATTCAGTCGCACACACATGCTGGCGCAGGACGGGCGCTGCAAGCCCTTCGACGCGTCGGCTGACGGCTTCGTGCGCGGTGAGGGTTGCGGCGTGATCGTACTGAAGCGGCTCAGTGATGCGGTGTCAGATGGTGACCGCGTGTTGGCCGTCATCCGAAGTTCCGCCGTGAATCAGGATGGTGCATCGGCCAGCCTCACCGCGCCGAGTGGCCCCGCGCAAGAGGCGGTGATCCGTCGGGCGCTGGCACTGGCCGCGTTGTCGCCGAACGACGTGCAGTTCGTCGAGGCGCACGGCACCGGTACCTCGCTTGGTGATCCGATCGAGCTGCGCGCCCTCGGCGCCGTGTACGGGGCGCAGCGTGCTGCAGATGAGCCGCTGTTGGTCGGGTCGGTGAAGGCGAACTTCGGGCATCTCGAAGGGGCGGCCGGTGTGGCGTCGGTGATCAAGGCGGTGCTCGCGCTCGGAGCGGCACAGGTGCCAGGACAGCTGCACATGTCACAGCCCACACCCCATGTGGACTGGGAATCGCTGCGACTGCGGGTGCCGGCGGCGGCAGGCGAGGCGTGGCCTAAGGCTGCCACGCGTCGCGCGGCGGTCAGTTCGTTCGGCTTCAGTGGCACCAATGCACACGTGATCCTCGAGCAGGCACCAGCACCGTTCGCTGATCGTGTGCCGAGCGCGAGCGACCGTCCCCTCCTGGTGGTACCGATTGCGGCCCGTGCACTTGAGGCGGTGTGCACACTCGCGTCGGCCTACGCCGGGCAGCTCGAAGGAGGTGCGGCGCTGGCGGATCTCGCGCACACGGCCGCGACACGACGCGCGCAACTCTCGGGCGCGCGCGCCGTGGTGGTGGCAGGCGACGCCGATACGGCGCGCACGGCGCTGCTCGCAATCGCCGCAGGCGATGGTATCACCCTGCAACGGCCGGGACTCGCGCCCCGTGTGGCTTTCCTGTTCACCGGCCAAGGCTCGCAGTATCCAGGAA
>CAYMQV010000132.1:0-7666 GCA_964392395.1 uncultured Gemmatimonadaceae bacterium
CCCAGGGATCCGGCCCACTCCGGCAATGCGGTGTAGTGCAGGTGGTGCGGCCCGGCCCAGATATACATGAACACCAGCGACCAGAAATGCAGAATCGAGAGGCGGTAACTGAATACCGGCCCCTCGGCCGCCTTGGGCATGAAGTAGTACATCAGGCCAAGGAACGGCGTCGTCAGAAAGAAGGCGACCGCGTTGTGGCCATACCACCACTGCATGAATGCATCCTGCACGCCGGCGTAGATGCTGTAGCTCTTCAGCGGTCCCGCCGGGATCGACAGGTTGTTGAAGATGTGCAGGATCGCGACGGTGATGATCGACGCCAGATAGAACCAGAGCGCCACGTAGAGATGGCGCTCACGACGCTTGATCAGGGTGCCGATGAAGTTCACGGCGAACACCACCCAGATGACGGCGATCGCGATGTCGATCGGCCACTCCAGCTCGGCGTATTCCTTCGCCTGCGTGAAGCCGAACGGCAGGGTCAGCGCGGCCGCGAGGATGATCGCTTGCCAGCCCCAGAAGTGAATCGCGCTCAGCACATCGCTGAACATCCGGGCCTTCAGCAGCCGCTGGGTGGAGTAATAGCAGCCGCAGAAGAAGGCATTGCCACCAAACGCGAAGATGACGGCGTTGGTGTGCAGGGGCCGCAGGCGGCCGAAGCTCGTGAACGACAGGCCGAGGTTGAACATCGGGTCCGCCAGCTGGAGCGCAATCAGCACGCCGACCAGCATGCCGATGGCGCCCCACGCCACGCAGGCCACCAGAAACTTTCGAACGATGGCGTCGTCGTAAGCGAACGCGTCGAGGGGCGTTGTCGCGCTCGGGGGAGCAGCCGCAACAGCGGTCATCGGCGAAGACCTCGTAGGGCAAAAGGGACGGTCACCCGGCGGTGCGCGCGGATGCTCGTCCCAATGTCTCCTTCCACGAATCACCATACTGTCAGGCGAAACCTGTCAGGGCGGGATGTATTCCCCACACCACTGTGGGGAAATCCCCTACATCTGCGTTTCCTCGTCCAGCAGCCCGAGTCGTACCGCGAACCGGACGTAGTCCGGCCGATGCGCGAGCCCGATTTTTTCGTGGATGCGCTGCTTGTATGTGTCAACCGTCTTGGCGCTGATGTTGAGTTGCGCACCGATGTCGGGTCCGGTGTACCCTGCGGCGATCAGTCGCAGGATGGACCGCTCGCGCTCCGAGAGCGAATCGTACTGCGTCTGCTCCGCCACCCGGTGTTCGCGCTTCTTCAGCTCCTTGGCCAGCGCCCGGACCGCGCCCAGCCGAAGGTACTGGTCGCCGCGGGCGACCATGCGGACCGCATCCACCAGCTCGCGGTCCGCTGCATTCTTGACCAGATAGCCGCTGGCACCGGCCTCCAGCAACGGTACCAGATATTCATCCTCGGCGTGCATGGTGAGAATCAGGATGCGCGACGGACAGGCGAGGCGCTGGAGTTCGCGCGTGGCCGCCGCGCCGTCCATCACATCCATGCTCAGGTCCATGACCACCACGTCAGGCTTGAGCCGCATCGCGGTGTCCACGGCTTCCCGGCCATTGCGCGCCTCACCGATGACGCTGATGTCCGGGGCCGTCTGCAGGACCGCCTTGAGTCCATACCGCACGACGGCGTGATCGTCCGCCAGCAGCACTGTGATGATGTCGTCGTCCATGATGACCTCCAGGTCAGCCACAAGTGTGCAGGAGCCGACCCCTGGCCGGTGTCAGGCGATGTCGGACATCTTCGGGCCGCCGGGAAGTTACCATTGGCTCCATGACCCATAAAGCCGTTTCCGACCGCCTGCTTGCCCGCATCCTGCACATCGCGTCGGATGCGATCATCTGTGTCGACAGCCGTCAGGCGATCTGCTTCTTCAACGAAGGGGCCAGCCGGATGTTCGGCTATGGGGCTGACGAGGTCATGGACCGGCCGCTGTCCATGCTGATGCCGAGTCGTTTCCATCTGGGCCACCTGAACCATATGCGGACCTTCGGCCAGAGCGGAAGTTCGGCGCGCAACATGTCCGAGCGATCGCCGATCTTCGGGCTCCGGAAGTCCGGCGAGGAATTCTCCGCCGAAGCGGCGATCTCCCACGTCGCGCATGACGACCACAGTGTGGTGTTCGCCGTCGTCATGCGGGATGTCTCTGAGCAGCGAAAAAACGAGGCGCTGGTGCAGCGATCGCTCTCTGACGCCGAGATGGCGGTTCGGGACCGTGATGATCTGCTTGGCCTCGTGTCGCACGACCTGCGAAATCCGGTCAACGCGGTCAAGATGCTCGCCTCGGCGCTGCTCAGATTTCCGGTCGAGGCGGGAGCAACCGCGTTGCCGACCGACGCCGCAGAGCATGCCAGTGTGATGTTGCAGGCCGCGACCCAGATGGACACGCTCATTCAGGATCTGCTCGATGCGACCCGGCTGGAACGCGGGCAGTTGCGCATCCTGCAGCGGCCGTCGGCGATCGGGCCCCTGATGGCGACGACCGCCGATCTGCTGGCTTCGCTCGCGAGCGCCCAGGGGGTCTCACTGGAGACGGAGCTCGAGGCAGGACTCCCCATGGTGGATATCGATCCGGACCGGATCACGCAGGTCTTGTCCAACCTGGTCGGCAACGCCATCAAGTTTACGCCACAGGGCGGTCATGTCCGAATGCGGGCGATCCGGCATGTCGACGGGGTGCTCGTGACCGTGCAGGATACCGGGGTCGGTATCTCGCCGGACGACCTGCCATTCGTGTTCGATCGATTCTGGCAGAGCAGGCGCACCGATCGCTCTGGCGCCGGCCTCGGGCTCGCGATCGCGCGCGGCATCGTACGCGCGCATGGCGGCACACTGTCACTCGAAAGTGAGGTTGGCCGAGGGACGTCGGCGCTCCTCACACTTCCCGCCGCGGGGAATCCGACGGCCGGCTACCCATCCAGGCCATAATGTCGTGTGCCCGAAGTCTGGTGGCAGTCGGTCGCGTCCTTTGGCGCGAGCCGGCGTTGCAATGCCTCGCGATACGTGCCGGCAGAAATGAGCACAGAAAGATCAATCAAAGAGCGAACGAAGAGCAAACTGCCTGACGCACAGGCGCAAAGGGCGCAAAGGCGCAGGGGCCGTCTGCAGGATCCAGACACCTTCGCGCGATGTGATGATCAGCAGCGACTTGAGCACGGATGTGTTGTCACAGCAACGGCCGCAGCGCGGTGTTGCTGCTGTTCCCATGCATCTGCGGTCCTTTGCGCCTTTGCGCCTTTGCGCCTTTGCGTTAACCAGTTGCCCTTACGCCGTTGCCGTGACGCCGTTGGGGTCGTGACGCCGACTCGGAAGCAGGCTTCGCTGGATGCAATCGCGCCGCGCGGTGCGCTGGACGGAACCGCGCGGGCTACCACCCCGTCAGTGCGTCGTCATCATCCGTGGCCACGGCCGCCCGTCCTGCGCAGCCTCGCGTGACGCGCGTTGACTTGCTCACCGGCTTGCCCCTGCCAATCGATGCGAGGGCCTCTGGTTCCGGTCGAACCGTGGCCGCGGGTTCTGTCTCCGACGCGAGGCGGAATCGGTTCACGAGCGACGCGAGTGTCCCGGCCATTGACGACAATTCCGCCGACGCCGCTGCCGTCTCTTCGGCACTCGCCGCTGATGCGGACGTAGACGTCGCGACGGAGGACGCACTGCCGTCGATCATCACCAGTCCCGGCGCGTGCCGCCTCGACTGCGGCCTTCAGTGCCGGCAGATTGGTCTGCGACGCGATTGCTTCCATCTTCCGGGCGATCTTCTGCGTGACCAGGGCACGTTCGCGAATGACCGTCTCGGCGGCGGCGACCTCGCCGGCACGCTGATGCTACCCGACTCGCCACGAACTTCGTTCAGCGCCGAGCTCAGGTCGGCGTTCGAAACTTTCAGGCTCTCCGCCAGCGCGGCATGATCGCCGCGATCTGCGCCTGCCGATCTCCCGACCGGCCCTCCTTGAGCTCGACCAGCGAACCCTCAGGGTCGCGCTCGTCGGTCAGAACCGAGTCGGCGATCGACTGGCCGCCTTCGGCCAGCTGGCGTCCGGTACTGTCGACGACGAGAAACGTGGTGCCCGGATATCCTGCGTTCCCCAGGTCGCGCGCCGCGTCACCGGGCATCGTGATGATCAGTGACGCCGTGGCGAGACGTCGCCAGCATCCAATGGGCTGACCACTGCCATCACGCACCAGCGCCGAGAAGCCGATCACATCAGCGGCGCTCGGCCCGAACACCTGCTTCACATCCGCGTCCGGAGCCGCGGGCGTGATGACGGTGCCGGCTGCGATCGTGTTCGCGCACCGCCTCCGTGGAACGGTTCAGCAGCACGCCGGAGGCCGGCGCCAGCGGGATGACGCCGAACGCGAGGCAGAGCAGCGAGAGTTCTCGCGCAATGGGCCAGTGATGAATACGCATCGCGCTCGATGTGAAAGACAGACCATTGCTGGCGGTCATGTTGCGGGCCGTAGAAGACGGAGACATCTGTTCCGGCGTCGACCGTACAAGGTCCTCGCGCACCTCCTCTCGGCTCGAGGATGTGCGCGCTCCGGCTCCGCTGAATCACGAGAGTCGGATCATCGCCTGCCAGCTTCAGCCTGACGCCGCCGCCGGCAGTCCCGACCACGGGCGCGGCCCGATCAGTCGGACGCCGTCGCTGTTCGCCATGGCGCTCGTCGTGCTGTCCAATCGCTGCCGCCCGCCTCTCGCGGAGACTGCGTTGACCTCGGACCGGGCACTGTCAGTGAGTCATCGTTTTGCACGCCGGCGCCGATAGCGCGCGTCCACGCGCCAGTGCGCCGTGCGCCAGAGCAGGCGAGCAATCGCCACCGCACCGTCGCGCCCGCGTGGTGCCGCGTCCACCAGCTCGATGGTTGCGCCGTGCGCGACGCGCTGGAACTCGGTGTGGTCGCCGACGATCACCGGGTCCGTGAGCGTTTCAGAGAATCGCACGATGACGAAACGCGCGGCACACCCGGTCGAGCCCGGCGCCGGCAGAATCGTCGTTTCGTGTATCAGAATGATCTCATCGCCATATGGGTCCAATGCCAATCCCGGGCCGACGATGATCTGCCCGCCGCTGCTCCGCGCGTCGAGCCCGTCGACGACGCCCCACCCATGCAGCAGGCGGTTGTGGAGCCGGGACCGGTTCCGCTGGTAGACCTGCTCCGCGTGCAGATCCTCGGCGCTCAACAGTTGACCGGCATGGAAAGTCGGGCGCGTCAGCTCGGGCAGGTCCGATGCGGGCATGATTCTCATGCGATAAATCCTGGGGGGTGTTGTCGGCGCGAATCCACGCTGGTACCGAGCGGGAGTCTGTGATGAGGCCTTTTGTTGACGTCGTCGCATGCGACTGCAGCGTGCCGATGTCGGTCGGTCCCTGCTAACTTGAAATCGGAAGCAGTCTTTTACAAACCTACAACGATCGCAGACATGTCACGGATCGCCGTCCTCGGTATGGGGTTGCTCGGCAGCGGGATGGCGGAAGGACTGCTCTCGCGTGGCGGGCACCAGGTCGTCGTCTGGAACCGCACGGCGTCCAGGACGGATCCGCTGGTGGCGCTCGGTGCGACGGCCGCCGAGTCGCCAGCGGAAGCGGTGCGTGGCGCCGAACGCGTCCATCTGGTGCTGCTCGACGACGATTCGGTGGATGATGCCATCGCGGATTTTCAGGCGGCGCTGCATCCGGATACGATCATCATCGACCATACGACCAATCTTCCAGCGCGTACGGCCGCCCGCGCGGCAGCGCTCGATACAGCCGGCATTCAGTATCTGCACGCGCCGGTGATGATGGGCCCCGGTGCCGCGCGCTCGGCGAAGGGAATGATGCTGGTGGCTGGGCCTGCCGCGCGTGTTGCGCTGGTGCACACGGCACTGGCCGAAATGACTGGTGAACTCTGGCACGTCGGCGAGCGTGCCGACCTGGCCGCAGTCTACAAGCTGTTCGGCAATGCCGCGTCGCTCTCGGTGGTCGGAGTCCTGGCGGACGTGATGCACATGGCGGATGCCGCTGGCGTTCCGCGGACGGGTGTACTCGAGATGCTGGCGAAGGTGAATCTCAATGGTCCGCTCACCATGCGCGGTGCGATGATGGTCTCGGGGACGTACGAGCCGAATTTCACCCTCGACGTCGCGCGGAAGGACTTGCGCCTCATGCTGGAGACTGGGGAGCCGTCCACGATGCCGATGCTGGCGGCGCTGGCGGTAAGGATGGATGAGCGCCTCGAGGCGGGGCAGGCGAAGGAAGATTTTGCGATTCTGGGCAAGGCGTAGCCGACGCAAGCGCCTGCGGACCGCAGCGCAAGATAGGATGTAACCGATGCCTGCCAGCCCTGAATTCCTCTTTGCTGCCAACCTCGCCGTCGCCGCGCTCGTCGGGCTTGCGGTGGGGTTCGAGCGCGAACGGACCGGGCATACGGAAGGTCCCGACGGACGCTTCGCCGGCGTCCGGACGTTTTTCATGCTCGGGTTGCTCGGTGGGATTGGCGGGCACCTCCTCCAGGAAGGGAATGCCCTGGTTGCCGTCGTGCTCCTGGCCGCTGGATGTATGCTCAGTGTACTGGCCTATGCGCTGGCGGTGCGGCGTCCCGGCGCAACGACCGATGGAACGACCGAGACGGCCGCGATCCTGGTGCTCGCCATGGCAGCGCTGGCGGGCATGGGCCACCGTGCCATTGCGGCCGGTGTTGGGACACTCGTCGTCGCTGCACTGGTCGGCAAGGCCCAGATCCACGGAGTGCTCGAACGGCTCGGCGAACGCGAACTGACCGGTGCGTTGCAGTTCGCAGTGCTGGCGCTGGTCGTCCTGCCACTCCTGCCGGACGGCACATGGGGCCCTTGGGGTGGCGTGAACCCGCGCGAGCTCTGGATCATCGTGCTCATCTTCTGCGCGGTGAACTACGGCGGATTCCTCTTGCAACGCTGGGTCGGCGCGTCGCGCGGATACGCGTTGATGGGAATGCTCGGCGGCCTCGTCTCGAGCACCGCGGTCACCTTGCAATTCGCGCGGAGGAGCAGGGCAGAACCAGCACTCGCGGCGTCGCTGGGTCTCGGCATCGCGTCCGCGTGCACCGTGCTGATCGTGCGAGTGGCCGTCGTCACCGCCGTGCTCAGCCCTGTGGTCGCAAAAGCGCTGATTCCATACTTCGCGCCTCCGTTCCTGGTAGGTGCGCTGGTGGTTGGCCTGGCGCTCTGGAGGCTGCCGAAGGGTGCCGAGGGGCAGCCCGCAGCCGCACTGCAGTCCCCGCTGCGCATCGGCACGGCGCTGCAGCTCGCTCTCGCCTTTCAGGTGGCCCTCTTCGCGATCCGCATCTCGCAGGAGACCTTCGGAAATGCCGGTGTCCTGACCTCTGCGTTTCTCCTCGGGCTCACCGACATGGACGCGCTGACCTTCACCATGGCTCGACTCGGCAATACCCCTGAATTGAGCAGGCTGGCTGCACGGGCGATCGCCGTCGGCATGCTCGCAAACACAGCGCTGAAGGGCACGATGGCGCTGATGCTCGGCACCAGAGAGCTTCGCCTCGTTGGTGGCGGTGGCCTCGCGGCGCTCGGAGTCGCGAGTGGCATCGGTCTGTGGCTCGCCCGATGAACGTGCCGATCGATCGTGCGGTGTTGGCTCTGTCGATCCGTGGTGCGTCATGAGGAGCATCCTGATTTCGGGTGCGCTCGTCGGTGCG
>CAYMQV010000132.1:7766-13080 GCA_964392395.1 uncultured Gemmatimonadaceae bacterium
GGTGCGCTCGTCGGTGCGGTCGGAGCCTGCGCCGCGGGCAGTGCCGCACCACGTGGCAACGGGCAACGCTCCGACACCCGCGCGCGCGCGTCGCACAACCTCGCACGAGAATCGTGCCCCGACACGCGGCCCACCGGTGGCGCCAGTCGTGAACTGGACGCAGAGGCGCGCGAGCAGGCCATTCGCCGGCCGGACTTCTCACCGCCACCGGATGCGAACCGCGTGATGAGCCTGGTGCAGCACTTCGATGCCAGCCTGCTCGCCTACTGGATCGCAGCGGCAACGTCGGGCGAACGCGTGATTCGCGTGCCGGCGCGTCGCACCCGCACGATGCCGCAACCGACGTTCGTGCTCTGCGGCTACAGCCGCGGCGATGCGCTGGTGCGGAGCTTCGCGATCGTGGATTCCATCGAACCGCGCGCGCTGGAGCAACTCGCGAGCCGGATGCGTCCGGTCGTCAACGGGCGCCTGACCGCGCTGATCGACTCCTCGATGCCCGTCTCCGTTGCGACCGCTGTCGGCGATACGCTGACGCGGCTCGCGCAGCTGCTCGGCGTGAGCGAGGAGACGCCGGTGCTGGCATTCCTCTTCGCCGATCAGGAGCGGTTTGCTGCGCGATTCCCGGTCGGTTGGATCGACGGTGTGTTTTCCGACTGGACGCTGGCGGAAGCCGGGATCGGAGCGGCGGTCTTCGCGGCGTCGCGCGGCAATGGGATCGCCTCGCACGAACTGGTGCACGTCGTGCTGAAAGGGGTGCACACGCAGGTCGATGTGCGGGGGTCGAGTATTCCCTACGTCGCGGAGGAGGCGCTGGCGCGCGCGATTGGCGGCTCGCGGGGGCGATCGTATCGTGCATTGCTCGGTCCCCCGATCTCGGTGCTCGATGCGCGGCGCCTGATCGCCACGCAGATGCAGGACGCAGCACTGAGCAAGGTGCGCTTCGATGCACGTCGCCCGTACGAGCCAGCCGTCGACGCGCTTGGTGCCGCGTATCGTGTGGCGCTGTCGGCGTGTCGCGCATTCCCTGCCGATCTGCTCGATGCTCGTGCCGTCACGACCCTGTCGGCGGCGGTGAACCGGCTGGCCATCCACCTGCGGATCACCCCTGATGCCGCCGTCGATTCGATGGCGGTACGACTTGCGGCACCAGGGAATGTCTTCGAGCCCTCGTTCCGTCGAGCGGAGAGTCAGCGGCTGGCGTGTGAACCGTACGCCGTGCCGCTCGAGCGCGCACATCCGCCATGATCACCGCGCGAGTCGCGCCCCGGTGAGCTGGGCCACCGCGCCGAGCGTCGTCTGCGCGGCGTTCAAGCCGAGCCGAAAGTCCTTGTCGGTGAAGGTCGAAAACAGGTCCGTCGGCTGGTGCCAGTGTGGGTCCCAGCCGCTGCCGATCTGGGATCCGCGCTCGTTCTCGCGCAGACTGATTGCGGCCACCAGATCCTGGAATGGCCCCGAGTCGGTGTTCGTCATGTGCGGGCCGACTGACGCAGGGTAGTCGGTGGCAAACTTCTCGTTGGCACCATGGAGGATCCATGCCAGTGCCTGCGACTGCGCGGCGAACTTCGAGTTCGACTGGAATTCGATGTTGACGTCGGCTTCCGGGCGCTGCTCCCTGGTCATCGTGCTGTCCGGTCGCGGCATGCCGTGATCGAACAGCATCATGTCGTGCTGAATCATGCCCAGCCACTTTGGTTCCGGATACTTGCCGGATCCCGCAGGCATTTCCTGGCCCTGCAGTGCCGCCCGTTGCGCGACGTAGGCACGCGCGCCGTTCAGCCCCGTTTCTTCATTGTTCCAGAGGATGAATCGAATCGAGCGGTCGGTGCGAACGTCGGGGCTGCTGAACACGCGCGCGAGTTCCATCACCAGGGCCGTGCCCGACCCATCGTCGTTGGCTGCCTCGCCCCAGCCAATGCCGTCCATGTGCGCACCGACGATGTACATCTCTTCGGGGTGCGTCGTCCCGATCTTCGTGCAGTACACTTCCTGCCGTTCGCCTGGTGTGCCTGGCGGCGAGTTCAGGGCTCTCAGGCGTGCATCGGGTTGACGCAGCGAGTCGGTGTTGACCCCCGTGCGAGTGCGCATGCCGCGTGACCGACCGCCGCCCTGCTCGCGGCGGACCCCTGTGGGCACGGGCGGCGGGCCAGCCGGTCGCGCGGTCGGAGTCGGCGGCTGGAAGTCGTAGGTGAGCCGCTCCGTGTTGGTGCACCCGTAACTCTCGAGCTGCGCTTCGATCCAGTCGATCGCCTGGCGGTTGCGAGCGGTGCCTTGTCGGCGGTCACCGAAGGCGGTCAGCCCCTTGATCGTCGCCTTGTACCGATCAAGGTCGAGACGGCCGACCATCGAGCGGATCATCGCCTCGGCGGAATCGGAAAAGCTGGCGCCGGGAGCACCCTGCGCCGCGACTGCCGGCGGGGCGAGGAAGAGCCATGTCAGAGCGGCGGCTGTGGAAACGCGACGGAGTGACGGGTGCATTGCAGGAGCGGAGGAAGCTGGAGCGGACGGCGGTTCACACGAAGCTGCGCGATGCATTGGGCCCTCGCCATATACGCGCCAAAAACGCGCCAAAGACGCGCCAGAGACGAGGAACGTGGCGGTGATGCTTCCCATACGCGACCGGCATCGTCTGCGCTGGCGCGCACCACGGCTGGGCTGCCAACGTATCGGCCCCGTGCTCAGGACGGCCGTCCCACCGCCGAGCGGGTCGACCTCGATGAGATCAACCCGCTCGGCAGTGCACGCGACATGACGGAGCGTGCGGTCAGCTCAACATCACCAGCAGCTGTCCCCCCTCATGAGCGACTCGCAGCACCTGATCCACGCCACCAGCGTTGGTCGCGATGTCGATCTGCGTCACACCTGCGACATGGTGCGTCATGTGCAGGCCCTTGAGCGTGGACGTTCCGAACATCAGCGATGCGCTGTTGTCTCGCCGGTCATAGGTTGCGCCGGCGAGCTGAAGCTCGTGGCCAAGGACCTGCGCGCCGAGCGCATCCTGATCCACTTCAATCGAGCACAACCGACCGGCATTGCGCGTCGTGAATTCGGACAGCTCCGAGTCGTACGTCTGCAGATCGAACGTCCTTGTGTGTGCGTTCGGAATCGTGCGTGCCCGAGCCGCCGCCATCGTGCGCGCCGAACCCGGTACTGCCAGCACCGAACACGGTGCGCGCCGGATCAGCGTCGCCGCGACGCTGCCGAGCAGCATGCGGCGGATGAACCCGTAGCCGTGCGTGGCGGTGACCACCAGGTCAGCCCGCTTCTCGGCCAGAAAGCCCAGTAGTTGGTCGGGCGCGTTTCCAGTGAGGATCACACTTTCGATGCGCAACTGCTCGCGCTGGAGACGCGAGCGCAGCTGAGTGAAGGCCGCCTCGGACTGCTCACGATACACGTCGGCGCGTGCCTTGAGGAACGGCACTGACTCATCGAACGGCGGTCCGACGTGCAGCAGCCACACATCCGCGTCGGGGGCCACGACCGTCATTGCGACCTGTGCCGCGTACAGGCTGAAAGGACTGAAGTCGGTGGCGATCACCACCCGTCGTGGCGGCGACGTCAGACTCTCTTCGACCGCCAGAACCGGTGCATCGCCGAACTGTAGCATACGGAGCACCGACTCTCCGCCAAAGATGCGGTCGAGGCCGGAATGGCGTCCGCGTCCCACGACGACCAGCTGAGAGTGCATCTCGCCGGACGCGGCGGCGATTTCGCGGGCGGGGTCACCAGTCTTCACCGTCACCGGCCACGCCGCCGTGGAGGAAACCATCCGTATCAGCTGGGCGCGTGTCGCAGATTCACGCGCGTTCTGACTATCTCGCGCCGGCTCCATCGCTATGGCGACACCGTCCACACCATAGATGGGTGTGTTGACCGGCTGGAGGACGCTGAGCACGGTGACGTCAGCGTGTGCGCGGGAAGCGAGATTGAACGCAATCGGAAAGGCCGCGTCCGAATCGGGTGACGTATCGGTCGCGACGAGGATTGGCCCGCCAGGAAGCAACGTCGGTTCGACCGCCGCGAGGGCTTCCGGAGTAGAATGCATCGTGGTGGACATTGGGAGCTCCGGTCTGAGGTATGGGTGCAGAGGACGACGTGATTCGTGCAGCGCGGGAATGGGCGTTGCCGGACACCGGATCTGCGAAGGGAAGGGTGCTGCGCCACCACGCCGCCGGCTATCGGGCATTGCCTGACATTCCGTCGTGATTATCCTGATCCGCGTGATTGGAACGGTCGCGGCGTTCATCTTTCCCGGACGAAGGGGGCTGGGCCGCGCAGCGCTCAGACGCTCAGGGGTGCTGCCTGCAGTGTGCACCGCCTTCGCACGCCACAGGCACAAAGACTTCTGCCTGGATGCGCCAGGTGCCATTCGTGTTACGCCACTGTGCGAGGTAGGTGCCCGTGACGCGCACCGGTCCATCGGGATCGGTCCAGGTACCGGTCCATTCGCCTTCTTCGGATGCGACCTGCCACGCGTCGAACACGAGGATGCGTGTCGTCGCACGCACCCACTTCGTATCAGGGCGGCGAGCGAAGGCCGCGGCCATGGACCTCACATTGGCGTCGGCCCCTGCGGCCTGGGCGCCGCTCGATGCCACGACATGAACGTCGGGCATCCATTCACGAGCGATGGCCGTGGTGTCCTGTGCGGCGATCGCAGCGTTGGAACGCGCACGCGCAGCGCTGATGGCGGAGATGGCAGTGGCTGACATGCGTCCAGCTCGAGAGGAGGGAGTGCTGCTCGCGCATGCAGCGACGAGCGCCGTGCATGTCAGGAGGATCGCCGCGGGTCGAAGACGCGCCGCCGTGGCCATCACAGGGAACGAAGGGGCAAACTGCATGAGCCGAAGATAAATCGCCGTCATCTGTGCTGCGCACCCTTATCGGCGGCTGCATGAATGGTACGTGATGAACTTCGAAGACATCCCGGGAGAGTTATCGAGCGATGGGGGACGCCGCTGCCGCTCGTGGCATGGGAGCGCCATTCGCCGGGGAGCGGCGCTCGGTGCATCGTCACCATGCGGTGTCATCGTCGAACTTCAGATCATCGTTGACAGACGCCACGCGGCTTGGGGATTTCACTCTGCCATGCGCCGGTCGGCAGGCCGCCCGCAGGCACATCGAAGGCACGACCCCCCACAGCTGCGATCACATGGCCCATGATCTGCTCCAGCTCGGCCGACGACTCGAACGCGCGCTGGCCTTGCAGAATGAGCGGCTCAATCACGCCAGTGGCGGCTCCAGCATGCCGCTCGGTGGCGGGTTCGTGCACTTTCGCGGTGACGGGCATCCGCTGAATCAGGCGCTCGGTCTCATC
>CAYMQV010000133.1:0-13074 GCA_964392395.1 uncultured Gemmatimonadaceae bacterium
GTCCACGAGTAGCCCGGAATGGTGACATTCTGGCTGAAAGTGACTCAGTAGTCGCATCACCACGCGCTCTTCTCTCGATTGCCAGTATAGGGACCACATCGCCCCCGGCGCTCTCACGAGTGTCGGGGGCGATGTGTTTTCCATCGCCTGACCAGCGCACGATGGCCCAACCGCTTCGGCTGAAGCGCCTCGTCGCGATCCTGCTGGGTGCCGACAAATTCGACCGCGACGACATCGGAGCGTTGGCGTTCAACTCAGAACGCCTTCTCCCACGGAATGGAGAGCCGGAGCGCCGAGCTGATGATACCGACCATACTGTAGGTCTGCACGAAGTTGCCCCACTGCTCGTGCGTGACCGGATCAATGTGCTCGGCCAGCAGGCCATGCTGGTTGCGACATCCCAGCACCGTCTCGAACAGCGTCCGTGCCTCTGCACCACGCCCGATCGCCGCCAGTGCATTGATGTACCAGAATGTGCAGGCGAGAAACGCGTTCTCAGGGCGACCGAAGTCGTCTTCGACCACATAGCGGTAGATGTAATTGCCGCGGCGCAATTCCCGCTCGACGGCGTGCACCGTTCCGATGAATCGCGGGTCCAGCGGATCGATGAAGCCGACATCGTGCATGCGGAGCAGCGACGCATCGAGCGTGTTGCCATCCATCGTGGCGACAAACGTGTCCATCTCGGCATTCCAGCATCGCTGACAGATCTCGGCATGGATCGCGTCCGCCTTCACGCGCCAGAACTCGGCACGGTCGGTGAGGCCAAGTTGTGCTGCGATCCGCGCCAGCCGATCACAACCCGCCCAACACATCACGCTCGAGGATGTGTGCACGTGCAAACTGCTGCGCAGCTCCCAGATGCCCGCATCAGGCTGATCGTACAGCGCCGCGGCATGGTAGCCGAGGACTTCGAGGCGTCGGAACAACTCTTCGTCGCCACGCTCAGCCAGACGGCGGTCGAAGAACACGTGCGTCGCAGCGAGGATCGCGGAGCCGTAGACGTCGTGCTGGATCTGCAGATAGGCTTCGTTGCCGACGCGCACCGGGCCCATTCCGCGATACCCCGGCAGCGACGCCACAATGCGCTCTTCCACATCCGGCCGTCCGCTGATGCTGTAAAGCGGCTGCAGCCGGCCATCCGTCGCATTGGCAATGATGTTCAGGATGAAGGTGAGATACCGTTCCATCGTACGCGTCGCCCCCAGACGATTGAGGGCATCGACCACAAAGTACGCATCGCGGATCCAGCAGAAGCGGTAGTCCCAGTTGCGTTGGCTGCCGTGTGATTCCGGCACCGACGTCGTCATCGCCGCGACCACCGCGCCCGTGTCCTCGTGCGCGTTGAGCTTGAGCGCAATGGCGGACCGGATGACCTCGTTCTGCCACTCGAATGGGATGGCAAGAGCCCGCACCCAGTCGCGCCAATGCACGATCGTCTCCTCGAGAAAACGCCGACCGACGATACCGACCGCATCCTGCAACGTTTCGTCGGGTCCGAGGAGCAGAGTGATCGTGCCCGCTAAGAAGAACGCGCTTTCCTCGAGGATCGGTGTCAGCGATGCATCGGTCGTGAGGCGTAGCTCCACATCGCCACCGATGAAGCGGATATGGTTGCTTCCGTACGTCCGCTCAGCCGGGAAGCGACCGTACTGGCATGCGGGTCGCAGGCGGATGCGAATGCGCGGATGGCCGGCCACGCGGCTGATACGCCGCACCAGCGACATCGGGCAGAAGAGCCGCGAGAACTGCTCGAAGCGTGGGGCAAAGTCCGTGATCTCGAGGATGCTGCCGTTGGCATCATACAGCCGCGTGACGAGAATGGGCGTGTTTTCGAGGTAATACTGCTCCGAGCGCACCATGCCCAGCAACTCGATCGCAAAGAAGCCGGTGCCGCCCTCGGGACTCGGTCGATTCGTCAGCAGCGAACAGAAGGCAGGATCACCATCAAAGCGTGGAAAGCAGGCCCAGGTGACCTCGCCACGGGGGGTGATGAGGGCGCTGATTGTGCCGTTTCCGATCAGGCCAAGTTCGAGTGAGGTCATGCCGTTGCGTCCTGCAGAGAAAGAGGGTTGACGCCTCGTGACGTGAGCTGCTCTGTCAGCCAGCGTCGGACCGCGTGCACATTCGGCACCTGCCGGATGGCACTCGACTTCCCTCGGCCGACCTTGATCGATATTCCGTCCATGGCGTTGACGACGGTGAAGCCATGCTCATCGGTGACATCGTCACCGATGAAGACGGGGACACGGCCATGAAACGGGATTTCGGCCATGAACTCCAAGATTGCCATACCCTTGTCGCGGCCGGCCGGCTTCAGCTCCACGACACGCTTGCCGGACTGCACGCAGAACGCATCACCGATCGTTCGCTGGATCCCACGCATCGTCCGGTGTGCAAAACCCGCCAGCTGTGGCGCCTGACGATAGTGCAGTGCAATTGACAATCCCTTGTCTTCCAGCAGCAGCGAGGGATGACGTGCAACGACCCCCTGCAGCGTGCGTCTCGCCAGCTCGAGGCCGTGACTCGCCGACGCATGGCGAAACAGTTGCCCGAATGCGTTGCGGCGCTCGGAGCCGTGCTGGCCTGCCACGGGGAGCCTGACGTCCGGGAAGAGGCGATCGATGTCCGAGATCGGCCGGCCGGTGATGATGGCCACTGCGCCATCAGCCCCTGCGGCGAGCGCTGTGATCAGCTGCCGCAAAGTGGCGTCGGCCGCGACGCCGGCGGGAACGGCGGTCAGCTCGACCAGAGTCCCGTCGAGGTCGAAGAAGAACGCCAGATCGGACGACGGAGGCGCCAGAGGCGGTCTGGGGTCGCGTGCAAGGGAGGTGCTGATCACGACTGGCGCACGACCTGGATCACGGCATCGCTCCGCCGACCGTTCTGGCTCGCCGGGGAATCGAAGCGCTTGAAGAGCCGCGAGCGTCGACGCACATTGGCCGCGTCGAGCATCATGCGACCGGCCCACCGATACACGTTGAACTCACCCACCAGACTGCGCATCAAGCGCATCCGCGCGCGCTGCTCCTGCGCCGGCATCGTCACCGCCTGGAAGAGCGCCTCTGCACACTCCTCTGCGTCATACGGATTCACGATGATCGCCTCCGGCAGTTCACGGGCGGCACCGGTGAACTGACTGAGCACCAGCACGCCGCGTTCATCATCACGTGACGCGACGAACTCTTTCGCGACGAGGTTCATGCCGTCGTGCAGACTGCTCACGAAGCACAGCTCGGACGCCCGATAGTACTCGTACACTTCGCGTGGCTCGTGATGTTCGGCATGCAGAATGATCGGCGGGTGCGATGCGGCAGAGAACTGCGTATTGATCCGCATCACCAGCGCCCTCACCCGCGCATCATAGGCCTGATAGTGCTCGATGCTGGACCGCGTCGGCGCCGCGATCTGGATGAAGGTGAAGCGCCCGACCCACTCCGGGTGCCGCTCGAGAAAGCGCTCCACCGCGCGCAGTCGTTCCTCGATGCCCTTGGTGTAATCGAGGCGGTCAACGCCGACCCCGATCACGTGTCCTTCCGGCAGCTGATGGTGTCGGCGGACGTCGCGTCGGCAGTCTTCCACCGATTTCGCGAGGAGCGCGGGCGCCGGTGGCCAGTCCACTGAAATCGGATACCGGTTCACCGCGGTCGGCTCGCCGTGATACGAGACCGTGAACGACTCCCGATCGACGCGGGCTTCGAGCAGCCGATCGACGGTGTCGACGAAGTTGTTGCAGTGGAACTGTGTATGAAAGCCAAGAATGCTGCTGCCGAGCAACCCGTCCAGGAGTTCCTCACGCCACGGGCAGATGCTGAACGCCTCCGGGTTCGGCCACGGGATGTGCCAGAACGTGATGATGGTCGCATTCGGCAGCAGTTCACGCACGAACCGCGGCAACAGCGCAAAGTGATAGTCCTGCACCAGCACGATCGGATCGTTCGACTCGGCCTCGCGGACGACCGCCTGGGCGAACTTGCGGTTCACTGCAACGTATTGTTCCCAGTCGGTCGCACGAAACGTCGGTCGGACGTGTGCATTGTGGCAGAGAGGCCAGAGCCCCTCGTTCGAGAAGCCGTAGTAGTACCCGGACTCCTCCTGCGCCGTGAGCCAGACACGCCGGATCTGGTATGCGGGTTTGTCTGCGGGCACAGACACACGATCGAATCGATCGACCACAGCGCGATCAGCCGTGCCGGAGCCGTGTGCAATCCATGTGCCGGCACAGGCGCGCATGATCGGTTCGAGTGCGGTGACCAGGCCGCTCGCCGGCTGTTTCACCACGATGTCGTCCCCCTGGTACATGTGGAGGTACGGCTCGCGGTTGGACACGACGAGCACCTCATGCCCTCGCAGATCACTGTCGAGGATCGCCCGCAGAGCCCTGGCGTCCCAGGGTGCCTGATCATCTTCGCGTAATCGATGCTCGCTCTGGATGTCCTGAATCAGTGCGCGCAGGTCGCGCGCGATCGGGCGCAGTTCCGGACGATCCGATTTCCCTGCCGCAGGTCGGAGCAGCCCCTCGCCGCGCATCAGGGCGCGCAGGCCCTGTTCCCAGCCACGCCAGCTCAGCTGCGCGATCGCGACGGTGATCAGCGAGATCAGCAGCGCCATCCCCGCAAAGACATAGAACAGATACTTCCTCGTCTCTTCACTGCGCCGTCCGATGAAGCTCAAGTCGTGAAGCAGCACCAGTTCTCCCGTCGGGAACTGATCGCTCACCAGCGAGCGCACGGAGACCAGCAACGGTCCGCGACCGCTCTGGAGGATGTGCTTCGACGCATCCGCCGACATGTACCGCGAAAGACTGTCGCACCTGATCTCCGGCGGCAGCGACGATGTCGCAATCGGTGTTGCCGTTGTTGCGGTGCAGTATCCCATGGCGAAGAGGCGCTCATCCTGCGTGATCTTTGCAAACAGCTGACGGACCTTTGCCTTGTTGCCGACCTGCAAGAGTTCCTTCACCCCGTCCTCGACCGTCGTCGCAACCAGATTGGCACGGATGTCGATGTCGCGCGTGAACCACCGCAACGTCAGGCTGTCGACCAGCGGCACGACGGCGTAGGCGATGGCCGCCAGGACAATCAGGAGCGGAATGATGAAGCGAAGTGACAGTCTCATGGGGTCGTCCATTCGAGCGAGGAGCAGTCCGGGTGTTCTGCCGCACGGACCGGGAACGGCGAGTGGCACCGGCATGGCCGATAGCGCGTGGTGCTACCGTCGAGCCAGCATCATCCGGCGCCCGTCGACGTGAGTGGTCGGCGGGCTGCGGCAGGTCGTGTCATCACCAGCGTCTGGGTCGGCAACGCGAACTGGACGTCCGCCGCCTCGAACTGCTCGTGGATCGACAGATTCGCCTGCTGCCGGATCTTCATGTACTGATTGAAATCCGCCGTCAGCTCAAAGTACACGGCCTCGAAATCGAGCGAAAAATCGCCGTACGACGCAACGTGGGCGCGGTCGAAGCGCACGGGTGACTGCGCCTCCACCGCCGTGCGAAGCATCACCGGAATCTGCTCGAGCGTCGAGCGCGGCGTCTGGGACGTCACGCCGAGTTCAAACTTGATTCGCCGTTCCTGTATCCGGCCGAAGTTCCGCATCCGGCGCGCAGGCAGGTCGGCACTCGGGAAGATCAACAGTTGACCCGAGCGCGGCTTCAGGCGTGTGGTCTTGAGCCCGACCTTCTCCACGGTGCCCTCGAGATGCCCCACCACGATGAAATCACTGATCACGAAGGGCTTGTCGAGGACGATGGCCATTGACGAGAACAGGTCGCCAAGAAAGAGCGAGCCTGTCCGGCGCACGACTTCCACGGCGATGTCATCCCACTTCGTACTCGCCCGCAGACTGAGCGCCGTCAGGCGAGACACGATGACAGGTCGTGCGATGCGGAGCAGCGTGAAGACCGCTGTGGCCAGGCTGACCGCAATCAGCCACGCCAGCAAAGCATTCGACGAGATCAGATGTTCAGGAAACACAGATGGTCACCATTCAGACCGGAGGTCGGTCTGCAGGGAGATGCGCGAGGTGGGCACCGGCTCGACGCTTCCATCGTCCGGACCTTCGGTCACGGCACAGCCAAAGTCATAAACATCCAATCACAAGACGCTATGGTGAACGCAGACCGCCAGCGCCGACTGATGCATCAGCCGGCGCCGGCAGACCGCAACGGTGCCACCGGAACGACAGGGTCAATACCGATAGATCGCCGCGACGCCAGTTTCCGTGGGCACCTGTTCGCTGGGCAGAATGAACACTTTCGCGCCACGGCGCCGCGCCATCGCGCCCAGGTCATCCAGCACGTCATCGACGTCCGGTCGCGACCGATCCGCGAGAATGACCTGCCCGGTCTCGGGATCGACGTGGCCCGGCACGGCGCGATCCCCGTCGATCAGCAGCGTCGCAACCCGCCCACTCACGACCGCTTCCGCCACCGCCAGCAACGCTTCTCCGCCGAGGCCGTTTGCCCGCGCCGTGCCGAACTGCTCGAGCTGCGATTGCAGCCGCGCCGTATAGAACGGTTCGACAACACGCCACGCTCGCTCGCGAAGCGCGTCGAGCGGTATCGCGTCGACGCTTGCGTCTATCCCCTCGGCCAGCAGATGCGGGTTGTGGCTCAGCCGATGAAACAGTTCTCGGTTCTCAGGCAGCGTTGCGAGGATCAATGGCAGGCCCGATAGCTTCGAGTGATGCTCGAGAATTCCACGGTCTACAGTGCGGAAGAACCGCTCGGTATCCTTTTCGATTTCATCGGAACGACCACCGTGCCCATGATGCATCGCCCCGTGTCCGTGCCCGACACCACCGTATGACGCCACCGTCGTGTGCGGCTCTGTCGTCTCGGAGCCAAGCGCGTCGATCAGGGTCGCCGCGACACTCTCCGCGAGCACCACTTCATCCATCGTGTCGCGATCGCCTTCGAAGAGCCGGACCGTCTTGCGTGTCAGGCCGAGCACCTGATAGCGCTGGGACGATTGCACGAGGCGATGCAACGGCTTCGTATGAAACGTGTCGGACACCACGGCAAGCTCAGGCACCAAACGCTGCAGTCGGTATACCCGAAACACTCCGCGTGCCCCCAGCACTGCGAGACCATCACGCGTCTGCTGCCAGAAATCGTGGTCGTCCGCGAGCGCCAGAAACGGCGCCAGGAGTGCGTCGGTTTCCTTGGCATCGTACTGTTGCAGCAATGACGACTGCAGCGTTTTCACCAGATTCCGATAGCGGATCACATCCTGCTGATTCTCCGGATGACGTCGATGTGTCGGCTGATATAACGAGAGACACGGCTGTGCTATTACGTCGAGCAGGCCGGTGACGTCATCGTGCTCAAATGTGTGCATGCAATCTCCCGGAATGCGCCAGCGGTGCTGGCACATTCTCAAAGGGCGGAACCAAGTGTCGTTACGGTAGCACAGGCGCACTGGAGAGTGTAATGCACACCGGCGCCTACAGATACGCGAACGGAGTCAGAGCAAGATGGTACGCTGCGCACGATAGCGATCGTCTTGTGAAAAGTAATACCCCAACCGAGCACATTTGTTCGTCTGAACGCGAAACGACCACGGCTACGCTGCGACGTATGCGTACGCAACACATTGACACTCATCGCTCAAGCGTGCTCGTCAGGCGAATCGAGTCACGTTGCAGCCGCAACGCGAGAAACTGTCGCACCTTCTCCTGCTCCGCCCGACTCGGCAGTCGACTCCAGCCGACCACAGCATTGAGCAACGCTGCGGAGTCGATGGCCGGCATGGCGGACGAGGTTACCGTGACCACGCGTGCGACGCTCAGTGAGCGGAACTCGGGGAACAATGCACCGAGCTCTTTCGCCATCGGCGCCACCGGCAGGGTACGAGTACGCGAGTGACGCAGCTCGGCCTCGAGCGCGCCGATCCGCGGATCAGGCACACTGCTGGACGTCTGGACGCGCGCGTCGAGGTCGCGAAACACGCCCTGGCGCACGGCATCACTGATCTCCTGGATCGAGGGCTGCGCCCCGAGCGGCTGCCGGACGATCAGGCGCGTCGTTGCCAGACCGTAGCTGGGCAATCTCGTGCTGATCGAGTCAAGTGCTGCAAGCGGCAGCGGTTCCCCGATCAGCGTCATGTCGATCGTCGAACTGTCGCGGCGATGACGCAGCGCGACGTTCAACTGGCTGCGATCCGCGAACGTCAGCTGTTCGCTGATGAAACGTCGCGCCGCACTCTTGAATCGTGTTTCCTGCACCACGTTGAAGCCGGTGTAGATGCTGGGAATGACGATTGCCAAGGTCAGGGCGGAGATGATCAGCTGGATTCGACGGCGCGCTCCGGGCTCGGGCTCGCTCATGCGCTCGAACGCCATCAGCCTGATGAAGCCAAGCGTCGCAAGGCAGATGAAGAGGGCGTTGATGAGGAACAGATTCATCGCCCCGAGAAAGATCCAGAAATCGAGATGCGACAACCCGAAGCCGGCGGTACAGAGCGGGGGCATCAGCGCGGTGGCGATCGCCACACCGGGCGCAACCTGGCCCTTGTTCGTCCTGCGGGTCACTGACACGATTCCCGCGGACCCACCGAAGAGTGCAATCAGCACGTCGAAGAGCGTCGGTCGGGTGCGCGCCAGCAGCTCCGACTGCGCCTCCACCAGCGGCGTAATCGCGAAATACACGGTCGATGCGACCAGCGCGATCACGGTGGCAATCAGCAGGTTGGTCAGGCTCTTGCGCAGCAGCGGAACGTCGCTGGTGCCAAGCGCGACTCCCGCACCAACGATCGGACCCATCAACGGTGAGATGAGCATCGCGCCGATGATGACGGCCGTCGAATTGACGTTCAATCCGACTGACGCGATCACGATCGCAAATGCGAGCGCCCAGCGGCTGCCGGGACGCAGCGCCGAGTCCTCCCTGACCTGCTGGATCGTCGCGTCGTAGTCCGTGTCACGGCGCAGATCGAGAATCTGCCGCAGGACCGGAATGAATCGTGACCGGGGCGCCATCAGTCGATCGCGGCGTCGAGGGCTCGCCCAGCACTCTCACCCGGAGCGACGGGGCGGGGGCGGAGTGCGCGCAGTATCGTGAAGCCTCCCAATCCCGCCACGATCGACGCACCGAGTACGCCGATCTTCGCATCATCGAGCAATATCGGGTCACGGAACGCCAGTCCGGCGATGAAGAGCGACATCGTGAAGCCGATGCCGGCGAGCACCGACGCACCGACGACATGCCCCCGGGTGACGCCAGCTGGCAGGTCGGCAATTCCCGCCCGAATGGCGGCGAAGCTCGCCAGCGAAATGCCAACCGGCTTGCCGATCAGGAGCCCGAGCATGACGCCAATCGCAATCGGATCGCGAAGCGCAGACATCACGCCAGCGCCGAGCTCCACACCGGCGTTCGCGAGGGCGAAGACAGGCATGATCAGGAATGCGACCACGTCGTTCAGCGCATGCTCCATGCGCTGGAGGGGCGCCTGGACTGAATCCGTCGCGACCTCGAGGTTGTGCAGCGCCTCCTGATGCTCTCGGCTGCTCATGACGGTCAGGCCCGGCGCATCGGCGGCCCGGAAGGCTGCCAGGCTCGCGTCGGCATCGCACACGAACTGATCCTCCCCGATGCGCGTGCGCGCCGGGACGGTGAATGCGAGCAGCACACCGGCGATGGTGGCGTGAATACCGGACGCCAACATGCAGGCCCAGAGCACGACGCCGATGATCGCATAGACGAACGGTCGGCGGACGCCAAGCCGGTTCAATACCAGCAGTACGCCGAACGTTGCGGCCGCGCCACCAAGTGCCACCCAACTGACCGACGCCGTATAGAAGACGGCGATCACCAGTACTGCACCGAGATCGTCCGCGATTGCGAGCGCGGCCAGAAACACGCGCAGGCTGCTGGGCACACGATCACCGAGCAACGCAAGGATGCCGAGGGCAAACGCAATGTCCGTTGCCATCGGTATGCCCCATCCGGACACGCCAGGCCCCCCACTGTTGACGGCCGCGTACAGCAGTGCCGGGACGATCATGCCACCCAGCGCGGCAGCCACGGGCAGCGCGGCCGACCGCAGCGATGCCAGCTCACCGACGAGCGTCTCTCGCTTGATCTCGAGGCCGACGAGAAAAAAGAAAATCGCCATCAATCCGTCGTTCACCCAGGCGTGGAGCGACAATGTCAGGCTGGCACCCGGAGCGCCGATCGTGAACGGCGTCTCCCAGAGATGGTGATAGGTCTCGGCCCATGGCGAATTCGCCCACGCGAGGGCAATGGCCGTCGTTACCAGGAGGACCACACCGCCCGCAGCAGACGTCGAGAAGAATCGCTGGAAGGGGCCAAGGACACGCGCAACCAGCGGGGTCTCGGACGGCTGTTCGCGCGCCGTCGTGCGGTCGATTGAATTCATGGGCAGTGCGGATCGTGCGTCGTGAACGGGAGGCCCAGTTGCCGCCGCGTCCTGCAACTTTGCGACGGGGGATCGACGATACGACCCCTGGGCCAGCGCGAGTCACGCTGAGCCCTGACCTCTTGCTCAGTTCGGCCGCACGGCCATCGCTCAGACCAGAAGCAGGGTCGAGCGGGCCATTTCGTTCGCACTGCGGGAGTTACGTGGCAGGGTTTGCCGCGATGCATCCTGGCTTACCAGCCCAGCGCTTCGACGAGCGCGGCGAGACAGAAGGCGTCGCACGTCAGCAGTGCGACCCGACCGGCAACTCCGCTGATTGCGGCGTGACGGACTGCGCCTGGCTGGATGACACCGAAAATGGAAGGGAGAGCGCGAGCATCGCTGCCGCTATGCGGGAAATCGGTTCCTTGATAAACGGCTCGGCGAAGTCCGAGCGGGGAGAACCGCTCTGTTTCTTTAGTGACAGGCGTTCGAGTCGAGTGTCACATGCGATACGGTATAAAGCGCGGCACGCGCATCAGCCACATCCGCGTCACTACCGTGCGGAACCGGAACGAAGCGACACCCAGAGCACCGTTTCGTACTGGATGATGCTTCTCCTGCGAATATCAGGACTGCGCAGGCCGTTGGTGAGTGCGATGAGGAACTCAGCGAGGGCTGCGCCTTCGATCGCACCCTCGAGTCACATCACCAGCGGTCCTGCAACGAACACTGGTCCGATCCCTGAAATGACAAAGCACGAACTTCCGACCAGCATTCTCCAGAGTCCGCCCCGGAACGCCCCTGACTTGCTCCAGGCCGTCATTTGGTCACCCGCCGTTCACTGCCCCATGACGCTTTCTTCGGTCTGAATGATCCTTGCCGAAGATGGACAGTTTCTTCTTTTCGGAGAGTGATTTCACACCGCATTGATGGCGTCAATTTCTTGCGCGCATTTGTCGTGCCGTAACGATGCACAGCAAAAGCGTCAGTGTGTCTGCGCTCCGGCTGTGCCGGCCTCAGCGGTACTCACCTGGGTGCCTCTGGTCACGATTTGGCCATCCACGACGTCGATTGTGTGATCACACCGCGCCGCCAGCAGCGGGTTATGTGTCACGAACAGAATCGTGGCGCCCTCGTCTGAATTCACCTTGCGCAGCAGATCGAACACCGCGTCGGCACTGGTCGTATCCAGATTGCCTGTCGGCTCGTCGGCGAGCAGTAGCGCCGGTTTCATTGCCAGCGCACGCGCCACCGCCACGCGTTGTTCCTGGCCGCCGGAGAGCTGCCCGACGAGTCGGTCCCGAAACGGTGTGAGACCCACCGTATCGATGAGCGCCGCCGCGCGCTCCGTCATCGCAGCGTCCGTGAACTCCCTGTCACCGAGCATCGGCATCATCACGTTCTCCAGCGCGGTGAATGCCGTGAGCAGGTGGTGGTGCTGGAAGACGAAGCCGATGCTGCGTCCCCGCAGCCGCGTGAGCGTCGCATCATCCAGCGTGGTGGTCTCCACACCGCCGATGGCGATCGTTCCCGAGGTTGGATGGTCGAGCAGGCCAATGAGATTCAGGAGCGTACTTTTCCCCGATCCAGATGGTCCCATCACCGCGCAGAAATCCCCGCGTTGCAGCACGAGGTCGATCCCGTGCAACACCTCCGTCTCATTCGGCTGCCCGACGTTGTACGACTTGCGCATTCCGCGCAGCTCGACGACCGGCGCTCCCTCAGGCATTGATCGCGACCACTGGGTCGAGGCGCGCCGCCCGCAGCGCCGGCACCACGGCCGCCACCAGTCCGGTGATCGTCGCGAGCAGAAGCGTCCATCCGAACAGCCCCAACGTCAGCTCCAGTGTGAACAGCGACGAGCCGTCCACGGCGCGCGTCAACCGCATCCAGGTCGTCAAGCCGGCGTAGCCGAGGACAGAACCGGCGAGGGCGCCACCCAGGCCGAGCAATCCGCCCTGCAGCAGGAAGATGCGCAGCACCTGACCACGGGAGATCCCCATCGCGCGCAAAATGCCGATCTCCCGCGACTTCTGCACCACGGAGACCACCAGCACACTGGCGATGCCGAACGCCACCGACAGGCCGACGAAGAACCGGATCGCATTCATCGAAATGGTCTGCGCGCTGATGGCAGTGAAGAACTGCTTGTTCGTCGTGATCCAGCTGTCGGCCTCCACGTTGGCCGAGTTCATGATGCGCTGCGCGATCACCTCGGCCGCGTACACATCCTGGACCGTGACATCGATCGAGGTCACGCCGCCCGGCAGTGCCGTGAGGGTCTGTGCCGTGCGCAGCGCCATGAAGGTGCTCCGCTCGTTCACGAACTTGTTGCCCAGGTCGAAGATGCCCGTCACGGTGAGCGTGGTCACGGCGCCGCCGTTCCCTGTCACATTCAACTTGTCGCCCACCCCGATGCCAAGGTCCGCTGCCAGCTCGGTGCCAATGAGGATGTCAGTGCCGTCGAGACGCGCGGAGCCTTTCACGATCTTGTCCGGCAGTGCGACCACGCGGAAGTAGAGATCCGGGATCATCCCGGTGAGCGCGATCACGCGCGAGACATCGCCACGTACCACCACCGCGGAACCCGACACGCCGGGCGACGCCACCGCAACCTCTGGCATCGCGCCCACCTGCGCCATGACACTCTGCCACTGATCGATACCTTTCAGCTTTTGCAGCGGCGCCTGCATCACGGCGCCCTCGCGCGTGC